>NZ_CP011102.1:3065646-3406292 GCF_003534205.1 Listeria weihenstephanensis | reverse complement strand
CAGTGGTTTTTTTATTGAGGGGGTAGTAGACCTTAATGAAGAATCGGAGCAGAGTGAACCGTTAATTCATCAGTAACTTCCTATTTAGATAATACAGGAATCGGGGCTGATGGATTAACTGGGGTGCGCGAGGCTCTTTTTAGCAAGATATTTTGGTTAGAAGATGGAGATTTTATGAAAAAAGCATATCGTATTAAAAAAGATGATGAGTTTCAACGTGTATTTAAAAAAGGAAAATCATTCGCGAATCGTCAGTTTGTCGTCTACATATTTAAAAGGGAAGATTTGGCGCATTTTCGAATTGGGCTTTCTGTGAGTAAAAAAATTGGAAACGCTGTCGTACGTAATCATATTAAACGACGTATTAGGCAATCCTTTCATGAATTGAATGAGCAAATCGTTCAAGGTTATGATTATATTATCATCGCCAGAAAACCGGCGGCCAATATGGATTTTCATGAGATTAAGAAAAGTTTGACGCATGTTTTGAAATTGTCAAAAGCTTTGAAGCAAGGTCAAAGGAAATGATTTTATGAAAAAAATACAGGCGGAGAGTGGAGGTAGCACTATTTGAAGAAGAAAATGCAATTGAAGAAGAAGTTGCTCTTAGTGGGATTGATGGTTGGACTTATGGCTGTTTTAGCGGGCTGTGGCGTGTCAACATCACCGATCACATCTGAGTCTACAGGATTTTGGAGCCATTACATTGTCTATCCATTATCAGAAGTAATTATTTGGTTTGCGAATCTATTTGGTGGCAACTACGCGATGGGGATTATCATGACAACTGTTGTGATCCGACTGCTTATTATGCCATTGATGATCAAACAGCTGAAGAGCCAAAAAGCTATGACAGCGATGCAACCGCAAATTAAAGAACTGCAAGAAAAATACAAATCAAAAGATAACGAAACAAAACAAAAGCTACAACAAGAAACAATGCGTCTATATCAAGAGAACAATGCAAATCCAATGATGGGTTGTTTACCGTTATTGATTCAAATGCCGATCTTACTTGGATTCTACCAAGCGATTAGCCGGACAGCCGAGATTAAGACACAGGATTTCTTGTGGATGACACTAGGCGATAAAGATCCGTATTTCATTTTACCGATTTTAGCAGCTCTAACGACATTTATTTCTTCTAAATTGTCGATGATGGGCCAAACACAACAAAATAAATCGATGAACATGATTATCTACTTCATGCCATTGATGATTCTTTTCGCGGGTATCAGTTTACCGTCAGCGTTGGCACTTTACTGGGTTGTCGGAAACGTATTTACGATTTTCCAAACAATGTTAATTAATAATCCATTCAAGGCGAAACGCGAAGCTGCGGCTTTGGAAGAGGCTAAGAAGGAAGAAGAAAGACTTAAAAAGAAAGCAGCGACAATGTCTGCATCGAAAAAGGGAGGTAAGAAGAGAAAGTGAGAGATATAACTGCGCAAGGCCAAACCGTTGAAGAAGCAATTCAAAACGCGTTGAAGGACTTAGGCACAACGCGGGAAAAAGTAGACGTGGAAATCATGGACGCTGGTAAAAAAGGTATTTTCGGAATTGGTTCAAGGCTCGCGATGGTCAAGGTCATCGAGAAACATAACCAAATTGAAACTGCTGTTCAGTATGTGATTGACGTGGCTACAAAAATGGGTGCGGAAGTATCCGTTGATGTCTCTGAACAAGGTAAGGAAGTCAGCATCCAAGTGTCGGGAAATAACCTAGGCCTGCTGATTGGAAAACATGGTCAGACGTTAAACGCATTGCAATATTTGACGCAACTGATCGCCAATAAAGACACAACACAGTACAAAAATGTTGTTGTGAATGTTGGAGATTATCGGGAACGTCGTTATGAAACACTAGCTTTATTGGCTAAGAAAATGGCTGATAAAACTGTAAAGACGCGCCGAGTTGTTCATTTGGAGCCGATGCCTTCGTTTGAAAGAAAGACAATTCATGCGATTTTAAGCGAAGATAAGCGTGTGGAAACACATTCAGAAGGTCGCGAACCATATCGTTATATTGTGATTAAGCCTGTAAAAGGATAAAAAGAAGCTTCTCCGTTTTTCGCGGGGAAGCTTCTTTTTGTATGTTTCACGTGAAACATTATAATCGGGGGTCGATATCGCGTTCTTGTTCCACCTCAAAAAGGAGATTTGCAGCCGTTTCATTGAATTTTTGGTTCGTAGGTGAGATTTCTTCCCAGTTTATTTGGAGTAATTTAGAACCTAGAGACCATTCATTGATCGATGTGCGGAGTTTTTTGTTGATATTTTTCTGTTTGATTAGCTTATTGAACTTATGCGGAAATTGGAAGTCATAGCCGTAAATGATCGACAGGTAATCCATGTTGCGAACCTTCATGTAAGGTGCGATATGTGGCGTCAGTTTTTCAGGTTTGATGACGATTCCTTCCATTTTGTTAGTTAATGTGATGGTATGGAAGTACTTCCAGGCGATGGAAAGGGCGTCAGGTTGCGTTAGATCTAGGACTTCAAATGTATCATCATTCAAAAAGCGATACATTTCAGAAGTGGGCCAAGTTGGGATTTGCTCGGTTCCATCATTATAAATGATTTTCAGTACGGAAAAAGCTTTGTAATCTAGATCTGATTCAGCTCCGTAAATTTCTAATTGTTGTTTGTAGGTGGCTAATGCTTCTTGATGCTTCGCTAAGTTTACATGTGTTTGCTTGATTTGATGTAGCGGTTTGTAGTTTTGATAAAGTTGGGAGCCGTATTTGTCGTTTAGTTGCTTCTTGGTGAGCTGTGTTTGATCGGTTTCAAACTCGCTGATGTTATATTGATCAAGCAACGCGGATAGGCTTTCATCAAAACCATGTGATTGTAAAAAGGATAGCTCTGTTTCTAAGGCGGTTTCGATTGGCTGGAACTGTTTTTCGATGAGTTCTTTGCCCAGTGCTTGCCAAGGAAGTAGTTCGCCGTCTAAAATAAGCATTTGAATGTTGTTTTCCGCCATATATGTTGCAAATTGAGATTGTAGTATTTGGTAAATCGGCGTCAAGTCAATATGAGTTATTTTATAGCCGTTTCGACTGACTGCAAAACTAGATTTTGTATTTTTATGCAAGTAGATGTTGCAGCGGGAGCCCATATATTTAGGCTGAAGAACGACCTCGGAAATGCCTTTTTTTGCAAAATACTCCAGTCCTTTTTCTAGGGATTCTAAATTATTTGTTTCGAGATCTTTAGGTGCTGGCGACATGGTTCCAGATACGAAATTTATCTTGTTTTCGCTAATGTAATGGAGACGGCGTAGTGATTCTGTGTCTAACTCGGAAATCGCGACGGTACGTTTTTGTTTAAATAGTTCGGGTAATTCGCCAGCTAATTGTTGATTCTCGGAGTGGACCGATTTGAAAATAGGCTTGCGGTATTTAAGTGTGACCGCGGTTAGGGTATTGCCATGTGCGCATCCGGTGTCGAGGTGTAGCTTATTTTTGATACGAAACGCTTTTTTTGCAGCTACGTGTCCAAAAATATGATACGGATAATTATTCACAGCATCTTGTTCTAAAAATGCGAGCTGTTCTTGAACAGGTTTGGTGCGATCTAAATGGAAATTACGTTGATGACGCATGGAGTTTCCGTCTAGTTTTCCGATATATTTATTTTGGCAAGGGGAGTGCGTGACATAGAAAGATGCCGTTTCGTCGCCAATATAATGGTAGAAAGGTTGTGCTAAATGGAAGAGATCCTCGAATTTCGCGAAAAGTATAGGATCTGCAACAAGATCAGGAATAGAATCGAAGTAATTATCGACAATTTCTTGATTTGCGCCTTTGATTTCGCCCAAAATATATTTATGAACAAAGTTTTCGTGATTTCCCAGTACAAATAAGAAATATTGCTGGTTTTCATGTAGAAATTCGGTGATTTCACGTGTATTTTTTCCTTTATCGATCCAATCGCCAACTAGAACGATTTTACACGGGCTATGCGTGATTTTATTGTCCTCGATTTGTACACCGTGCTTTTGTAGGAGTGATTTTAGCTCGCTGACACACTCATGAACATCACCAATTATCGTGTAGGTTTCATTTGTCGGCAAAATCGTGTCTAAAAAAGCGGTTTTGTTCGTAATTTTTATAGTGTAATCATCTGGCTGTGTCGTGAAATTCTTGGCACGAACGCGATGAATCTGGTTATAGTTTTCACGCGCAATATGAGGGAGAATATCCTTTTTTAGACGCGTGAGATGGTTTGAAATTAGTTTTTTGGAACGTTCGCTTGTGTAGTAGTCTTCGCGATTTCGATAGTCAAAAAGAATAACTTCGAGATTATAGTTGTTCTTTTTGGCAGTTTCTCGGACTTTTTCGCGGAAATCGGCATGAAGCCCTGTTGTATCTAAAATGACAAATTCGGCGTTGATTGGGAATTTTGTCACTAAATCTAGTTTTTTAAATAACATTTCGAAAGTTTGATCGCTTGCTTCGAGCATAATTTGCGCGTATTTATCGTAGTCCTTTCCGAGCATTTCTTGACGGATCGCATCGGAGGATAGGTATTGAATGTTTGCGGGGAAGTTTTTGTCGGGATCTGAAAATTGGAGTTGTGGTAAGAGTATGTTTCGGGCAAATGTTGATTTTCCGCATTCTGTTGGACCGACAAGCATGAATATCGTGTGTAATTTTGTTTTTAATTCCATGTTAGATTTTCTCCCTTCTTAAAATGGCACCTTGTGTTGTGTGAATACCGTTGACTGCGTCGCCAATCTCGTGGAATTCAAGCGAGATATTATCATCATTAACTACTTCCGTAAGCCATGTTTGAAACTCAGCTGTGCTCATTTCCCAATCATGATCATCATGACGGAAGCCTTCGAGACCATAAAACGTATTGAAATCGCTGTTTGGTGTAGTAATAATGAATGTATCGAAATCGATGGCTTGAATGATGTTGCGGATGAGTTTTTTCGCCATTTTTGTATGCATATGTTCGATAACTTCTGTTAAAATAACATCGACTTTCTCGGTAGGAGCGTTTTCTAGAAAAGTTTCTAGAGATGGGTATGTGATGATGTTATCGAGTTCTTTTTTCGCCGCTTTTTTATTGGTTAGGAGTAGCATTTCTGGGTCAATATCGATCGCGTAGTAATCTAGCTTCGTTTTTGCAGCAAAGTGAATCGCGTAAAAGCCCTCGCCACAGCCAATATCAACTATAACTTTATCAAAATTCAGCTGACTTGCGATAAAATTCCGCCTTTGAACGGCAGTGCCACCGAAATCAAATTGAATATCGTATCTATCCGTTGCTTCAAGTTCGGATTTGAATTTATTGAACGTATTTCGTGTGGTTAGAAAATTATGCACAAATAGGTTACGGATGTAGAACGGTGGATCAGTAATCTGGACACTTTTGATGTATTTGGTAAGTAAGTCGTCCGTGATATCCAGGTATTCTTGACTGAAACCCGCAAAAAACAGGCAAAAGAGATTAGACATATGGATCAGATCATAAAGACTAGATTCCGTTGAGATCGTCACGGCCCAATTTTTATCAGCAAGATGGGTGGTTTCGAAAGTATAGTTAGGCATATATTTTTGAAAAAACTCAATGTAGTGAGAGCGACGGATGTAGAGCATATTAATGTGGAACTGGTGTGTGAATCCTGGAAGGTCTCGCGAGTCACGTTCTTTTAAAGAAAAGAATTCACCTAAAGCATTTAGCGGGAAAATGTTCGAATTGTAGCGGGAAAGATTGAGGTATTCAAAATTCTCATCTCGATACTTTTTATAGGAAATCTCATTATCAGCGTCTTTAAAATAGACATTATAGGTGTCAGGTGAGGAGTACCAACCGTGTGCGGTACCTTTGCGCATTTGACGAAGGATCATACCAGAGTCGGGATTCTTCTTAATAAGGAAAGAAAAGTCTGGATTTGTAGATTTAATTTGAATAATGGCCATTAGGGTCTCCTTTATTTTCAATGTTTCACGTGAAACATGGTAGTATTTTATTTATGAATATTTGGAAGTGCGAGCACCACTTTTGCATCGATACAACATAATTATACACTTTTTCTTAGAAGTAAGCGTTTTTTTAGGTAAATAAATCAATTTCTCCTGAAATGTGCAAAATATTACTAAAATAGTTGTTTACAATTTGCCAATTTAGAGGTATATATAATAAGTGCGTAAATTTTCAAAAGGAGGAGAACACATGAGTAAAAAATTATTTGCTGAATTTATCGGAACTTTTGTTTTGGTTTTATTCGGTACAGGTACTGCTGTTTTAGGCGGCGGAATTGAAGGAATTGGAACGCTTGGAATTGCGATGGCATTTGGTTTGTCAATCGTTGCGATGGCGTACAGCATTGGGACTATTTCTGGATGTCACGTGAATCCAGCTGTTTCCGTTGCGATGTTCTTGAACAAGAGAATTTCAGGTAGCGAGTTAGTAGGATATATTGTGGCGCAAGTAGCAGGTGCGATTGTTGGTACCGTTACATTGCTTTCATTCTTAAATCTTTCTGATATGTCTACAAAAAACTTAGGTCAAAATGGATTTGGAAATATCGGTGCAGGCGGTGCGTTTTTAGTAGAAGCAATTTTAACTTTCGTATTCGTTTTAGTTATCATCGTCGTTACTGGTAAAAAAGGAAATCCTGCGTTCGCTGGTCTAGTTATCGGCTTGACTCTAGTTTTAATTCACTTATTAGGTATTCCGTTGACAGGAACTTCTGTTAACCCGGCTCGTAGTATTGGTCCAGCTTTATTTGCTGGCGGTGAAGCTTTATCTCAATTGTGGGTGTTTATTTTAGCGCCTATCGTTGGTGGTTTAGTCGCTGCGATTGTTGGTAAATTTGCTTTAGATAGTGAAAAATAAGTTTTAATTTAGAGGTGTGATAATGGTTTTATGCTGTTATCATATCTTTTTTGTGATATAGTTGTTATGACAATGATTGTTGTAACAACTTAATTGAGGAAAGGTGAATCTAACATGCGGGAATTTTATGATGGCATTACGTTTCGGACAAATGTGGTGGCGAAAAAGGCTAGTCTTGGATTACAACATGCTTTGGAGCGCTTTGAAGTGACGCCAGAGCAGTGGTCGGTTTTGAATGTGGTGGATCAAAAGGCGCCGATTTCTCAGCGGCATGTGGCTGATTTTGCGGAAAAAGATGCACCGACTGTGAACCGGATTATCGATGTGCTTGTTCGGAAAAATTTGATGACGAAAATGGTGGACGAGAAGGATCGGCGGATTACGTTATTATCTCTTTCTATAGAAGGAAAACAAAAAGTGCAACTGATTCGAAATGTGGTGGAGGAGACGTGTGCGCATTTTTATCAAGGGATATCGGATGTAGAACTTGCAACATATTTGGATATTTTAGCGCGGATTGAAAATAATTTAGAGTGAGAAGGGATTTTTTGAAGGCGAAGTTGTGGACGAAAGATTACGTTATTTTATTGATTTCTAGTTTATTTTTATATATTGGTTTTCAAATTTTCATGCCTACTTTACCGGCGCAGATTATTAAACTTGGAGGTACGGAAACCCAGGCGAGTTTGGCGGTGGGCTTATTTTCGTTGGTAGCTTTATTTATGCGAGTTATTGCAGGAGGGCTAAATGATCGTTTTGGTGCGAAAATAATGATTTTGGTTGGCTTTTTTGTATTGATTGCGGTTACGGTGAATTTTTATTGGTCAACGGTTGTATCGGCGCTTCTGGTGCTACGATTATTTCATGGCGTCGGTTGGGGGATTACAACAACTTCCATTGCGACTGGTGTTTCGACACTTGTGCCACCGAATCGGACGGGGGAAGGTATTGGTTTTTATGGATTGACGACGGCACTTGGGATGTCGCTTGCACCGATTATTGCGATTATTTTGATGAACCAGTTTTCGTTTAATTTTCTGATTGGGTTCTCGATTGTGTTGATGGTATTGGTGTTTATATTGGTAACAAGACTTCAAATGCCAAAACAGGAGATCGTTGTGAAACATAAAATGCAATTGTTCGATAAGGGGGCGTTATTGCCTGCATTGCTGTGCATGTTGATGGCGTTTCCGTTAGGTGGAATTCAGACGTTTATGATGATTTATGGACTGGAATTACACGTGAAAATGGTCTGGATTTTCTTTGTCGGGCAGGCAATTATGGTATTAATAAGTCGTGTTTTTGCAGGGCGATTATATGATTCGAAAGGACATCGGGTCGTTATTATTCCTGGAATCCTACTGATGGGCATTGGATTATGGTGGTTGTCATTTGCAACAGGAGCTTGGACTTTGTTCGGAGCTTCGCTATTCTTCGGTCTCGGTTATGGAATGGTGCAACCTTCATTACAGGCTTTGGCGGTGGATCGTGCGGCACCTGATAAAAAAGGTATCGCAAATGGGACATTTTTGTCAGGGATGGATGTCGGGATGGCGCTTGGTAGTTTTGGACTGAGTTTTATTGCAGCCAATTATAGTTATGCAATGATGTATCGTTGGTCGATTGTGACTTTGGTGATTTTTTTAGCAATATATTTGATTGTATTCCGATCTAGGCGATTATTACCCGGGAAATAATTGTTTAATAAAATTTATTTGAAATAGGGTTGGAAGTAGTGTCACTAGGTTTTTAGCCATATGATGACGCTTTCTTCCGATTTGACAATAAAAACACGCAGAATAAGTTCAATTTGTCTGAAAATATTCGTATTTTCTGATATAATGTATCCAAGTGTTAGGAGTAAGTATTTATTCGTGGGTTTGATTAGACTGTAAATGGGAATGAGATACATAGGTGAACTCCAAAGTAGGCTTTTCGCGACACTTATAAGGCTTGTCACAGTTTTTGTATTAAAAGATCATAGTTGTAGGTTGGAAATACGATTGGAACAGGAGAGATGTTTAGTGAAAAGAGCGTATAATTTTTCAGCAGGACCTGCGATTATGCCCGTACCGGTTTTAGAGAAGGTGCAGGAGGAGTTATTATCGTACAAGGGTTCAGGAATGTCAGTAATGGAATTAAGTCATCGTTCGGATTTGTTTGAGGAAATCCTTGCGGGAGCAGAATCGCTATTGCGTGAATTAATGCACATCCCCGAAAATTACAAAATCTTATTCTTGCAAGGCGGGGCTAGTCTGCAATTCAGCATGGTACCAATGAATTTGATGGCTGGCAAGACGGCTTATTATGTCAATACAGGGTCATGGTCTGAAAAAGCGATAGAGGAAGCGGCTAAAATTGGTGATGTTGAAGTTTTGGCGTCGTCCAAAGATAAGAATTTCAGTTATATTCCAGAGATACCGCGTGTGCCGTCCGATGCGGCTTATTTGCATATTACGACAAATAATACGATTGAGGGTACGGCGATTTTCACACCTCCTGAAACGGGTGATGTGCCGCTTGTCGCGGATATGTCTTCCAATATTTTGTCGAGTGTGTACGATGTGAGCAAGTTTGGCTTGATTTATGCAGGAGCTCAGAAAAACATTGGTCCTGCGGGTCTCACGATCGTTATTGTTCGAGAGGATTTGATTGGAAATGTAGCTGGTTTGCCGGCAATGCTTGATTACGAGGTTCAGACGAAGAATGGTTCGATGTACAATACGCCAGCGACTTTTGCGATTTATGTGTCGAAGTTGGTTTTTGAATGGATTAAGGAGCAAGGTGGCGTGGCGGGAATCGAGGCGCTGAATAGGAAGAAAGCTGGACTTTTATATGATTATTTGGATGCGTCATCGTTGTTCTCGTCTCCTGTAAACAAGGCTGATCGCTCGCTTACGAATGTGCCGTTTGTGACGGGTTCAGCGGATTTAGATGCCTTATTTATTAAAGAAGCGGAGGAACTTCACTTTGAAAATTTGAAGGGACATCGCTCGGTTGGTGGTATGCGCGCAAGTATCTACAATGCATTTCCGTATGAGGGTGTTGAAGCATTGACGACTCTGATGGGAAAATTTGTAGCGACTCATAAAGGGGGAGAAATACATGTTTAATATTCAGACTTTCAATGCGATTGCGAAAGAAGGATTACGTAAGTTCGATGTGGAGAAGTACTTAATTGACGGGAATCAAGTACCGGATGGTATTTTACTGCGAAGTTATGATCTGCATGATTTTGATTTTCCAGAGAGTGTGAAAGCCGTTGCTAGAGCAGGTGCGGGAGTGAACAATATTCCTGTTGACGCATGTTCGGATAAGGGAATCGTGGTTTTCAACACGCCTGGCGCGAATGCAAACGCGGTGAAAGAGCTGGTATTAGCGAGTTTATTTATGGGTGCGCGGCCGATTCTGGAAGGTTCAGAATGGGTGAAAACGCTTGATGGTGAGGATATTGAGAAAAAGGTTGAAGCTGGGAAGAAGAAGTTTGCTGGGACTGAACTGGCTGGGAAACGACTTGGAATCATCGGTTTAGGCGCGATTGGTGCGCTTGTGGCGAATGATGCGTTGGCGCTGGGCATGGATGTTGTCGGTTATGATCCTTATGTTTCGGTCGATACGGCTTGGCGGATTTCGAAGGAAGTGGAACGCGCGATGACGCTGGAGGAAGTTTTAGCAACGTGTGATTATTTGACGGTGCATGTGCCGTTGAAGGATAATACGGCGGGCATGTTCAACCGGGAAACGTTGCAATTGCTGAAACCGAGCGCGGTCTTGCTGAATTTTTCACGTGGGGAATTAGTGGATGAGGATGCGATGGTTGATGCGCTTAATGCTGGCCAATTGCGCATGTACATTACGGATTTTGCGAAAGAATCGTTTATTCAGCATCCGCGCGTGGAAGTATTGCCTCATTTAGGAGCTTCGACGGAAGAAGCGGAGACGAACTGTGCTAAAATGGCAGCGAAGGAATTGGCGTACTTTTTAGAGACTGGAAGCATCAAGAATTCTGTGAACTTTCCAAATGTGGATATGCCTTATAATGGACATCCACGCCTGGCGGTATTTCATCATAATGTACCGAATATGGTTGGACAGGTCACGACGGAACTGGCAAATGGATCGATCAATATTTTGGACATGACGAATCGCAGTAAAGGCGATTATGCGTATACACTGATCGATATGGAAAAAGGTGCGCAGGCGAATTTGGCAGTTGTGGAGAAGAGTCTTGGCGCGATTCCAGGCGTGATTCGTGTTCGTGTGATCGAACCTGCTGGTGTGACGGCTTATTAGGATAAAATGAATAGCTGCGATAGTTTTTCTGTCGTAGCTATTTTTATAAAATAAGGAGGGAATTTTTGTGGTGAAAATTAGAGCTTTTAAGGCGATTAGACCGAGTTCGGATGTCGTGAATGATGTGGCGTCATTGCCGTACGATGTGTTGAATACGGAGGAGGCGCGGGAACTTGGTGATGCGAACCCGTTGTCATTTTTACATATTGATAAGGCGGAGATTGATTTGGCGAAAGATGTATCGCCGTATGATGCTTCGGTTTATGGGCAGGCGTCGGCGAATTTGACGGCGTTTCAGGACAAGGAATGGCTTACGAAGGATGCGACGCCGAAATTATATTTGTATCAACTGGTGATGAATGGGCGACCGCAGACGGGGCTTGTGACGTGTACGGCGATTGATGATTATGTGAGTGGTGCGATCAAGAAACATGAGTTGACGCGTGAGGAGAAGGAGCTTGACCGGATTCGCCATGTGGATGTGACGGATGCGAACACGAGTCCAATCTTCTTGACGTATCGGTCGAATGCGGCGGTTAATGAGGTTGTGGATGCTTGGATTGGTAGTCATGATCCTGTGTATGATTTTGATAGTTTTCATGATGTGACGCATCGGATTTGGACGGTGGATGACGCAGACGTGGTAAATAAGCTTACAGAGGCGTTTGAGGAGATTCCGGCGCTTTATATTGCGGATGGGCATCATCGTACGGAATCGGCTGTGAAGGTAGGATTGAAGCGTCGGGAGGAGTTTCCTGATGCTGGTGCGAACGCAGAATTTAACTTCTTCTTATCGGTGTTATTCCCGCAAGATCAATTGGAGATTCTGGATTATAATCGGGTTGTTGATGTGCCGATTGCGCCTGATTTCTTAGAGCAAATCGCGCTAAAATTCGATGTAGAGAAGGTCGGGAAAGAGGCGTATAAACCAGCGATACCAAACACGTTTGGGATGTATTTGGATGGCGCTTGGTACGGTTTAAAAGTGAAGCCTGAGTTTGCTGGTGGAGACGTGATTGCGAGCTTGGATGTTTCTATTTTGGCGGATCAGGTATTGGAACCGCTGTTTGGTATTAAGGATATTCGTCGTGATGACAGGATTAATTTCGTTGGTGGGATTCGTGGACTTGCGGAGTTAGCGAAGTTGGTGGACGCTGGAAAATATACAGTTGCGTTCTCGATGTATCCGCCGACGATGGATAATCTACTTGATGTTGCAGATGCTGGTGCGATTATGCCACCGAAATCAACTTGGTTTGAGCCGAAGTTATTGAGTGGATTGTTTGTACATGATTTAGAGAGTAAATAATAGATATATGAAAAAGCGCGTTCTAGTTTCGCATTAGAACGCGCTTTTTCGATGTTTCACGTGAAACATTATAATTGAATTGGATTCCCATCAGAAAATAATTGGATGGAATTGCCTTGAATTAGGGTGAAATTTGTCCCAGAGGTTGTCGTTTGAACTTCAATGATGCGACCTTGGAATGTGATGCGGAATTGATAGCCAGTCCATTTGTCAGGTAGGCGTGGTTGGAAATGGAGTTCGCCATTTTTAATTCGTAAGCCAGCAAACCCATAGACAATTGTTAACCAACTTCCAGCCATCGCAGCTGTGTGTACGCCATCTTTTACGTTGTGATGGTAGTCGTCAAGATCCGTTCTAGCTGTATAGTAAAAGAAGGATACCGCTTGCTCCATTCGACCGAGTTCAGCTGCAATAATCGCATGAGTTGCTGGTGAAAGGGATGAATCGTGTGTAGTTAGAGGTTCATAATAGTCATAGTTGACCTGTTTTTCCTCATCTGAAAATCGTTCGCTTTGTAAAACCATCGCAAGAATAAGATCAGCTTGTTTCAAAACCTGTTTTTGATATATTTTCATGGGATGGAAGTGGAGTAATAATGGATATTGATCTTCGCGTGTGGTTTCAAAAGGCCATTTCCCTTTGTTTAAGAAAGAATCATCTTGACCGATTAGTGCAGAATTTGTGCGATGAATATACATATTTTTAGCTGCAAGAGTCCAATTTTTAATCTCTATGTCACTAATGTTGAACTTGATCCGCGCTTCATCGGTAAGTGAGGTGAGCAGGAATTCGAGCTGATCTTTCACCATCATATTTGTATAGGTGTTGTTGTTTATCAGCGCGGTATACTCATCTGGTCCAGTCACACCATTGATTGTAAAGCCACGGCCCTCCACAAAATCACCGTAATCCATGTAAAAACGGCTAGTTTCAATTAGCATCTCAAGGCCTTTTTCATTGAGGAAATCTGTGTCGTTGGTAACCTCAGTATATAATTTCAAGGCATGCATAATATCTGCATTAATATGAATTTGTGCGGTTCCAGCTGGATAATAGGCAGAGGCTTCTTCACCGTTGATAGTACGCCATGGGAAAAGTGCACCGGAACATGCTAGATCGCGAGCTCGTTTTTTGGCATTCGGCAATATACTATAGCGATATTCGAGCAATTTCTTCGCGATTTCGGGTTGGGTAAATGCGAAAAATGGGAAAATGAAAATCTCGGTATCCCAGAAATAATGCCCTTCATAACCTTCACCGGTCACGCCTTTAGCTGCAATATTTGTCCTACCATCGCGCCCAACGGATTGGAGCAAGTGGAAGGCATTGAATCTGAGCGCTTGTTGCAACGCGTCATCGCCAGTAACTCCAATATCAGCCCGATTCCAAAATAGATCAAGATAATCCACTTGTTCTTGTACAAGTTGTGCAAATCCAGCTTTCGAGGCTTTTTCAAGTTCTGTGCAAAGTGTTTGGATATTATCTTTTTCAGAGGTAGCATAACCAATGAATTTTGAGATTTCTATGGATGTTGAACCGTCAAATTGCCATGATTCTGACCAAAAATCTTGTTTTTGCGATACAGAACCTGGAATACTGTGCTTGATACCGCTAGCAATTTCTAGTTTGGAAGAAGTAGTACGCTGAAATAAACCAAGTATACCGCTTTGTTGAATCACTTTTTCTGTGTTTAGAACTTGCCCTGAAAAAGCAGCTCCAGCACGTGGATCGCCATCATGTTCTTGATTTGTTACAGCGCCTTGGAGGGAAGATGTGACTTGGATGTCCGCAGCCATGAAATTTACTGGCTGAATGTTGATTTTAATGGCCGCTACGTGCTTTCTGGTGAATGAGGCTAATCGAGAAAATATGATTTTAAGCTGTTTTCCTGTTTTTTCAGAGGTCCACGTGAATTGTCGCTCGAATAGGCCGGTTTTAAAAGAGAGTTTTCGAGAGTAGTCCGTTATTTTACCGCTGAATAGTGTTATTTTCTCCCCATCTACTGTTATTTCAAACGGTAATGCGTTAGGGACATTTAGAATGGTTTGGTGATTTTCGGCATAACCATAAGCTGCTTCTCCATAAATAATCGGTGCCGTTTCGTAAAAACCATTGATGTAGGTTCCTGGAAGCGTGTGGTTTTCAAGCTCAGGCATGGTTTCTTCGGTGCAACCACGAATCCCGATATAGCCATTCCCGACGGTGAAAATGGTCTCGCTACGTTGGTTTGTTTCTAAAGTATACTCGGATTCGGATACCTGCCAGTTTTCGATTGGATAAATGATACTTGGGTTGATTTTTTTCATATTACACCTCACAAAATTAGTGAAAGGAGCAAGAACCAGATTGGCTTGCTCCTTCAATTTTTAGTTATTTGTAAATGTTGTATTGGCTAAAATTGATATTTCAGTGCCATTTAGTGTTAACTGAACGTCATTATTTGATGTATTTGTTATTTTGATAGTATCTTTTGTGACGTTGATTAGCAAGCGGGAGCCTTTCCAGTAAATCGGAAATTGTAGCGCTGTCCATTTCTCTGGAAGATGCGGGTGTAGGTAGAGTTTACCATCAAGCATACGGACGCCGCCGAAACCGTTAACGACCACTTGCCAAATGCCACCGATTGATGCGGAGTGAATGCCGGGATCACTCGATTTCATGTTCTGACCAAGATCAATGCGACTTGCTTTTTCAAACATGGAGTAAGCCAGTTCTTTATCGCCTAAATCGGATGCTAAAATACTATGTGTGGCGCGGCTCAAGGATGAATCGTGTAGTGTTTTTGGTTCGTAATAATCCCAGTTTGCTTGCTTCACTTCTGGTGAAAATTCGTTTTCTAGTAGGTAAAGGAGAATCATGACGTCGGCTTGTTTTGTGATTTGCATATCGTTGACTTGGTCTAGATTGTACTCTAGGAATAGGGCGCCGACTTGTGAAGCTTCTTTATACGGTGTTAGATCAATGATTTTTTTGGATAAATAAGTGTCGTCTTGAGGGATTACTAACTCGGAATTCGGCTGTGGTAGGTAGAGTTTGCTTGATTTTTCTTGCCATTTTCGGTAGTTGGTTCTTAAGTCCCATTTGCTTGAAAGTGCTTCTAGTAATGCTGGATTTTCTTGTAGTAGTAGGTCGTAATAGTGGATCGCTTTTTCTAAATTCCAGTGTGCCATATAGTTCGTAAAGGCGTTGTTATCGACATGCTCCTTGTATTCATCGGGACCGACAACGCCAGTTATTTCATAGTGATCACTATTTTCTTCGAGACGCGATTGCCAGAAAACTGCTGTGGCAAATAGGAGCTCGTAACCGTGTTTTTCCATGAAATCTTGATCGCCAGTGAATTGGTAATATTGCCAAACAGCGAACGCGATGTCAGCGGTGATATGTTGTTCGATGAAACCAGACCAGATTTTCGTCGGTTCGCCAGTGATGATGTCGGCTGCGCCCCAAACTGGGGTTACTTCACCGTCTTCAAGCCAAGCGGATTCCCACGGGAACATAGCGCCTTCGTAATTGTTCTCTGCTGCTTTGCGGACCGCGCCAGGTATGGAAAGGAAACGATATTCTAGGAGTTGGCGGGCGATTTTTGGATTGGATGTTGTGAAAAATGGTAACACAAAAATTTCGGTATCCCAGAAAGCATGACCTTTATAACCTTCGCCGGAAAGGCCTTTCGCGCCAATATTCATGCGGTTATCATGCGCTGGCGTCATGCCTGTTAGGTGATAAACGGCAAATCGGATCGCAAGTTGGTCGAAATCAACGCCTTCGATTTGAATCGGGTATTGTTCCCAAATGTTAGTGCGCCATGCTTTGCGGTGAGCTTGGAATAAAGTATCGTAGTTTGGAACGGTAGCAAAAGAGGCGAGTGCTGTATCAACGTTTTCCCAATCTCTATCGCGACTTGTATACACGCCAGATATTTTTTCAATGGTGATCGTTTCATTCTTTTTAATCGTTTCTGGTTCAAATGTTGTAAAAATCTTACGACGATCCATGAAAATGGTGTTTTTCGGTGTAAATGTGTCATTTTCTAGGGTGAATTCATGACGGGTAAAATGCGCAAAATCAATATTAGATTCGGTGGTATGTGCTTCAAGTTTCATGATTTTTTGATCGTATAAACGAAGGACGCCTTCTTTGAAATGCTGCGTACCAGTGTTAGTTATTTGACCGTTGATGCCAGAGTTTAATTTTAGCGTAAGGTCTCTTGAAAGAGGTGTAATCGCGACTTTTTGAGCAATAATGTGCTTATTATCTAGGGAGACGAAGCGGGTGAAAAAAAGTTTATACTCGTCACCTGATGGGGAGCGCCAATGGATTTGACGTGATAGCTCGGCATCTTTTAGGTTGAGCGTGCGATCGAAATCTAGAATTTCACCATCTGTGAGCTGGAATGTCTCGCCGTTGAGTGTGAGCGCCATTTCGGTCATATCCGCCGCGTTTGGCAATTCGGTGACTTCTTTATCTCCGAGGAACTTATTGAATGTCCCGGCCACAAAATTACCGCGGACTTCTTTAGAATAGCGTTCTTCTGTCGCTGAACGTAGTCCCATATAGCCATTTCCTAAACTGAAAACGGCTTCGACTTTGCCGAGTGTCTCGGGATTGAAGCGTGTTTCAGTGATGAGCCAATTATTTAATTCTCCTGTACCTTTATCGTATTTTAAAGCCTGAATATCATTTTTTAATAGCATATTAGCATCCTTTCGTAGCACATAATTATAAATGAATGGGTAACGCTTTCTTTTGATTCACATTTTATACGAAACGTTTCGGAAAGTCAAATTAATTTTTATGATTGATTTAAATAATATAATGGTTTAATATGATTTTTAAGAGTAAATAACGTTTTGGATGTGAAGTGGAAATGGGAATAATCGAGCAGTTTCAACAGAGTTTATTTTTCCAATGGAAAGCAATTGGGAAGTGGAAACCTCAAAGTATTTGGAAATCGTTTTTTTATTTGCTGTGTTTGGTGTTGATTTCATCCCTTATTTTGAGTTTTTCTAGTTTTTCGAAGACGTCAAAATTGGATTATGAGGCACTTTTGACGGAAATGGAGCCATTTGTGTTATCAGAGCAAGGACTGGATTACGATGGGGAGCCTTTGATTGTTCCCGTTCCAGTTTTTGATGTGACGATTATGATTGGAGATGTGACACAGCGGGCGAAGACGGATTATGTTGTGGAGCTGAAAAAGGATGGATTTAAGTTTGGGAAGAATGGTTTGATGTCGCCAAATACTATGCCGTATAGTAGTTTGCCGATTTGGGGAACGCAGGAGAAATATACAAATACAGATGCGTTGAAGTTGTTGCAGGACAATGAATCACAGGTTAAACAGTTGGCGTTTTTCTACCAGTATGTGAAGGCGTTTTTGCAAGTGATTATTAGTGTAGTGCTGATTTTCGTCATCGCATTGGCATCGATCCCATTTGGGCGCAGTGCATCGGTTAGTTACCAGAGGTTGTGGATGTTCGGGGCTTATGGAATGACGCTACCACTTGTGTTGAAGACGATTCTTAAGTTGACGGGATTCTTTATTCCATATTTCGGGATGATCTACTGGTTTGCGGTTATTATTTTCGTGTTTTTGACGGTTAATAAAATAAAGAGGAGCACCTAAACCAGGCGTTCCTCTTTATTTTAATTTTTAGGACCGCTGGATTCGCGGACGATAAGTTCGTTCTGTAAAACTTGATGGTGTTCGCTTGAAGTCTTGTTGATGATCTCTAAAACAAGCGTTGCCGCGGCTTTTCCGAGTTCAAAAGGGCTTTGTGCCACGGTGCTTAGCGAAGGACTGACGTAGCGGGTTAATAAAATATTATCAAAACCGATGATCGAAAGTTCTTCAGGAACGCTAATTTGCAGTTCGCGAGCGGCTTGTAAAACGCCTAATGCCATGATGTCGCTGGCGCAGAATATCGCGGATACATCCTGTGTTGCAAGTAAGAAATTGAGCGCGGTCTGATAGGCTTTCTCTTCTTCAAAATCACCATAACAAATCAGCTTTTCATCATATGTAATGCCGATTTCGGATAGGGCTTCTTGATAAGCTTTGAAACGAATTTCGCTCACATAGGCGTGTTTGTGGCCATTCATGAAGGCGATTTTCTTGTGTCCTAGACGCGATAAATATTTGATTGCTGTCTTCACGCTTTCTTCTTGATCTGATGTGACAAAACCTGTCGAATCGTTTTCAATTGGAATATCAATAAGGACGGTGGGAAGGTTGCTTGCGACGGCCTCTGTTAAGTAAGGATCGTCTTTTTTCAGACCTTGGATCACGACGCCATCTAGGTTTCGTTCGCCGACGACTTGGCTGAATGTTTTGTTGCGCTGCCTGGATGTGGTCGTGCTGATCAAGATCATTTCGTAGTCTATCGTTGCTACATATTCACTTACGCCACACAATACTTCAAATACAAAATTGTCTTTCACACTTTCTCTTTTTAAGTCGGTTACAAGCAGGCCAATGGTTTTGGATTTCTTTGTAACGAGGCTCTGGGCTAGCATGTTTGGGCTGTATTTTAATTTTTGTGCGGAGGCGCGAATGATAGCTCGTGTCTCTTCATTTACATCGCTATAACCGTTGAGTGCACGCGAAACAGTGGTTACAGAAAAACCGGTGTCTTTCGCAATATCTTTGATTGTTGCCAAAACGTTATACCTCCAATTCTAATTACCATTTATCCCTATTTTAGGCGATATTAGCGAAAGTTACAACTCTAAACATTTATTATTTTAAAAATAAGCGCTTGACATCCGAAACGTTTTGGAATAGAATAACGTTAAATGAATACGCTTTCTTAAATTAGATGAAAAGGAGAGGGAATTTTTATGAAAAAGGTTTTAAAGATGTTGGGAGTAATGATGGCTGTTTTTGCATTGGTGTTTACAGTTGCCTGCGGAAATGGAACGAAAGATAAGGCATCAACAGAGGGGAAAACGGTGACGCTAGGGGTTTGGAAAGGTACAGAAGCGGAGAATACAACACGCAAAAAACTTATTGCAGACTTTGAAAAAGAGTCTGGAATTAAGGTGAAAGAGAAGGTTTACAATGACTACGAAACACAACTTCAGACGGATTTAGTTGGTGGAACAGCACCAGACGTATTTTATGTGGATGCTTATCTTGCACCGAGTTTGATTGATAAGAAAGTTCTGGCACCGCTCGACGATTACATTTCGAAGACGAAAGATTTTAATAAAGATGATTTTTATAAACCTGTTTACAGTGCATTTACAGGCGAAGATAAGGCGCAGTATGGCTTGCCGAAAGATTATTCGACACTTGGAATTTTCTATAACGAGAAGATGTTCGCGGATGCTGGGATTGATCCAAATACAATTCCTACAACGGCTGACAAAATGGGGACTTTCCTTGAAAATTTAAAAGCTAAATTGCCGAAAGACGTTGTTCCTAGTGCCTTCACGGCTGACCTTGCTCGCCAAATGTACATCGCGCAAGCATCTGGAGAACCAATTTTAGATAAAGATGGCTACTCTAATCTGGATAATCCAAAAATTATAACAGCATTACAACCACTAGTAGATTGGTATCAAAAAGGCTTGATTAAACGCCCAGCTGATTTGGGACAAGACTGGTCAGGAGACTCATTTGGAGCTGGAAAAGCGGCGATGATGGTCGAAGGAAACTGGGCAATCGCACATTTAGAGCAGAACTTCCCAGATGTGAAATTTGGAACGAAAGAAGTACCAACGATTGATGGTAAAAAAGGAACGATGGTATTCACGGTGAGTTATTCGATGAACGCGGCAGCAAAAGACAAAGATGCAGCGTGGGAATTGATTCAATATTTCACAGGGAAAACAGGCATGAAGACATGGGCAGAGGGCGCATCAGTATTGCCATCACGCCAATCCGTAGCGAAAGAAATGAAAATTGAGACAGATCCGATTTTAAAACCGTTCGTAGCTGGCGCAGAATATGCGACACCATGGCAAGACGGAACGACACTTTCGATTGTTGCAGACCAATACAAAAACATGCTCCCATCAGCGCTCAAAGGCGAAATGACACTGAAAGAAGCGATGACAAAAGCGACGACGAGTGCGAATAATGATATAAAAACACAATTGAAAAACTGAAAAGCGGAAACAGCCCGTTAGCCTCGACAGAATTTGTTAGGGGGCGCAGATAAATCCTTCTCTTGGATTTTTCGGAGGCACCGAAAATTCCGAGAGGCTGGCTGTTGGAGCTAGATCGCCTGAAAAGCGGAAACAGCCCGTTTAGCTCCGAAAAAAACTGGAGCGGCCGCAATAAAAACCCGCACTTGGTTTTTGTGGAGGGTGTGAAGTTTTCGAGGAGTTGGCTGTTGGAGCTAGATCCGAAGGCGCGGAACATGACTCAAGCACGAATCTCGATATTCTATATCCTCGAGAAGCCCAAACTTCCATAAAAAACAGGAGGCAGCTTCCGAACTTGGCGTCTAAGAGCCACTGATGGATTAAATACTTATCACATTCTCAAGTATATCGAAGCTCTAATTTGGCAAGGAATACCTCAACAAAGGGAGTTGAAAAAATGAATCCAAACAAGTCTAAGCGTAAGGCAAAAGAAGCCGCACAAGGTATCTCTTTCATGTTACCAACAATCATTATCATGACCGTTTTCACATTGATACCAATTATCTACGCATTATTCCTATCTTTAAACAAAGTTAGTCTAGTCGGCGAATCCAGCTACCAGTTTGTTGGGCTGAAGAATTATACTAACGCATTCCAAGATGAGCGTGTCTGGATTGCGCTCAAAAACACAGTACGCTATGTTATTATCGTGGTGCCCTGCCAGACGATTTTGGCGTTATTAATGGCGTCATTACTTAATTCGGGAATTAAATTTCAAAATACATTCCGAACGATCTTTTTCCTACCTACGTTAACGTCGAGCTCGGCGCTGACTATGATATTCATGTTTTTATTCAGTTTAACTGGACCAGTCAATAATATTTTAGTTGATTTTGGCATTCTTAGTGAACCGATTAATTTTATTAATGAAACGCAATTCGCGCTTGGTACGATTATGGTGATGAATATTTGGTCTACTGTGCCGTTTTTCATGACGATTTACTTGGCGGGCTTGCAGGATATTCCGAAAACGATGTACGAGGCGGCGCAGGTGGACGGCGCGAATGCTTGGAAACGTTTGACGCGGATTACAGTTCCTCAGATTGCACCGATTACGAATTATGTCCTTTTAATGGGTATTATCGGCTGTTTTCAACTTTTTGACCAAGCATATATCATTTCTGGTGGGAGTGGTGGCCCGAATAACGCCACATTAACGCTTTCACTCATTATTTATCAGTACGCGTTTAAATCGTTCGATACAATGGGGTATGCTTCGGCAATCGCGATTTTACTGACGATTATCATCTTCGTAGTGTCGATGCTCGCGCGGAAGTTGAATAAAGAAGATGTTAATGAGGACGGAGGTGCGGCATCATGAAGATAAAACGTTTTTGGAAAATCTTAACCTACACGTTGCTAATTGGTTACGGATTAGTGACGCTGTACCCGTTCTTATGGGCGGTGATGGCGTCATTCAAACCTTATAGTGAGATCATCGGTGGCGGACTTTCTTTACTACCGAAAGCGCCGACACTTGAAAATTTCAGCTATATTTTCACGCGAGATCCGCTATTTCCGAGGTGGATATTGAACTCATTTATCATCGCAACTTCTGGAACGATCCTAAATATTATTTTTAATAGTATGGCGGGATATGCACTGGCACGACTCAGTTTTCCTGGAAGAAAGCAGATGTTTTTGATTATTTTAGCGGTGATTATGGTCCCAGCGCAAATTTTGCTTATTCCAAACTATTTAATTATGAAATCGATTGGGATTTTGGATACGTATAATGCACTGATTTTACCAGGTGCCATTAACTTCGGTTACATTTTCATGATGCGTCAATTCTTTGTGAACTTCCCGAAAGAGGTCGAGGAAGCCGCGCAAATGGACGGGCTCAGCCGGACGCAGACGTTTTTCCGAATCGTTTTCCCGATGGCTCAAGCGTCGATCGCAACGCAAGGTGTATTTGTATTTCTCGGTTTGTGGAATGAATTCATGAAACCGTTACTCTATATTACATCCCCAGAAAAATACACGTTGACGCTTGGTTTGCAGTCGTTTCAGACGCAAAATGCGACCCAGTGGAATTATATTATGGCGGCCTCGGTTGTCTCGATTATTCCGATTTTGATTTTATACATTGTTTTGAATAAATATTTCATGAAAGGCGTACGTATCGGTGGTGATAAGTAGGCTTTCCAAAAGGAGTTTAGGATGGAAAAGTTAGAAGGCGTTATTTTTGATTTGGATGGTGTTATTACGGATACAGCGGAGTACCATTACCGTGCTTGGAAAAAGCTTGCAGAGCGGCTTGATATAAAGATCGATCGCGTGTTTAATGAGGAATTAAAGGGCGTTAGTCGGATGGATTCTTTAGATCGGATTTTGGAATATGGAGATCGTTTAGCAGATTTTAATGCCACTGAAAAAAATGAGATGGCGGATTGGAAAAATGAGCTGTATAAAGAGACGATCGTGGATATTAAGCCGAGCGATATTTTACCAGGCATGGAAGCTTTTTTGGATGAGCTAAAACAGGCTGGAATTCGTACTGCAGTGGCTTCTGCATCGAAAAATGCCGAGGTGATTTTGCAGTCATTAGGCATACGTGAGCAGTTTGATTTCGTGGTCGATGCAGCGAAAATTGAGAAATCAAAACCAGACCCTGAGATTTTCTTGAAGGCGCTTGAACTGCTCGATTTACCCGCCGATGTTTGTGTCGGTGTGGAGGATGCGGCCGCTGGTGTGGATTCAATCAAAGATGCTGGAATTCGAGCTATCGGGATTGGCGATGCGACAGTTTTGAGACGTGCGGATGTTGTGCTTGCTGGAACGGATGAACTTCGTTTGGAAACTTTAAAATCATTAGTATAGTTATCGAAAACGCTTTTTGTAAGCTCGCGGAAATAGGCGGGATTTGCAAGAGGCGTTTTTAACATTATAATACTGTGGTTTTATCTTTTTAGATGTAATTTTCAGAATAAATATGATAAGATAGAGTAGATTGGGAGTTTATTCGGGACGCTTAAATTGTAAGCGCTGCCTGTTTGTGGAGGTGACCACAAAAAATGGAGGAAACTTGGGGACATTACGGAAAAATTGGGAGGCAAAAAAATGAAAAAGAGGACAAAACAGATTTTTGGGAGTTTGACAGCGATATTACTTGTTTTATCAATTGCTTTATCGGGTATTTTAGGAATCGTAAACACGCCAAAAGTGGCTGCAGCGGAAGCGAAGTCACCGTATCGAAACGTGATGTACTATGGTGATTGGTCGATTACAGAATCTGAAGGTAAGTTCTATCCAAAAGATATTCCAGCTGACAAATTGACACATTTAAATTTTGCATTTATGGATTTTGATAGTGCGGGGAATTTGGTTTTCACAGATAAAGATGCGGCCGTGAGTGCTGCGGTTGGCCAGAAAACAGCGATGGGGGGCATTTTGAATGCGCTTCAAGATTTACGTGCGGCCAATCCAAACTTGAAAATTGGGGTTTCTCTTGGCGGTTGGTCAAAGTCGGGTGATTTTTCTGAAATGGCAGCAAATGATACAGCGCGCGCTAATTTTGTACAGAATGTCATGAAGTTTGTGAAATATACGAACATGGATTTTGTGGATGTGGATTGGGAGTATCCGAATTCGCCTCGTGATGGGGATTTGCTTGATAATAAGGAAGATGAAGGAACGCCAAATGCTGGGCCTGCGGATAAGGCGAATTATGTGACATTGTTGCAGGATTTGCGTACGGCGCTTGATGCACAGGGTGAGACGTTGGATCGGACATATGAGTTGTCTGTAGCTTTGCCAGCGTCGCAGTGGACGATGAGTCAGGGTATTGATATTGAGAAAGTTTTTGAAATTATTGATTTTGGAAACATGATGACGTACGATATGCATGGTGCTTGGGATAGTGTAACTGGGCATCAGACGGCGCTTTATGATAATCCGAATGATCCTTATGCGAACTATGGTTTGTCGGTGGATGGTGTGACGAAATATTTGCAAAGTAAGGGTGTTCCTTCTGAGAAAATCGTGATTGGCGCCGCATTTTACACGCGTGGTTGGAATACGGTGGCAGAGGGCACGAACACGAGTCTGCCGGGCCTATTTCAAGCAGTGGAGCGCACGAATAAAAACGCGGACGGTTCCACGAGTAATGGCGCGAATAATGAAAAACCGCTTGTCGCTGGTGACGGTGGAACGGTTGGCGGGATCTGGTCTTATCGCAGCATTGATACGTTAAAAGCAGTGACGCCAGGCTTGACGGAATACTGGGATGATATCGCTAAAGCACCGTATTTATATAGTAAAGAAACGGGCGCATTTTTCACATATGACAACGTTAAGTCTGTGACAGCCAAGGCGAACTATGTGAAAGAAAATAATTTGGGTGGGGTCATTTCGTGGATGCAATCGCAGGATAAGCCGACAACATCGACAAAACGTGATGAACTAACAACCGCAATTAAAAACGGCATGTTCGGTGCTGGTAATTTGGCAGGTAACGCGTTGCCATATCAGGATTTAGCGGTTGAAATGACTGTGACGCCGTACACGAATGATGGCACAGGCTATGAAATTACGATTACAAATAAAGAGGTTGCAAACGAAACGAGCGATGTTCTAAAACCTATCGAAACAGCAGCGGAAACGATCAAGTTACCGAGATTATACATTCCCATTCGCGATGGTGAAAAATTGATTGCGGCAGATGATAAAGCGGGTGTGGTCAAGGCGGCAAACGGCTATACCGTCGTTGATTTAGCTTCCTCCGATGCACGACTTATTTCACAAGGTGAGAGCTACAAATTCCGTTTAAAATCGAACATTGCCCCAACCGATTTAAAAACAGTCACATTAGCGCAAAGAATGACGGCATCAGGTCAAGAACTTGGCCAGCAGTTAGTTTATGAAGGCGCAGAGGTTCCACCAAAAGTAGAGGACATAGCGGCACCAAGCGTTCCAAGCAATTTACGTGTGGCTAAAGTGACGAGTGAGGAAGTTGTTCTAAATTGGGATGCTTCCAAAGATAACGTTGCAGTGGCGGGTTATAAAGTGTATCGCGATGGTAAAGAAATCGCGACAGTAACAAACCCAACTTACACAGATAAGCAAGTGAAACAAGGCCAGTCATACAGCTATACAGTCAAGGCGTTTGACGCTGCAGGAAATGTCTCGAAAGATAGCAATAAAGTGACGGCGAAAATACTGGTAAATAAAGCTCCAGACAAAGCACCGGATAAAGTCGAAAATGTGAGCCCGGTTGCAGAGCCCAGTCCGAACGCACCAGCAAAAGTAGAACCGAATAGCAGCTTACCACAAACAGGTGATGATTTCCCGTTAGGCTTAGTATTATTGGGAGGCCTGCTGGCAGGGACGACCGCATTTTATTTGAGAAAAAAATAAACACGTAGGCTAGTTGTACTGTTAAAAATGCCTTCCTAAATGGAGGGCATTTTTGCTGTAAGGAGGCGGATTATGAATAAAATTAGCGCAGTTATAATTGTATTATCGCTTTTTTCAATGTTTGGTTGTCAGAGAGATAATGCAACTGTAGAGAGCACAACTTCAAAAAATCCAACTGCGGCAGAAATTTTAAATGCAGATATAGATGCTGATATTTTTCAATTAAATAGTATCGTTTATGAGACAAATATTGATTGGGTCAATGAATTAGAACTGACAAAAAACGTGCAAATCGGTGAAATCAAAACTAGCTTTTCAAAGAAGAAATCAGTGAGGAATTTTGATAATGGTGACGCAACAATTTTAGCTAAAGGCACTAAAGTGTTTAACGTTAAAGAACGTGACGACGTTTTAATCGTGGAAGTAAACGGTGAAACAAAAAAATACTATGCGCTTACTGAAGGGTGAAGTAGCGTAGTTCAAATTGATTCCGCTTAATTCGTCAAAAAAACTGCTGTCCGATTGTTTTTCTGCGATCTACTTTTTGTGATAATATATACATAAAAGAAAGAGGTGCTTCAAGATGAAAGAAAATAAATATGACAATCCTGCTTTTTTTGAGCAGTACAGCAAGATGAGCCGCTCGGTGGACGGTTTAAAAGGAGCGGGAGAATGGCACGAATTCAAAAAAATGATGCCAGATTTCAGTGGGAAACGCGTGCTAGATCTCGGATGTGGATTTGGTTGGCATTGCCTTTATGCGATAGAAAATGGTGCGGAATCAGCAGTTGGTGTCGACATTTCTGAAAATATGTTAGCCGAGGCTCGTAAAAAAACGGATTCTCCGAAAATCAGCTATATCCGTCAAGCGCTCGAGGACATTGATTTCCCGCCTGCAAGTTTTGACGTGGTGATTAGCTCACTTACTTTCCATTATATCGAATCATTTCAAGCGATGTGCGAGAAAATAAATCATAGTTTGGCATCCGGCGGCGAATTCGTGTTTTCCGTTGAGCATCCGGTTTTCACGGCACAAGGGACGCAAGATTGGTACTATGACGAGGATGGGAGTAAATTGCATTGGCCAGTGGATAAATATTTCACGGAAGGTTTGCGGACGGCGAATTTCTTAGGCGAAGATGTGGCGAAATATCATAAAACGTTGACGACATACGTGAACACGCTGCTTGAGACTGGTTTTGAACTCGTGAAATTAGTGGAGCCAGAACCAGATGCGGCCATGTTAAACAGCCATCCAGATATGCCAGATGAGTTGCGTAGACCAATGATGCTACTTGTAGCGGCGCGCAAAAAATAGAGTAAAGCCCACACGATATGAGTTTAATCTATCGCGTGGGCTTAATTCTTAATCATATTTATTTTGAATCTCCTGCAAATACGCCACAAACCCGTCGTAAAAGTCATCTTGATTCTGAATAGTGACATGCACGCCCAACGTTAAAAGGAAACGATAGCCAACCTCATGATTTGGAAGCGTCACCTTAGCTAAAAAGTAAGTTTCGTCTAGCGGCTCGATGGAGTTCACGTTAAACCGAAGCACGATTTGTTCCCGCGCTGTTTTATCAATAATAAGACTAACTTCCTGCATTTCAAAAGGAGGTTGTGTTATTGGCGCATTCAGAGGCTTCACGGTAAATGCCCGACCTTCGAAAGTTTCAGCCGCGACCTCTAAATCAATAATTCGTGACAGTTTGAATGTACGAAAATCCTCGCGCTCCAAGCTATAACCTTGAAGATACCAAGAACGATTCCGAAAAAGTAGGTGATAAGGCTCCACGGAACGCGTTGTTTGATTGCCGTCACGATCAATATAAGTGATGGCCACGAATTGTTGCTTCTTAATGGCTAAATGTAATTTCTCCACTTGCTCATTAAATTCCTGACGCATCGCTAAATTCGAAAAATCGAGCGAAATAGGACTTGCTGGGAGCTCGTTTGAATGGCCAAGCATATTTTTCATTTTTAAAAGTGTTTTTTTGATATCAGTAGAGGAAAGAAGTTGTTCGAATCCACCTAATCCTGTAATAATCGCTGTCAAATCTTCTACGGTGAGTAGTTTTTTATCGACTTTATAGGTTGGCATGATCCCAATACCACCTTTTACCCCTGGCAGCGTATAAATTGGGATATTTGCCATGGCTAGTGTATCTATATCCCGATAAATCGTTCGTTTAGAAACTTCAAACATCGTTGCCATTTCAGAAGCACTAACTAACTCGCGTTGGAGAAGTAACATAATAATCCCGATAAGTCGCTCAATTTTCATTTTATGTTCTCCTTAAATTTTGAATGATGACATACAGTTGTCAACATTTAAATGTTATAGTTACATCATAACAAATTTACAGTAACTTTTGGAGGGAAATAATTATGTCATTTGAAATCGTAGAATTAAACAAAGAAATTTTTTCTGGAAATAAAGTTGAAATCCCAGCATTCGATCCGCAAAAAGGTTTTGCAGTGATGAGTGAAATTAAAGAAAAAGCCGTAGCAGAATTTGCGAAAACGCAAGAAGATTTTGTTGGTATTAATGCAAGTATTGACGATGTACAAACGTATGTTGTAGCAAAATCTGGCGAGGGTAACGGCGAAACATCGTTCGAAATCCCAGCAGGCCAATACGCAAAATTCGTAACCGATGCAAAAGAACGTACGGCGATCGATGGCTTTATTGGTCAATCATACGGTGAAGTTATGCAAAGCGAGACGGTTACAGTGGCAGGTACTTTTAATTTGGAAGACTTAAGAGAAGCAACGTTCACACTGTACATCCCAGTTGCAGCGAAATAAAAAATAGAGCTCCGAGTCAAGCAGGTAATTGCTGATTCGGAGCTTTTTTTGCTCACAGATATAAGACATAATCGAAAAGTAACGCGATTAACACACCGAATATCATACTAAGGAAGTTGCCGATCAAGTAATATTCCGCGAACGACCGGTTATTTTCCAGTTCCTTAAACCGTGCTAGTGTTTTCAAACCAATGATGATCGGAATCGCGGAATAGATTTGTAACACCATGAAAATGAGTAATAGCAATCGTTCTAGACCGCCGATATAACGACCTGCTTTTAATTCTTTATTTGAAACGGCGGGAATTTCTTGATTTTTTGTTAAAATAATTTTGCCATCTAGTTTGGTGACGGCAATGATCTTTTTTTCGGTGTTAAAACCAGGCATCAGCACTTCCAATATATACGGAATTAAATATCCGACAAAATAGACAAGCAGGATGATAAGCGAACTGAGAATGCTAAATTTGTCATATAGGCTCGGGCTGAACGGCATTTGTGAGTTGAGAACAAGGCAGGTAGCGACATATATAATGGCGATATGTAGAATTTGATCAGCTATATACATGAATAATCGAACAATATTGCTGTCATGAAATAGTTTTTCCGTGGGGGCTTTTGCCAGATCGATGAAAAAGTGGGTGATTGAAATACCGATGATCATAGCGAGTAGTAACCAAAAGCTTGTCGTGCGATCGAACCAATAATAGTACACGAAAATAGCGATAAAATACAGGCTAAAATGAAGAGCAATATGCTGCATCAGGATCTTTATTTTATGATTTGAAAAGGCTTCTTTTTTGACGCTAGCCATTTTGTTTGTCTGCAGCATGAAATCCGCTATAAAATGGCATAGAAGTAGTGGGAAAAGTAAGTTAGTCATGACCTGCTCCCTTCATGATTTGTTGTAAATCGAGTAAATAGTTCACAATATCCATCCGCACCTTTTTGTAGAGAAAATAGTCAGAATTAGCGATCAAAACGCTGACACGCGAAGAAATATCCGCTTTGCTAATCGAGTTATAGCCAAGTTCCGTACCAATTTCAATATTACTATAATCAGGATGGCTATCTTTGATACGAAAAAGGTGTTGCTGTTTATCGCTCTTGATTAACTGCTCAAATGCAAGGAAAAAAAGCGCATTCAAAGCACTACCAAACGATTGTGTCTCAGCTAAACAATAGAATTTAAATGGTTGCTTGTTAAAAAAATAGTCCGCTTCACTATAAACTGCGCTCCGCTTTTGAGTGAGGCGTGATTTCATGACAACTTTGGCCTTTTCAGACGCTTCAATCGCGTTAATAATGCTAGTTCCGTTCACAATATTGATATCATGCAAATCCTCTGTTGATGGTGTATCAATATGCCCGATGCCCGCACCAAAATAAAAATGGAGCGTTTCATTGGTTACTGCAGGTATGTTGTTGAAACGGTTTTTAAAATCAGGCGAATAATAAGTTGTAAGGCAATCGCTATAAATATCGAGCAGTAGTTGGAAATTACTAACGCCACCAACGATAGCATCACCATCCTTAATTGTAAAAGGCGTCAATAAATCGTTTGCGTAGTTTGCATTGATAGTATCGGCGAGATAGGTAAGAATGTTTGTCCCATCGTGGAGTGTAGAAAAAGTGGAGCGACTATTACCTATATCGATATACATATAAAGCGCCTCGATTTTTAATAAATTCATTTGACATATTACCTCCTTTATCATATAATATTATGCTTTGAATCACCGTCTTTATATACTCATAACTATATAATAGCATGTTTATATAGTAATTACTATATATTTTTCAGCATTTTTGCCACTCTTTTTTGGTAGTATAAATTTTTTTTTAGAACCGTCAAAAAAAATACAGAAAGAAGCTGGTGACTAGTAACAATATAAATCATTGCTAAAAGTCACCAGCTTCTCGTTTATAATTTTTAAATCATGTGCTTATTTCAAGGTCATTGTTCCGTTATTAATCAAATTAACATCGACTGCTTGATAGAAGGCATTGCCAGTATCCGCAATTTCCCAAACGCCAAGTACAACATAATAACCATTGCGATCAGTTGGTAGTGGAACTTGATGAGTTACTGTTGTTGAGGATGGAACTTCATTGTTAGCGTTAATGGTCGTCAACAATTGAAGGTCACCACGAGTAAGCGGGCTGTTTGGGTTCCAGTCTTTTTTCGTAATATAATATTTATATTCTTTCGTTCTGTGAAGTGCAGTTAGCGTCCAAGTGAAATTATTTTGTCCACCTAAAAGGTCAACGTGGTGCCAACGATCCGGTGTTTGGGCGTCCATTTCTGGAAATTTACCTCCGCCCGCAATCGTGCCATCAGATGGTCCGCCAAGTGGGAAGTTCCCCGTAGCTTCAACACTTTGTGGTTCCCATTGAATTGCGCCGGCATTTTGGTTAATACCCAATTTAGCCAAATAAGCCCGACTTTCCGGTTTTGAGATGTAACCGTGTGCTGACGCGGCAGGTGCAAAGGTCGCGACCAATAATGTAAACGCCACCAAAAATAAAACTGATTTCCCTAAAACTTTCTTCATAGACTAACACTCCTTCTTCTATTTTGAGCCATCTTCCTCGCTCATTACCATATCTACCCTAGTCATTTGAAAAGTAACCCATATATTGTGAAAATGAAGCATTGTATGCAGGGACTAGACCAATTTCTGCATAGGCGCCTAGACACAAAGATCTTATATTCACAGAAGAAAGCGCTTTTACAGATATTAACTATAGGTCAATAGGTTTGTATTGTGATATGCCACACAAAAAAGATTGGCGAGGGCACTTACCTTGTAGATAATAAAGAATATTAGTAACGAATGATTTCTATTAGAGATATATGCTCACATAGTAACGTTTGAGATTGTGAAAAAAATAACTTGTCTCGATGCTTTGAATATAAGTAACAAATACGCTATAATAGTATACGAGTATGCACATGCAGTTTCAAATTCATAATTTCACGCTCTATAAGTTTGTGATATTGTGAGAAATCTACACAATCTAGTTGGCCGTATATTAGATATATTATCAATTAGGGGAAGCTTGCTGACGGGAAATCAGGGAGCAGTATGTCTACAACTATTTGTCGATATACGAAAAGCGAGCTTGTATTTTTGCGCAAAAATACATAGCAACAAACATCAAAAGGAAAGAAGGGGATTCGGGTGTCAAAAATGCTCAAGTCATTGCTACTTACAGTCACGCTAGTCTTTGTTGGACTCCTTAGCGGCTGTGGTGATTTAACGGTACTAGATCCAAAAGGTCCGGTAGCGCAAAGTCAAAGCGATCTAATCATTTATTCGATTATTTTCATGCTTATTATTGTACTAACGATCTTCGTGTTATTTGTAATCATGATTACGAAATACCGCGAGAGAGCAGATCATTCCAACTATGAACCAAACATGCATGGTAGTGCGAAGTTAGAAATTTTATGGACGTTAATTCCGGTTGCGATTGTTATTGCATTAGCTATTCCTACTGTTAAAACAATTTATGCGAACGAAAAAGCACCAGAAGTTACGTCACACAAGGATCCAATTGTTATTTATGCGACTAGCGCAAACTGGAAATGGTTCTTTAGTTATCCAGATCAGTCGATTGAAACTGTAAACTATGTACATATTCCAACGGATCGACCGGTATTATTCAAGCTTACCGCGGCAGACTCGATGACGAGTTTCTGGGTGCCACAACTTGGTGGTCAGAAGTACGCGATGAGTGGTATGACGATGGACTTGTACTTGCAGGCCGACGAAACAGGGACGTTTAAAGGACGTAATTCGAACTTTAACGGAGAAGGTTTTGCTGGACAAGTATTCGATGTTGTCGCACAAAAACCAAAAGATTTTGAGAAGTGGGCGCTTAAAGTGAAGGCGGACTCCCCAACAATCTCGCAAGACCGTTACGACAAATTATTATTACCAGGAAACGTGAAACCACAATCTTATGCAGGCACACATATGGCGTTTGTCGATCCAGCAGCGGACCCAGAGTACGTTTTCTATGCGTATAAACGGTACGGTTTTGAATTAACCAACCCACATGATCCAAACGCAAAAGATACAAGAACAGCCAAGCCAATTTTACCAGCACGTCCAGTTACCATTACTAATCCACGTTTTGAAGATATGGATATGTCTCCGATGATTATCAAAAATGGCACTGGATATAAGAAAGATAAGCATTACGATGAAGAAATGGAAAAAATGGGTAAAGAAATTAAAACCGATGAGGCAACAGATCACGATCAATCGGGACACTAAAAAGGGGGGTATTTCAACATGAGTTTAGATGAATTTATCATCACCGGCGACCCGCTGATTTTAGGAGCCCAAATTTCGATCGCTCTAGTCAGCATTGGTATCGTCGTGTTACTAACTTATACAAAAAAATGGAAATGGCTATTCACTGAATGGATATCTTCCGTTGACCACAAACGCCTTGGGATCATGTATCTTTTGGCAGCAGTACTAATGTTTTTCCGTGGTGGGGTCGATGCATTAATGATCCGTACTCAGCTTGCGATGCCAGGGATGGAGTTTCTTGACGCCCAGCATTACAACGAAGTATTTACAACTCACGGAACAATCATGATCTTATTTATGGCAATGCCGTTCGTTATTGGTTTAATGAATATCGTTGTGCCGCTTCAAATCGGGGCGCGTGACGTAGCATTCCCATTCTTGAACAACTTAAGTTTCTGGACATTCTTTATGGGGGCAATGCTTTTCAATATTTCCTTCGTAATCGGTGGTAGCCCAGCAGCTGGTTGGACAAACTATGCACCACTCGCCGAGGAATTTAGTCCGGGTTATGGGATTAACTTCTACTTACTCGGGGTCCAGATCGCCGGTATTGGTACGCTTATGACCGGGATCAACTTTATGGTTACAATTTTACGGATGCGAACGAAGGGCATGACATTAATGAAAATGCCAATGTTCACGTGGACATCTCTTATAACTTGTTTAATTATCGTATTCGCGTTCCCAGTACTTACTGTGGCGCTAGCTCTAATGACGTTTGACCGTCTATTCGGAACGGCATTCTTTACACTCGCAAATGGCGGAATTCCGATGATGTGGGCCAACCTGTTCTGGGTTTGGGGACATCCGGAAGTATACATTGTTATTTTGCCGGCGTTCGGGATATTCTCCGAGATCATCTCAACATTCTCGAAGAAAAAACTATTCGGTTATCCAGCGATGGTCGCGGCCGTTGTTGTTATTTCTTTACTAAGTTTCCTAGTTTGGGTCCACCACTTCTTTACAATGGGCTCTGGGGCAGCAGTTAACTCGTTCTTCTCGATTACGACGATGATGATTGCGATACCGACCGGGATTAAGATATTCAACTGGCTCTTTACCATGTACAAAGGGCGAATATCCTTCACCACACCGATGCTTTGGTCACTGGCATTCATACCGAACTTTGTTATTGGTGGGGTTACAGGGGTTATGCTCGCGATGGCAGCAGCCGATTATCAATATCACAACACGTATTTCCTAGTATCGCATTTCCATTACGTTTTAATCGCCGGAACCGTATTCTCCTGTTTTGCAGGTTTGATTTACTGGTATCCAAAAATGGTCGGTTATCGCTTGAATGAGAAAATCGGTAAGTGGTTCTTCTGGGTATTTGTGATCGGATTTAACGTATGTTTCTTCCCACAATATTTCCTAGGTCTTGATGGTATGCCACGTCGTATCAGCACATATGTTGAAGGCGACGGCTGGGGTACACTTAACTTTATCTCGTCTGTTGGTGCGTTCCTAATGGGAGCAGCATTCCTAATTCTTTGTTGGAATATCGTTTACAGTTACAAACACTCTAAACGCGAAACAACTGGTGATCCGTGGGATGCGCGTACGCTTGAGTGGGCAACTTCTTCAGCTGTACCGCCAAAATATAACTTCGCTAAATTGCCAGAATGGAACGATCTTGACGATTTCTGGGAGAAAAAACAACGCGGCGAAACATATAATGATGACAAAGCGTATAAACATATTCACATGCCAAACAATACACCACTAGGTTTCATCATGTCAGTATTTTTCTTCATCGCTGGCTTTGGACTAGTTTTCTATTGGTACTGGCTTGGGATCATCGGCGGCCTCGGCGTACTTGCGTGTATGGTTTACCGCTCATTCAAGAAGGATGACGGCTATCATGTCGAAGTACCTGAAATCGTGGCTACCGAAGAACAAGCAGCACGTGAATTTAAAACTGGCATAAAGGAGGGTAACCCATGGAACCTATAAAAGAAAATTCCAGCCTTCCGTTAGAATATCAATCGGAACAAGGTCGTTTAAACATTTTAGGCTTCTGGATTTTCCTAGGCGCCGAGATTGCGTTATTCGGTACATTGTTTGCAACTTATTTTGTAATGTTCAGTGGTGGCTCAAATGCGGGTCACCCACCGTCCGAAATGTTCGAGTTACCGCTCGTTCTAATCATGACATTCTTACTTTTAACGAGTAGTTTTACGTGTGGTCTTGCCATTGGTGAGATGCGCAAAGGTAACGTTAAGCGTCTGATGATTTATTCGATTATCACGCTACTTCTAGGTGCTGGATTCGTAGGTTTTGAGATCTATGAGTTCGCGCATTATGTATCAGAAGGCGTCACACTTAAAGTCGGCTCTTACTGGTCTGCATTCTTCGTTTTACTGGGTACCCATGGTCTCCACGTAACGATTGGTCTGTTCTGGATCGCGTTCATTCTGATCCAAATCAAAATGCGTGGTCTAACACCACAAGCCGCATCAAAAGTATTCATTTCAAGCCTTTATTGGCATTTCCTAGACGTTGTGTGGATTTTCATCTTCACAGGTGTCTATCTGTTAGGGATGGTGAATTAATATGGCGAAAAATAAAGCGAACACGGCACATGCCGAAGAAGGTATTCCGTGGAAACATATCATTGGTTTTGCCTTATCGATCGCGTTAACATTACTAGCTGTCTGGGTTGTATTTGAATCGACGCTTGATAAATCACTAATCATTACGATTATCTTTATCTTCGCGTTCGTTCAAGCGGCTTTGCAATTATTGATGTTCATGCACATGACGGAAGGCCAAAATGGACGTATCCAAGTTGGTAATATCCTATTTGCAGCATTCATTGCGATTGTTATTGTAATGGGATCTTACTGGGTAATGGAGATTGGGCACATGAATCACCTTCTATAAAATTCAGCGGGCCGACAAACGCTCAACTGCGTCGTTAAAGACTGCGTTCCGGTGCTCACGTATAAATATACGCTCTGCTCCGGTACTCGTCTTTTGCCTAGCATCTAAGCATCTGTCGGCCCGCTGAAAGTTTGGTGGGGGCTTCTGGGATGGCGGATTTCGCTGTTCTGGAGGTTTTTTTGTGTTTTGGGAAATGAGGAATGAATAAAAAGGCTAGAGGGTAAGATGGTTCTGAAATCATCTACGCTCTAGCCTTTTTTATGAATCTTAGTGGTGCTCTGTATTGTTAATAAATCAGTGTTACATCTTTTTCCTTCAAGAATTGTTGCCACTCGTGTGTGGGTTCTTGGTCGGTGATGAGGTAGTCGATTTCTGAGATGTCGACGATTTTGATGAAGGCATTTTTGTCGAATTTAGAGGAATCGGCTACTAGTATTACTTTGTTAGCGCGTTCTAGCATGTGATTTTTGATTTCAGCTTCGGGCTCATTGGAATCGGTGATGCCGTTTTCCATGGTGAGGCCTTTGCAGCTGATGATCGCGTAATCCACGAAATAGCGGCTGATTGTGTTGGCGGCGTCGGAGCCGATGAGTGAGTTGGACTTGGTGCGCAGAGTTCCGCCGGTCAGAATAAGGTGGACTTTGAACTTGGAAAGTAAGTCGACTGCTGTGATCGAATTGGTAATGATGGTGAGATTCTCTTTCTCGCGGACGAGTAGGTTCAGCGCTTCAAAAACGGTCGAACTCGTGTCTGCAATGAGCGAATCGCCTGTCTTGATGAGGGATGTTGTTTTTGTTGCGATTTTCTTCTTTTCCTCGACTTTGATGACGTTTCTTGTTGCGTATGGCAGATCTTCGTTTGTATGTTGGCTCAAAGTGGCGCCTCCGTAACTGCGGTCCACGATGCCTTCTTTCTCCAATTTGTCTAAATCACGCCGAATTGTTTCTTCAGATACATTGAAAATTTTAGCTAGTTGGGATACGTGGACTTTCTTGTTTTTCTTTATTTCTGATAGTATTTTGTCTTTTCGCTCGAAAGCAAGCATTTTCATCACATCCTTGTCTATTTCATTGTAAACAATGGTACAATCACAAGCAAGTTTTAATTGAAACACACATAAAAACCACATAAAACTACAAAATAATAAAATTAAATGTTGACTTAATGACTGATTCGGTGTATTCTTGGTTTATAAATTAAAAGTATGAAGGAGGAGGAGCTTTTGAAACATGTGGCTGTAGATGTTGGCGCATCGAGTGGGCGTTTGCTTCTGGGCGAGCTAGTGGCTGGGAAGATAGAGTTAACGGAGATTCATCGCTTTCATAACGGTTTTGTAGAAGTTGATGGTAAATGCATATGGAATATTGATCATATTTTCACAAATATTATGGTTGGCTTGGAAAAATTGAAGAAAACAGGTGTTACGCGATGCACGTTGGGGATTGATACGTGGGCGGTGGACTATTGTTTGTTGGATCAAGAAGGAAAGCGATTACATGAAGTGGTTAGTTATCGTGATAAGCGAACGGATTTTGCGATGGATGCGGTTTTAGCAGAGGTTTCTGCTGCGGATATTTACGCGAAGACAGGGATTCAGTTTTTGCAGTTTAATTCGTTGTATCAATTATATATGGAGGATGCGGGGCTTAAGGCGCGGACGAATGGGGTCATGATGGTGCCTGATTATTTGGGGTATTTATTGACTGGAAAACGTGTGACGGAGGTGACGAACGCTTCTTCTACGCAGATGCTGAATTTACATACGAAACAGTTTGATGTGGATTTGTTGGATTTAGTGGGATTGGATGCTGGGCAGTTTGCGCGGTTTGTGAAGCCGGGTGAGATGTTGGGCAAGATTTCTGCGGAGTGGCATGAGAAGTATGATTTGCCGGATTGTGATGTGATCACGGTTGCAACGCATGATACGGCTTCGGCAGTGCTTGGTGCGCCTGGTGTTGGTGATGATTGGGCGTTCTTGTCGAGTGGGACGTGGTCGCTTCTTGGGGCGGAGTTGGCGAATCCGATTAATAGTGCGGAGGCGTTTGCCGCGAATTACACGAATGAGTGGGGCGCGTATGATACGTTTCGTTTCTTGAAAAACATCATGGGATTGTGGCTCATTCAAGAGGTGGCGCGGATGCAGGATTATGCGTATAGTTATGCAGAGCTTGCGGAATTGGCGGCGCGCGAGGAGCCCTTTGGAGTTTTGATTGGAGTGGATGATTATCGCTTTTTGAACCCAACGGATATGATTGCGGAGATTCAGGCGTATTGTATGGAGACTGGACAGGAAATCCCACAAACACCGGGAAAATTGGCGCGTGTTATTTATGATAGTTTGGCGATTCAGTATGCGATTCAGATTGAGCAGTTGCAGGCTTTAACGGGCCGTGAGATTAAGCATCTCCATATTATTGGTGGTGGCGCGAACATTGCAATTTTGAACCAGTTGACGGCGGATTTGACGGGGATCACAGTGCATGCGGGACCAACCGAGGCGACTGGGCTTGGGAATTTGGCGGTGCAGTTGATTGCGAGTGGCGAGGCTGAGGATATATCGGCGGTTCGGGAGTTGATTCGCAAGTCGACGCCGCTGACTACGTATACGCCGGGTGATGGCGTGAATATGATGGAAATTCGAGCAATGTACAAAAATATATCTGGAAAACAGGAGGCTTTTTAAATGGGAAACGAGAAATTGAAACAGAAATATGAGTGGGCAAAAGAGGAATATGCGAAGTATGGGGTGAATGTAGATGATGTTTTGAAGCGTTTGGCGGATGTGAAAATTTCGATGCATTGTTGGCAAGGTGATGATGTGACAGGGTTTATGAATCCGGATCAAGAGCTGACGGGCGGGATTTCGGTGACGGGTAATTATCCTGGTGCCGCGCATACGCCAGCGCAGTTACGCCAAGATTTGGAGAAGGCGTTTTCGCTAATTCCTGGGAAACATAAGGTGAATCTACACGCGATGTATGTAGATACGGATGAAAAAGTTGATTTGGACGAGATTGAGCCGGCTCATTATGCAAAATGGGTGGATTGGGCGAAGGAGCAAGGTCTTGGTTTAGATTTCAATCCCACATTCTTCTCACATCCTAACTCGGAAGATGGTTTTACGTTGAGTCATCCAGATAAGAAGATTCGCGATTTTTGGATTGAGCATGGGAAGCGGGCTCGGAAAGTTGCGGCTTACTTTGGTGAAGAATTAGGGCAAACTTCAGTCAATAATTTTTGGGTTCCTGATGGTTTCAAGGATAATCCGATTGATCGGTTGGCGCCTCGTAAGCGTTTGATGGAGTCGCTCGATACGATTTTTGCGGAGGAGTTGGACCGGAAGTATACGCTGGACGCTGTGGAAAGTAAGTTGTTTGGACTTGGTGCTGAGGCTTATACGGTGGGATCGCACGAGTTTTACATGGGGTATGGAATTACGCGGAATAAGTTGATTTGTATGGACGCGGGGCATTTCCACCCGACGGAAGTGATTTCGAACAAGCTGTCATCGTTATCTTTGTTTAGTGAGGGAATTCTGTTGCATGTTAGTCGTCCGGTGCGTTGGGACAGCGATCATGTCGTGATTATGGATGATGAATTGCAGGAGATTGGGCGTGAGTTGGTTCGCAATGATTTACTGGGCAAAACGCATATCGGTCTGGATTTCTTCGATGCGACGATTAATCGCGTGGCGGCGTGGGTTATTGGGACGCGAAATACGTTGAAATCCCTTTTGAAAGCAATGCTTGAGCCGACGGAATATCTTCGCAAAATTGAATTGGAAGGCGATTATACATCACGATTGGCGCTGACTGAGGAATTGAAGGACTTTCCTTTTACAGCAGTTTGGGATTATTATTGTGAGGCGCAAAACGTGCCGGTTCGTGAGGCTTGGTTAAAAGAAGTGAAGGATTATGAAGAAAAAGTTTTGGTAAAACGGTCTGAGGAGGCAATTGGAATTGAGTAAAGATATTGTAGCAGCACCATTTGTACAGGAAATGATGAAAGTAACGGCGAATTTATATCGTCTAGGTTGGGATGAGAGAAATGGCGGGAATATCAGTTATCTGCTTACGGAGGCGGAGGTTGGTGAGTATATTAATCCGAACCAAGTGATTCGCACGATTCCGATGATTTTTGACGCGACGGCGCTTGCAGGGAAATATTTCATTGTGACGGGTTCTGGCAAGTATTTCAAAAATGTCATCGATGCGCCTGATGTGAATCTTGGTATTATCCGGGTTTCCGAGACGGGTAAAAGTGTCGAATTACTGTGGGGCTTCACGGATGGTGGCGTGCCAACAAGTGAGTTGCCGGCGCATTTCATGAGCCACATCGAACGCCTGAAAATTGATCCAGAGCACCGTATTATTATGCATAATCATGCGACGAACATTATCGCGATGACATTTACGCATTCGCTGGAAGAACGTGATTTCACGCGTACTTTATGGCAAATGTGTACGGAATGTATCGTCGTTTTCCCAGAAGGTGTCGGGATTTTGCCTTGGATGGTGCCTGGAACGGACGCGATTGGGATGGCAACGGCTGCGAAAATGCGCGAATTCCGATTGGTTATTTGGCCGCATCACGGGATTTTTGGAGCGGGAAGTACGATGGACGAAGTATTTGGTTTGATTGAAACGGCTGAGAAGGCTGCGGAAGTTTATACGTTAGTGCAAGCACAAGGTGGCGCGCGCCAAACGATTACGGATCAACAATTACAAGATTTGGCGGATGCATTTGGCGTCACAGCGAAATCGGGATATTTGCAAGTAGGCGTGAAGTAAATTTTAGCAGGGGAGTGGCGAGTTTGCGCTTCCCTGAATAATAGGAGGAGTCGCAACATGGAAAGAATAGCATCGATTATGTACTTAAAAGACGGTTTTGCGGAGGAATACAAGGCGAGGCACGATGATTTATGGCCAGAAATGGAGCAAGTCCTGAAGGAACACGGCGCGCAGAATTATTCGATTTTCATGGATGATAATACACACGTTTTGTTCGCGTACTTAGAAGTAGAAAATAGAGAAAAATATGACAAAATAGCATCGACTGAAATTTGCAAAAAATGGTGGGCGTATATGGAGCCATTGATGGAAACGAATGATGACAACAGCCCAGTTTCGAAAAATTTAACATCTGTTTTTTATCTTGCGTAACATAAAAAGGAGGAAAAAGTATGGCGAATGCAGGTAAAGGAAGTTTAAAAGCCACTCTTACTGTGTCGATGTCGAATTTTCTGGAGGCTGGATCGATCGTTGCTGCTGCTGGAGGACTAACGTTATGGGTGAATTATTTGAATCTATCGGATGCGTCTGTTGGTTTGCTTGGCGCGGTTAGTGCGAACGGGTTTGGATCGGCAGTTGGTGCCTTTATTGGTGGGGCTTTGGTTGATAAATATGGACGGAAGTTTATCTATAAATATGATTTAATTGTGTATATGATTGGTGTGCTTTTGATAGCGCTATCAATGAATTTCGGTATGTTATTGACAGGGTATATTATCACGGGGATAGCGGTCGGAGCAGCGATTCCAGCGGCTTGGACGTACATCGCGGAGGAAGCACCAGCAAAAGATCGGGCAGCACATGTTGGATATGGGCAGTTGGCTTGGTCGGTAGGGCCTGCTGTGATGCTATTTTTGGCGGTATTAATGGCGCCACTTGGCTTGATGGGAAGTCGAATTATTTTCGGAATGCTGTTTGTAATCGCTCTAATCACGTGGGTTTTACAGCAGCAAATCAATGAATCAACAGTTTGGGAAGATCAGAAGAAAGAGGATGCAAAAGCTGAGAATGTGGGTAAAAAAGTCTCGATTAAGGAGTTATTTACGATTAAGGCGAACCGAAAAGCGATTACGCTCGTGCTCGGTATCTACTTTTTCTGGAATTTAGTTGCAGGCGTCATGGGTTATTTCATGCCGTATATTTATCAAGTGGTTGGCGGATTGACCTCGGCGCACGCGAACTTGTTGCAAGGAACACTGTGGGTATTCACGATTCTTTCGACTTACTTTGTCTTCATTAAATTGGGCGATAAGATGAACCGCAAGCTGTTATTTGGGATTGGCGCCGTCATGGGAATTCTGGCGTGGATTATCTTGACGTTTGGTTCGATGGGAATGACGGAACTGTTGCTATTCATTATTTTGTGGGGTGTTGCGGCTGGTTTTGGAGCGCAAGCGTTTTACGGATTATGGGCTGGCGAACTTTTCAAAACGCAATATCGGGCAAAAGTGCAAGGCATGATGTTTGGATTAGTGCGTGTCGGCGTTGGTTTGATTTCACTAGTCGTGCCAGCTATGATTACGTTCCTAGGATTTAAAGCGGCGGGTATGGTGATGATCGCATTCTTGGTCATTCACTTAATTATTGGACTTATTTTAGCGCCTGAAACGCGAGGTAAAACGCTAAAAGAGATCGAGGAAGAGCGTTATGGCCCAGAGGAGAACAGTATAATCGAGGAGGAACAATTCAATGGTTAACAGAATGATTTTGAACCAAACTTCTTATTTTGGCGCTGGTGCGATAGGGAAAATCACGGATGAGGTCCGAAAATCGGCTTTTCAAAAAGCATTTATCGTGACGGATAAGGCTTTGGTTGAGCATGGAATTGTGCAAAAAGTGACGGCGTTATTGGATGCGGGGCAGTTGCCTTATGTGGTTTTTGATGGCTCGATTCCAAATCCGACGATCGCGGTTGTGAAGACTGGGCTCGTTGCGTTTCAACAGTCAGGCGCGGATTATATCATCGCGATTGGCGGTGGCTCCCCGATTGATACGGCAAAAGCGATTGGGATTATTGCGACGAATCCAACATTTAGCGATGTGCGGAGCCTAGAGGGTGAGGCAAATACGACGAAACCTAGCGTTCCAATTTTTGCAGTGCCTACGACTTCGGGAACGGCGGCGGAAGTGACGATAAACTATGTGATCACGGATGAGGAGCGGCAACGCAAATTTGTTTGTGTGGACCCGCACGATATTCCGCTGGTGGCATTTGTGGATAGCGATATGATGATGTCGATGCCAAAATCACTGTGTGCCGCAACGGGTATGGACGCTTTGACGCACGCTATCGAAGGCTATATCACGAACGCAGCTTGGGAACTCACCGATATGCTACACTTAAAAGCGATTAAAATCATCGCGGGATCGCTTCGTTCATCGGTAAATGGTGACGCAGCTGGACGCGAAAAAATGGCATTGGGGCAGTATATTGCAGGAATGGGATTCTCAAATGTTGGATTAGGTCTGGTGCATGGGATGGCGCATCCGCTCGGGGCCTGGTACGACACGCCTCATGGAGTTGCGAACGCGATTATCTTGCCAACCGTTATGGAGTATAATGCTGCACATACAGGCGAAAAATATCGCGATATCGCCCAAGCCATGGGTGTTGTTGGCACAGAATCCATGTCGCTTGATGAAGCACGAAAAGCAGCTGTTAGAGCGGTTTCTGATCTTTCCAAAGACGTCGGAATCCCGAGTTCATTAAGCGAAGTTGGCGTGAAAGAGCAAGATTTAGAGTCGCTTGCCAAAGATGCCCTAGCCGATGTGTGTACTGGCGGGAATCCAAGGCCAACAAATACGGAAGAAATTCTAGCGTTGTATAAGAAATTACTTTATTAACAAAAATATCCATCACGCCTATCCTGTAATATAGATAATAGCGATTAGTTTATAACTCCTTTTAGAGGAGTTGCAATATTTCTTACCTTAGCTAAAATCGTGTTTTTATTTTCTAAACCAATAAATTGTATGGTAAATGGTTTTGCATGGTGATATCTCTCCCTTGGATTGGATTTCGTCACTTTTATTTTAAAGGATGTTGATATTACCGTGTATTTTTTATCTTGAAACGGGAACAAAAAAATGTTGTGGCAGATTAATTTCTACCCCAACATTTACTATAGAATCCAATTTTGAGTGGTTTTGATAGTTCATTTTAGTCGGTTTTAAATTTTTTTCGACCACTCATGTATATTCCAGTGGTATTTACTAAGAGGAATATTATTAATAAGAGCCGATTTTTATAAATGAGAGAGGCATCATTAGTAAAACATGATACCACAGTTAAAACTAAAAAGAATATACCAAATACGATGAAACCTTCTTCCTCAATCACTCTTGTTAGTAGGTTCGCTTTAGGTGTAAGACTCATTAAACGCCCAGTTTTAGTTAATATATATCTGCCGAGAACAATTACTACGAATAATGCCAGTATATAAAATCTTCCTGTATAGAATATATCACCGTTCTGGTTGAAGGTTGTCCATATGATTAGTACTAACAATATCATACTAAATAAAGAGAAGGTTTCATTAAGAATTTTTTTCACATCTGTTAACTCCCAATCTAATAATTTTTGTTATTGTGATTATATTTTAACATGAAAAACTGGATTTTCAAGCCCAATTTTATATTATGAACTGAAAATTGACTTTTTTCTCAGTAAAGCGGTGTCGCATTTTTATCTTTTAAAAATTGTTACCAATCGCAGGATTCTACTTGTTAAAATAATCTGCGCTTTGAATATTGAACTTATTTTGGTACTAGTGCAATTGAGAAAATCAGGTTTTAACAAGGTGTTTACTGTGACGGATAGTGCTTTAATGGGGTTCAAATTTATAAATAAAATAACGAATTTACTTGATGTAGCTAAACAAATGCCGAAGAAATTTTAGCGTTGTATAAGAAACTACTTTATTAACAAAAATTTCACATTTTCATCTTAGAAAATTCATGACTGTCCTGTAATATAGATTTTGTAGACAACAACAATTACTTTTTAACTCCCTTTTAGAGTAGTTGCATTGTTTCTCACCTTTTTTCATACCTCTCTTAGAAAACGCCAATCCTGACTAACCAGGGTTGGTGTTTTTGTATGCTAAACTAGAGGTGAGTGGAGGTGCGGCTTATGTTGCAAAATGGAGATATGATTGGCTTGGTGGGCTGTTCTAATGGGCGAAAGCGAGAGCAAGAAAAAGATATAGATCGTGTGGAGGAATTGCTTGCCAAGAATTTTGGTTTGAGCCTGATTCGAGCGACAACAATTTTTGAAACAGAAAATAGAATGCCGCAACAGCGCGCGGAAGCCCTCTTAAATATGTATCGAAATCCAGAAATCAAGGCGATTTTCGATATTTCTGGTGGCGATTTAGCGAATGAAATCTTGCCATATCTTGATTTTGAGGTCATTAAAGCGGCGAATAAACCGTTTATCGGATACAGTGATTTAACGGTTGTTTTGAACGCGATTTATGCGAAAACGGGTATTTTAGGTTATAACTATCAATTACTTCATTTGGCGGGAAATGAGTCGGAATTGCAGTTACGCCAGTTCGAAAACACCTTTTTGAAAGGGAAAAAAACGATAATTCCGTATGAAATAATACGAACGGGCACGAAGATGTCAGGCGAGATTATTGGCGGAAATATTCGGTGTTTGTTGAAACTTGCAGGAACGGAGTATCTTCCTAGTCCGACGGGGAAAATTATTCTACTCGAAGCGATGAGCGGGGATCGTAATAAAATCGCGACTTATCTCGCGCAACTAGATCAAATCGGCTATTTAAAAGAAGCAAGTGGCGTTATATTGGGAACCTTTTCAGAAATGGACGAGCTGGGACGAAGTGATGAAGTAGTGGAGATGGTGCAGGAATACGCGAAACGATACGATAAATTTTTGCTGAAAACCCCAGCAGTTGGCCACAACACAGACGCGCATCCCTTGCCATTAGGACAAATACTTGAATTCTAATATAATTCTCATGAAATCCCCGCAAAACTTTCATCGAAGGCCTGTATTATAAAGAGTGTAAAGCAAGGACAGCAATTAGTTTTACTCCCCTTTTTCTAATTGTGGTGTCCCTTTAACAAACTCCCTTTTTTGACCAGCTTCCCCGGCTGGTTTTTTTGCGTTTACTTTGAGATAATGGGAATCTGGGGGGATTTTGATAGGGATAGATAATAAGATGTATGTGGCAAATCATGATGGCGGCAGTTTAGTGAGTTATTATATAGAAGGAGTTGGAGTAACATGGCGTTAGAAATGAGTGTTATCAATAAGTCGCAGAACAAATTAACGCAGAAAGTTTTCGTGTACATAGAAGGACAGCAAGATACGACGAATATAAAGCAATTGGAAAGCGGTGAGATAGACCGAATTGAGATCCCTGTTACAGAAAAAAATATGACCAAGGATATCGTGCTTTCCTATTTGAATACAGACAGCGCAATTATCATTAAAAAAATCGGCCAAATTGAGAGTATGACCCAAATTGTACAGCTAGAAATCACAGATATAACGAGAGAAGGAACGATTAAGTATGATATAACATAAAAAATGAAAGTTTCATAGAATTCTCATGAAAACCCCGGTGAATTTTCATCGATGCACTGTAATATAGAGAATGTAAACAGGACAGCAATTAGTTTTACCCCCCTTTTTCTAATTGCCTCAGTCCTTATAACTCCTTTTTTGAACCAGCTCCCCCCTAGCTGGTTCTTTTTGTTGGGGCTGTTACGAACAAAGAGAGTTACAGCCCCAATATGCATGAGAGCAGAGCGAGCATGTAATCCCCCAGTGGCGTGTTTGAACAAAGAGAGTTACAGCCCCAATATGCATGAGAGCGAAGCGAGCAAGTAAACCTTCAGCGACTGTTGTTACAGCTATACATAATCAACCGCAAAGCCAGGCTGCCTCACCCCTCCAATCTCCCATCCCGAATCCCACTCAACCGCTCCTCCAAACGCATCCAGTCATTCTGCGTAGGTGGGAAATTCCAAACAAAGGCAAGATCAAGATTCGTAGTCACAGTTGTGGTTTCTGTAACGATAAGATCCACATTTTTCGGGATACTTTCAATATTTATCTCGATATTCAAATTCAACTTGCGAAGAATCTGGGATTTTAATTTATTTAGAATCGCATTATCTTGACTTGTAACCAGTGCAATTTCTAGTTTTGGCTCGTATTTTTTCATGGCAAACTTTTCAACAATCAGGACCATGTATTTATAACAAAAATAAATGTCTGGTGCCGCGAATTGCTGGAAATTTTCAGGATTGAATAGTTTTGTTATTATCACTTCTAAATTCGCCCATAGTGCGGGATTCTCTACTTTGAAATAGTCAGCTTGCTTCCGTAAATCGCGGTATATATACAGATGTGGCAGAGATAAGCCGTAAAAATTAACATTAATTAGATCGAGCCACAAATGATCATTTTCTTCTATTACTATATCTGGATACTTTATGGCGAACTCCTCAAGGAAAGCTGCCGCGATTTTATAAGGAAGGGTCTGCTTTTCCCTGTGCCACTCAATGAGTTTGGTCGCCCTTAAACTTCGCGTTTTGGCGTATAAAAGATTACTAATAGAAATAGTTAGATACTTTTCCTCAAGTTCTCTATACTGTTCAGGGACGCTGTTCATCAAGGCCACACCGTGTTTTTTAATAAAATCCACCACTTGCGGAGGCACACAATTTTGTAAAGGCATATCCGCCGTATAACGTTTCTGAGCGTGGCGCATGTACCTCACAGCTAACCGGTAAAGCAATTGCTCTTTTTCGACGGCATTCATGGATATTCGGCTATTCCGTAAAAATTCATTGAGTTGGTACAGTAAAACCTCTCTAGAAATCGAGCGAAACGGCCAAATCCTTCCTCTATATGTCCGCCAATATAAATTATAATAGCATTCTCTAATCCAAATCTCAGGCCCAGTGATTCTCATTGGGTTTGTTTCTATATTTAGGTTAACGGTATGGAGGCTGTTTTCTATATATTTCAACCTCAAATAAAAGGTGCTTTTCGTAAGCAAATGTTGTTCATAAAATTGGCGTGCGCGCAGATGTGGATAATTAAATGTACTGTCTAATATAATATAAGCCATAGATGTAGTCATATATTTTTCAATGATAGCGTCTAAGGAAATGCTATCGGGTTTGTCTAGAAAGGCGCCGGTAGATTTTTTAACAATTAGCTGAGTATTGGGAGCATTTTCAGCTAGATATAATTTTATGTCATCAAGCGCGTTGTAAATAATGCTGGTACTATAATTGAGCGTAGTGGCGAGTTCTGATATTTGCCAGTATTTTCGTTCCTTCCCGAGCAAGCGGATAATATCAACTTCGCGTAGTTCTTTTTCATCCAAAAATTGCATACAAATCTACCGTCCTTTCTACGAATTCTATTTAATAATACCCTTCTCTGCTCTTTTTACGCTTTTTTGACCAGCCACGACAAAAGATTCACAAATTAGTCGAATTTCAAAATCGAGAAGTGCATATATATATAAAACCAATAAAATTTCCCATGTTAAGCTAGAAATATGGCCTGTAATACTGCATTTACATAAAATTTTAGAAAGGGGGCGGAAGTTATTTACCCAGATGACGCTTAATCTCGAAAAAATGTTCTTCTAGAAGTATATTTTTTTAAAAAAGTACATGTAGTGGAACATATTGATACGACTTAGTTAGGCCATGTTTGTCCTATCAATACAAAAAGAAACCTAATTTTTAGGAAAAAATGTAGAAGTAAAGTATTATACTTTGAATGTACTCAAGAGAGGGCATAATGAAAAACTTCTATTAATTTAAAATTTGCAGCAGTCACAAAAAATTCACAGATAGCTTGTGTAGTTGCAACTGTGTTGTGAAATCCAAAAGAATAAGATGTTACACTACAAATAACAACAAGATTATTGAAGTGGACCCGCTTTTGTAAGTCGAAGTTGGGTCAGGATGAAAAGACATAAAAGATTCACAACTTTTTTGGATATCTGCACCATAGTTGAAATATGGAAAACAAGAACGTGTTAAATTAATAAATGTAATCTTTCGTGACTATTCAAGATGTTAGAAAGGAGGAGTCATAATTGGTGTATATTTCAAGTGATACAAGTTTAGACGGGATTATAAAAGAGCTACAGACGAATGCATATGGTGATAATTTAGTACAAGAAGTTACTTTTGATAAAGGGCAACAGATTATCGCACCAGGTAAGACAAATAATGCACTATACATTATAAACTCTGGGATTTCAATCACAACTCAGACAATGAAAGATTCACTGAAGCCAGTCATATCCTTTCTAACAGATGGAGATATTATTGGATTGGAATCATTTTTCAGAAAAAACGAAAGTGTTGTTATGACGCAAGCAACAACATTAACGGGGCTTAGAGCAACGAAGATTGATATGGAATACTTGCTGAATTATTTGGCAAATAGACCATCATTCATGGAATATTTCGCTAATTTAATGACTGAACAATTATACGATTTGTATGAACGTTACATGCAATTGATGCTAGGCCGTGAAGAGCGCTTCGTGAACTCACTTTATGATATTGCAAATAAGCTAGGAGTTTCGGTGGATGAAGGTGTTGAAATACCATCTGTGATCAATACCAAACTTATTGGAGCGTATTGTAATGTGGATCGCAATTTTATACCAAAACAACTTAAGAAAATGATGCAGGAAGGTCAAATTAGCGTCGATGACAAAAGTATTGTCATTAAAAGCATACGCACAAATCGCAATATTCAGTCATAAATATTTTGAATGTAAGGAGGTGTTTATCGTGTGAACCCATAATCGTTCGATGATAGGCAGGCATTTTACAAAAAAAAAAGAAACATAAGAAGGAGAAACATAAACATGAAATTACAACAAAAGGGACCAATTAACGTCCTATCTATGAAGACACTTAAAAAGGCGGCTAAAACAGCGTTAATCGCTACAGTAGTTGCAAGTCAAATAATCACAGTATTACCAACAGGATCACATGCAGCAGAAGCAGCAGGAAGCGCAACTACTGAAAAAGAAGCTCCAAGCGCAGCAGTCGTAGCACAAAAATACGCTCCACTTGGCGCTACATTAGCACTTGATGGCGGTGTAACAGAAAAAAGACAACAAGTTTCAACATTCGCTGAGTTTAAAGCGGCGGCAGAATCAGGAACTGTAAATGTCATTGAAATTACTGGGGATTTCCAATTAGCAAGTAACGTAACAGTAAACAGCAACATGCGTATTGAAGGTAACGGACATACAATTAGTGCTGCGTCTTTCCAAGTTATCATGAAATCTAATTCTATTGTTGATTTAGAAGACTTAATCATGACAAACGTAGGAACAAAAGGTATTTTTACAGGTTTTACATCTACAGCGGCACCAACAGTAAACATTATTGATAGCGTTGAAATTCGCGGTATGATTATGGGCGGAACTGGTAAACTTTCACTTTCTATCGCTGGGAAAAACAACCGTTTAGTCAATGCTGAACGTCAAGGTATGGACGTTGATAGTCTTGAAATTGCTGACAACACGCAAATCGATCAATTAGAAGCATTGGAAACAGCGGTTAAAGTTCGTTCTTCTGGATCAGTAAACATTGGTGACAATGCAATAATCAATATGATGTCAAACAAAGGCTATGCATTTGATGTATCAAATAGTGCTCTTGTAGTTGGTGAAAACACAGTTATTAAATCAGCATCTAAATACGGTACATTAAAAGCTGCAACATTAGTAGTTAAAAATGGCGCAGATTTGACACTAGCATCAGGCGATATCGGTAACGGTATTTATGTTTCTGGTAACATCACAATCGGTGACAATGTGAAAGTTAAAGCAACTGGTACTGGTACTGCAATTTACGCGTACAACACTGGAGCTTCTATCGTTGTAGGTAAAGACGCAGATATCGACGTAGTTAGTGATAACGGCAGTGGTATTTACGGGAACGCAACAATTACATTTGGCGATCGTTCTTCTTTAAAATTAAGAACACATGATAGAGGTATTTACTCAGCAGGAGCAGCAACAATCCGCTTTGGTTCAGTATCTAACCAAAATCCACAACCAGAAGACCGCGTTAAAATTGATATCGATTCTGGCGTTAGTTACGGTATTTACTCTGGCGGACCTATCATCTTTGGAGATAACACAGAAATAGCTATTAAAGCTAAGAGCGATGCTATCTATGCATCTGGTACTTCACGCATTGACTTTGGTGCTAACACATCATCAAACATCACTTCTTCAAGTGGCGACGGCGTTAATGCAGGTGGAATCAAGTTCGGCGATAATTCCACAGCATACATCAAAGCATACACAAACGGCCTTGAAACAACCAACACAAGTGGTGAAGGTATTTCTACAGGTAAAAATGTAAACATGACAATCATTTCTCCAAATCATGATGGTATCTACACATATAAAGATACAACATTTGGCGATAACAACACACTTTCAATCACAGCATTGAACAGCCATGCAATCCACACTCTCTACGGTGGATCAGTTAAATTAGGCGTAGACTCTAACCTATATCTAAATGCTGGAGCTGGCGTAATTCAAGAAGGTAGTGCAGCAGCTACATTTAACGTAGGAAATAACTCACTTGTTAAAATTGAGTCTTCCGATTATGGTATTAAAACATCAGGTTCAATCACCTTTGCAGAAAACTCAAAAGCTAACATCCGTGCAGCATCTGGACAAGGAAACTACCCAGCGATTAAAGCTAACGGTGTTGTTACATTCAATAAAAATACCATGGCTTATATAGAAACACTTTCAAACACATCAACAATGTTATTCGACTTAACAGGAGCACAAAGCTCGAAATTAGTCCTTAATTCACCAAAATATATCGACTTCCGTCAAAATAACAGAGCCGTAGCAGGACATATCGTTCGTGGTTATTCTAGCAGTAATGTAGCTTACCAATCACGTATTGAAATGAACAACATGGCTAAAGTATACGCTTGGGATCATGCAGCAGATTGGTCTAAAGCAACAGGAAGCGAATGGAACACTATCGATAATGTTAGAATTCCATTAATCTATAAAGTTGGAACTACAACAGTAGATTATTACAGTGGTTTAGCGACAGGTGAAAATATCGATGGTTTCAGCCTTTTCGATTACTCACGTGTATCAACAGAAGGTTCAAGCATTGTTGACCGCCCAGTAGTATCACCAATTTTTGAAAATGCTACAACTGTTTCAGGAACAGGTGTTGCAGGCGACGATATCGTTGTAACATTCCCAGACGGTAAAACAGCTAAAACAACGGTTGATAAAGATGGTAACTGGACAGTTGACGTACCAGCAGGAACAACACTAGCGAAAGATCAAAACATTCAAACTTACCAAACAAATGGTGTCAATGACAGCTCACGTGTTACAACAAAAGTACAAGAAGACACTTCAGTTCCAGCAGTACCAACAGTTTCTCCTATCAAAGCAGGCGATACAACACTGAATGGTGAAGCAGTTCCAGGAAACACAGTAACAGTAAAACTTCCTGATGGAACAACAGCAACAGGCGTAGCAGACGTAGATGGTAAATTTGCAATAACAATTCCAGCTCAAAAAGCAGACGCAGTTATTGATGTAACACAAGCAGGCAAAAATGGTCTACCAAGTGATCCAACATCTGTCGTAGTTAAATCTAACGAAAAACCAGTCATTATAGCAAGCGACAAAACAATCAAAGTTGGTGACACGTTCAACGCATTAACAGGCGTAACAGCGACTGACAAAGAAGATGGCAACTTAACAGCAGACATCAAAGTCGTAACAAACACAGTAGATACAACAAAAGCAGGCGTATATTCTGTTGAGTACTCTGTAACAGATTCAGACGGTAACAAAACAACAAAAACAATCAAAGTGACTGTTAACACGAACGACAAACCAGTGATCACAGCGACTGATAAAACAATCAAAGTTGGTGACACGTTCAACGCATTAACAGGCGTAACAGCGACTGACAAAGAAGATGGCAACTTAACAGCAGACATCAAAGTCGTAACAAACACAGTAGATACAACAAAAGCAGGCGTATATTCTGTTGAGTACTCTGTAACAGATTCAGACGGTAACAAAACAACAAAAACAATCACAGTAACAGTCAACACGAACGAAAAACCAGTGATTACAGCGACTGATAAAACAATCAATGTAGGCGACACGTTCGACGCATTAACAGGCGTAACAGCGACTGATAAAGAAGACGGTAACTTAACATCAAGTATCAAAGTTATCACAAACACAGTAGATACAACAAAAGCTGGAACATACACTGTGGAATACAGCGTAACAGATTCAGATAAAAACACAACAACAAAAACAATCACAGTTACAGTTGTTTCCGTAACAGCAGGAACAGTCGTAGTCACTGCACCATATTATGTAGGGTATGATACAACTGTTAAAGCAACCGTTTCTGGTGATGCAACGAAAGTATATCTACAAGTTGGCGACACGAAGTATACAACAGTTCCAGTAAGTGGGAACTTCACGTATTATGCGAAAGACAAAATTACAGCGACAACACAAGACGCGTACATTGTTGCTCTAGACTCAGCAGGTAAAGAATTATCACGTGCTAAAGTAACATTGAAAGACGGCGAGCTACTAAAAGGCACAGTAACACCAAAAGGATTCATTGTTAGTGCGGATAGCTATGTGACAGGAACATATACAGGTTCTGTTACAAAAGTAGCAATTTCGGTTAATGGAACGGTATATCCAGCCGTGGCAGTAACAGGATCAGGCGCTCTTCAATATTACGCAAAAGACAAGATTAAAAACGCATCAGACGTAGTTAAAATGATTGGTTACAACTCAGAAGGTACTATCATTGATACAAAAGACGTATCTGTTGCTGGACCAGAAAGCTTGGTTGGCGCAATCACGATTAACCCAAGTAACTTTGCAATCTCTACCGATTCTTATGTCAAAGGTACATTCACAGGTAATGTGAAAACTGTTTCCCTTGTTGTAAATGGTGTAGAATCAGCAAAAGTTGGCGTGATTGATGGTACAACATGGCAGTATTACGCAAAAGGTAAAATTTTGAGCCCAACAGATGTTGTTCTTGTCAGAGCATACAACGCTGCGGGTATATTAGTAGACACGAAAACATTAAATGTGACTCAAAATCCAGCAGGAGCAAGCACGATCGTACCAGTCGCTTTCAAACTTAAAACAGATACAAATGTTAAAGGTACTTTCACTGGAAGCGTGAAATATGTAGCGCTTAAAGTTGGCGATACTGTTTACAGTAAAGTAGCCGTGGTAGATGGCACTAACTGGCAGTACTATGCAAAAGATAAGATTAAAGATGCGACCACAGCCGTTTCTATCATTGGCTATGACAGCACAGGCACAAAAATTGCAGAAGCACCAGTAACTATCACACCTGAGGGCGGGTCTACACTAACAACAAGCACATACTTGTTAGGTACAGGCGATACGACAGGAACATATACAGGAACAGTGAAATATGTGGCTGTTAAAGTCAATGACACAGAGTATGGCAAAGTCCCTGTTAATGCAGATGGCACGTACACTTACTACATCAAAGATAAAGTAACAAGTAAAGACGATGTTATAACGGTTCTAGCTTACGACTCATCAGGCGTTGTTGTTGCAGAAAAAGGCGTTACAATCGATCCAGGCGTAGCACCAACAATGGAAGCAGATGCCTTCACGATCGGTACAACAAGAAATATCACAGGTACGTTTACAGGCGGTATTAAATATGTTGCTATTAAAGTAGGCGATACAACATACAGCAAAGTCCCAGTAGCAGCAGATGGCACGTACACTTACTATGCGAAGGACAAAATTAAAGACCCAACAGCAAAAGTAACCGTTCTAGGCTATGACGCCGTTGGACTTGCTTTAGAAGTTGAAGTAGCAGTTAACTAAAATTTAGATACAACTCGGTGTGATGACTAAACTTGCTTTAGTCATCACACATTTTAAAAATTAACTTTGAAAAAAATAGCAGTTTTATATAAAAATAAGAGAACATAGAGGAGAATCATATGCTGAAAAAAGTTATGTTAATCGCGATGTCAGGCGCTTGTGCCTTATCACTAGTTGCTTGTTCGGCGACACCAACTAAAGAGGAAACACCAAAAACAACACAAGAAGCAAAATCAGAAAAAGAAAAAACGTATCCAGCTAAAACAGTGAACAATATAGAGATGCAAATCAAAGGTATTGAAACAACGGAGAACGGCAAAGGCGACAAAAATATTGTGCAAATAACCATGAGTTTTAAAAATGAGACCGATAGCAAATACGGTGTCGGCGGCAATGACTTTATTTTCAAATCCGGCGATAAAACGTACCAAGTGAAAGCAGATGCCAACAATATCGGAACAGAAATCGCAGCTGACAAAACAGTGAGCGGAGCCATCAATTTTGAATTGCCGAAAGACGTAAAATCTGGTGAGTTTTCGTATCAACCAGTAACATTCGGAAAAGAAAAACCAAAAGTACTCGCAACATGGAAAATTTCGATTCCAAACAATAAGTAAATTTTAAAATCTATGAGGAGATGATTCTGTGAAAATCGCAGTTATTGGGTTAGGCTATATCGGTTTACCAACGGCTATCATGTTTGCTAATCATGGTCAAAATGTGATAGGTATCGATCTGAAAGAAGATGCGGTAAATATGCTTAACGCAGGAAAAATTCACATTGAGGAACCAGGACTTCAGACAGAGCTAACGAAAGCCTTATTATCTGGGAATTTTAAAGCACAGTTAAATCTAGAGGAATCGGATGTTTTCATTATTGCTGTGCCAACGCCGAATAAGGCGGATGCCTATCTATCGTGTGATTTAACACATGTTGTCGACGCGGTCAGCAAAACGATTCCTTATTTAGAAAAAGGAAATGTCATCATATTAGAGTCTACCATCGCACCACGCACGACAGAAGATGTGGTGAAGCCGATGTTGGAAGAAGCAGGATTTGTTGTTGGGCAAGATATCTTTTTAGTCCATTGTCCCGAGCGTGTGCTACCTGGGAAAATTATTCATGAATTAGTGTATAATAACCGGATTATTGGTGGACTTACACCCGCCTGTATTGAAGCAGGAAAACAGGTGTATGGCGTGTTTGTTCAAGGCGAACTCATCGAAGCAACTGCTGGTGCAGCGGAACTGTCGAAGCTGATGGAAAATACGTACCGCGATGTTAATATTGCCCTTGCGAACGAACTTGCGAAAATTGGCGATACGCTGGGTATCAACGCATTAGAAGTCATCGAGATGGCGAACAAACATCCGCGAGTGAACTTACACTCTCCCGGCCCTGGTGTCGGTGGTCATTGCTTAGCAGTGGATCCATACTTTATTGTCGCAGCGACTCCAGAAAATACACCGCTGATTCAACAAGCCCGCGCGATTAACAGCACGATGCCAGACTTTATTGTAGAAAAAGTAAAAACCTTGATGGCAAATATCGATGGCAAAAAAGTAACGGTTTTCGGCACGACCTATAAAGGTGATGTGGATGATATCCGTGAAAGCCCAGCGCTTGAAATTATACAACTCCTAGAAAAAGAAACAGATTTTGAATTATCCATCTTTGATCCGCATGTAAAAGCACCTTGGATTGAGCCTGATTTTGAGAAAGCAGTAGAAAACGCAGATTTAGTATGTGTTTTAACGGATCATAGTGAGTTCAAAACAGTGACAGCAACTCAATTTGAGAGTATGAAACAGCAATATATTTTCGATACAAAAAATGTTATTCCGGAGTTAGAAAAAGTGGCGATTTACAATATGGGAAACTTATATGATATGCGCAAAAGCAGTAAAAAGTTAGTTCCAATAGCGGAATAGGCCAGGAGGAAACAATGGAAGATAGTTTAAATGTAAAGCAAATATGGGATCTTTTGAAAAAGAATAAATGGATCATTTTCATGAGTACATGTGTGTGCGCCTTGTTGATGAGCGGTTATCTGTATTTCTTCTCCACCCCCATCTACCAAAGCGAAACACAAGTTTTAATCAACCAGTCTGTACCCCAGAATACGATCGTCCAGTCACAAGATGTAGAGGCTAATTTGCAGCTGATCAACACATACACATCTATCATCATGAGTCCGCGGATTTTAGCACAAGTATCAGAGAAAATGGATGATGCATATACCACGAAAGAGCTTGAAGAAATGATTAAAGTAAACAGCACCTCGGATTCACAAGTCATCAAAATTAATGTCGAAAGCGCGGATGCCGCAGATGCTGTAAAAATTGCCAACGAAACGGTCTCTATATTGAGTAAAGATGTTCCTAAAATAATGAAAATAGACAATATTTATACGTTATCTGAGGCAACAATGGACGCGGATGCCGTCCCAGTAAAACCGCATAAAACGTTAATGATTACTGTTGCGATCTTGTCAGGGTTGATTTTGGGCGTGGTTATAACGTTCCTTCGTGATCTATTTGACCGCTCCATTAAAACAGCAGAAGATGTGGAAGAAACGCTCGGCCTTCCCGTACTATCGATGATTAGTGAAATAAAAGATGGTGACTTAGTTGAGAAGGTACTAGGAAGAAAACGTAAGAATCGGAAAGGATAATGTTAAGTGAGTAAACAACAGACGATGAAGAGAAAACTAATTACGGCAACGAATCCAAGTTCCCCAATCGCGGAACAATTCAAAACCCTCCGAGCGAGTATCCATTTTTCGTCCGTCGATAAGGAGTACCGATCCATTTTAGTTACATCACCAGAACCAGAAAGCGGTAAATCGACAGTGTCGGCGAATCTAGCAGTTTGTTATGCCAGGCAGGGTAGTAAAACATTACTAATTGATGCAGACATGCGTAAGCCAACTAGTCATCGGACATTTGGAATTCCTTATAATATTGGGCTATCTGATATGCTCACAAATAACGGAGCAGATTTTGGAGATCTATACCACCCAACAGAAATCGAGAATTTAATGATTTTAACAAGTGGAACGATGGTACCGAATCCGAATGAATTACTTGCTTCTAAGAAAATGGAACGTTTAATTAAGCAGTTTACCGAACAATTTGATCAAATTATTATTGATACCCCACCTATTTTAGCTTCATCTGATGCCCTTGTATTAACCCCCTATGTAGAAGGTGCAATTGTTGTACTTCGCAGTGATAAAACGCTCAAAGAAAGTGCAAAAGTAGCCGTCCAGCAACTTCAAAAAACACATGTTTCAATTATCGGTACGGTTTTAAATCGTGTGAAAAACAATGCAAACAACTATTATTACTATCAATAAGGAGACTACAATGGAATCCATGAAAACCGTGGCTGAGTCCACTAAAAAAGCTACTAAACTTTACCCAATTGTAAAACGAGGTATAGATGTCTTAGGCGCAAGCATTGGCTTACTTCTTTTATCCCCTCTGTTTATTGTATTAGCTTGCATCATTAAGTTCAGTGATTTTAGCGCTCCTGTCTTTTTCAAACAAGAACGGATCGGGAAAGATGGGACGCGGTTCATGATGTATAAGTTCCGGACGATGATTCCGAATGCAGAGGCAAAACTTGCGGAGCTACTTCAGTTCAATGAGGTAGAAGGCGCGATGTTTAAGATGAAAGATGATCCACGCATTACGAAATTAGGACGTTTTTTAAGAAAGACAAGTATCGATGAATTGCCACAACTTGTGAATGTACTAAAAGGCGATATGTCACTTGTTGGACCACGACCACCGCTAGAGCGTGAAGTCGCTGAATATTCTGTACGTGACCTTAGAAGACTAACCATCACGCCAGGCTGTACAGGTTTATGGCAAGTAAGTGGCCGAAACGATGTAAGTTTTGCAGAAATGGTCAATTTAGATTTAGAGTATATTCAAAAAGTTAGTTTTTTATTAGATATGCAGATATTACTCAGAACGGTGCGGGTGATTTTTGTCCCGAATAGCGCCTATTAAGTCAGAGGAGAAGTGAAAGATAGGATGACACGTACTTTTTTGTTAGGTAGTTATGTTGATTCGCTTACGATGCAGGAAACGGTGGATCAAGTAGAAAACATTATTCAGATTGGAAAACCAGTGCAGCATGTGGTGATTAATGCGAGTAAAATCAATTTAATGGCAGAGAACGAGGAACTTGCAAACATTGTGAATGACTCGCCGCTTATTAATGCGGATGGGCAGTCGATTGTATGGGCCATGAAGTTCCTCGGTCATGAAATAGAGGAAAGAGTCACTGGTATTGATTTATTTGAAAATTTAGTTAAAAAAAGTGCTGAAAAAGGATATCGTGTATATTACTTTGGCGCGAAGGAGGACGTTGTACAAGAGGTCGTCCGCTTGCACCAAGAGACATATCCGAATCTGAAGATTGCTGGGTATCGGAATGGATATTTTGATGATACTGAATCAGAAGAGATTGCGCTAGATATCAAAAAATCGAAAGCAGATATTGTCTTTGTCGCTTTTTCTAGCCCTAAGAAAGAACAATGGATTCATATGTATAAGGAAACGATGGGCGTCCCCTTTGTGATGGGCGTTGGCGGTAGCTTTGATATCATTGCTGGTGTAACAAAACGTGCACCACGGTGGATGCAGAAGGTTGGACTAGAATGGTTTTATCGGTTTATACAAGAACCTAGGCGGATGTTTAAGCGCTATTTTGTCGGCAATCTAAGCTTTGTATGGAAAGTCATGAAAGAAAGAAGGCGTAAATAAAATGTTGGCTAAACTCACATTCTCAGTACTTAATTTTTTGCCGATGCCGAATCGACTCGCTTTAGGTCGCTGGATCCGTCACATGAAGAATCAGCTAGCACAGTCTTTCTTTGGAAGTTGTGCGAAAAACAGTAATTTACGACCAAAACTGAAACTGCGCCATCCTAAAAATATTCACATTGGGAAACGTTCGTCTATTGGTGACAACGCGCGGATTATCGCGACGGCAACTGTTCATATAGGTGATGATGTCTTGATGGCGCCAGATGTTGTAATCTTAACCGACACGCATTGTGTGAATGGGAAAGAAAAGATACTAGATAGCGGTACAACGAAAAAACCTGTTTTCATTGGTCATGACGTTTGGATCGGTACACGTGTCACCATTTTAGCAGGAGCCGAGATACCAGATGGGTGTGTCGTTGCTGCAGGAGCGGTTGTCCCAGCCAAAAAATACCCACCATATAGTGTCATTGGCGGTGTGCCAGCTAGAGTGATTAAACAAGAGAGGTAAGAATAAATAAGATGGTACGAAATTTGCTTCTCAGAAGAAAGGAATGAAAGGATGAAAATACTTGTTATTGCGAATATGTTTCCATCAAAAGCATATCCCTCATACGGCATTTTTGTAAAAAAGCATGTAGATATACTCGAAAAGGCTGCAAGTAGCTTAGATACAATCACGATGCAAAAAGAGGTGAGTAAAGGGAAAAAACTTTGGCGATATATCCAATTTTACTTCCAAATTTTCTTCACATTGCTGTTTAAAAAATATGACTTAGTATATCTTCATTATGCTTCACATAGCGCTTTGCCGGTTTTAGGGAGTAAATATTTAAAACGCCGTATAAACCTTACCGTTAATCTCCATGGTAGTGACGTCTTTCCAGAAACACCAATTCAAGAGCGGTTGCAAAAATGGGTGGTGCGACTTTTAAAACAAGCGAATCATGTGGTTGTACCGTCGCAATATTTTAAAGAAGTTGTTATCGACCGTTACAACATCCACTCAGAGAATATCTTGATTTCACCATCAGGCGGAGTGAACCGCACGCTCTTTGCACCACAGGAAACGGATAAAAATAGTGATGTGTTTCAAGTTGGTTATGTCGGGCGTATTGATGTGGATAAAGGCTGGGACGATGCCATCCGTGGATTTAACGAATTTAAACTTCAATCTAGTCGACCAGCACAACTTATTATGGTGGGAAATGGGAAGGAAAATAAGCAAAAAGAAGCACTTATTCAAGAACTGGGACTGGAAGAAGATGTACGCTGTTACGATCTATTACCACAAGAAGCCCTTGTTGCCCTATACAATGAAATGGACGTGTTCGTTTTCCCGAGTAGAAGAGAAGGCGAGAGTTTAGGCCTTGTCGGCATTGAAGCTTTGGCTTGCGGCATTCCCGTGATCGGGAGTCAAATTGCAGGTATTAAAGGATATCTAGTCGAGGGAGAGAACGGTTATTTCACAGAAGCTGGGAACCCGTATTCTATCGCCGAAAAATTACTCGAATTTCATGCCAACAGCGAGGAAGAAAAGCAAACATTAAAAAAGAATGCCTTTCATTCCGCGAGTCCTTACGATCAGGTACAGGTAGAAGAAGATATGTTAGGAATATTAGCCACCTTAATAAAATAAGTCAACTGTTACGATATGTTTTGATCAAAGTTAAAGGAATAACTCATCTAAAGGAAAGAGGTCAATGTAGTATGCCAGGTTTTTTTGGATTTATTTCAAGCAAAGAACAAGCACTAGAAAACGATATTGATATATATGATATTATCGAAAAGAATGACAATCTTATGGAAGAAAAAATGGTTGTCAATACGTCTGGATTATATGGTTATTTTTTCCGGAATACCATCAAAAAATTTGAACAAGATAAGGCTTTTTCTGAGACTGAAGAAGCATGTTTTATTATTGAAGGAGTCATTTTAAATAAACTGGATTTGATAGAAAAATACGAAAGCAAAGAACGCAATATTTCTTCTTTGGTGCAAAAAATGGCTCACAATGCTCCAGAAACTTTTTTTAGTGAGTTTAGAGGTCACTTTTCAGGCGTATTTTTAAATAAAGAAACACACATGTTTAATCTGTACACCAATCATGTGGGTGATGAAGAAATTTTCTATTACCTGGATGAAAAGGAAGATGTTTTATATTTTGGTACAGATTTTGATATTTTGATAAAGCTTATTCATAAACAAACAGGAAAGAATTTTAAACTGAAAACAAATGCAGCATACAGTTTGATCACGCATTCTTATACACTATGCAATGACACGCTTTTTGAAGAAGTGCATCGTTTAACACCAGGGCATTACTTGCAATACTCAGCGAGCGGGATCGAAAAGAAATGTTATTTTGAGCTAACAAACGAAACGATTGATATTACGGAAGAAGAAGCTATGGCTAAGATCGATACACTTTTTAGGAATGCCGTGAGACGATCGTTTGAAAAAGATATGGAATATGGATATAAACATTTAGTCGCATTGAGCGGTGGACTTGATTCTAGAATGACTACATGGGTTGCACACGATATGGGTTACACGAATATGTTAAACTATACGTTTTCGCAAACGGATTATATGGATGAGACTATTCCTAAACAAATAGCCAATAAACTGAAAACCGAGTGGATCTTTAAATCATTGGATAACGGTTTATATCTATACAAGTATTTTGAAGAAGCGATACAAATGTCTGGCGGTAGATGTCAAAGTTGTAGTATCACGCCCACACTAGGTATGGCTAATTCCATCGATTTCGATTCTTTCGGAGTTGTTCATACTGGACATCTAGGTGGCGCTATATTAGGAACTTACTATGAAAAAGGCAAGAAACAGGCATTCCATCCCGGATCAGGGGCCAATTCTACACGCTTAATTAATAAAGTCCAGTATACAGAAGAGAATTCCTTCCATTTACAAGATAAGGAAGTATTTAAACTGTATAATAGAGGATTTACAGGAAATCTTATGGGTTTAAAACCGTTTCAAAAATATACAGAGGCAATCTCTCCATATACGGATGTTGAATTCATGTCTTTTTGTCTGACCCTTCCTTTTGAGTATAGAAAGGGACACGGAATTTACATTAAATGGATCAATAAATATTATCCAGAAGCAGCCAATTTTGTGTATGATAAAGTTGGCGGTAAGATAAACCGGAAATTAATTAATGTGAAGGGTGTGTCTATTCCTTGGACAAGTATTCCTTCCGCATTTGTAAAACTAGTGAAGATTAAGATGGGCGTGAAGCTGAATTCGAAAAAACACATGAATCCGATCGGCTATTGGGTGAAAAATAATAAAGATTTAAGTGATTTTTATCAGAATTCCTTTTATAACAATGTAGACTTGATTAAAAATGAAGAACTAAAGAATGATTGTAAAGATGTATTTGAAACAGGGAATGCGATGGAAAAAGATCAAATTATTACTTTTATGGAATTCCTGAGAAGTATGAATGGCTATATGAAATAGTTTGATGATCCTAGTATAATATATGGGTTTAAAAAGGCATCAGGTTAGCGAAGGTTATTACAGAGAGGAACACTAGGATATGAAAAAAAATAACAGTACACTAAATAAGTTTTTATCGATTTCTGTTGGGAGTTGGATAGCGCTTATTATAGGTTTCATTAGTACACCAATTGCAACAAGGTTAATTTCTCCCGATCAATTTGGTAAAGTATCCATGTTTTTACTTGCTGCTGAAATATTGGGAGCTGTAGCCCTACTAGGAGCAGATCAAAGCTTTAATCGTTTTTTCTACGATGAAGAAGAGGATAAGCGTAAATACTTGTTGCGAACTTGCTTGAAGCTCTCCCTAACTGCATTTGCGATTTTGTCTATCTTCGTATTGTTTTTCTATAAAGAAGTGTCTCATTTTATATTCACCTATACGAGCTTCTGGTTGATACTTCTGCTAATCCTCTTTGCATTTCTCCGTATAATCAGTACTTTTGCTTCTGTAGTCATCAGAATGCAGCAAAAAGGAAAGATTTTTTCCTTAAAACTAGTTTTAAGTAAGTCACTCGAATTTGCAGGAATTTTAATGTTTGCTTTTATGATAGGGAACAAATTTGAAGTGATCATCTATGCCTACATCTTCAGTATGGCGGTCGTTTCTATTATTGTGATTGTGATAGAGCGTGATTTTTGGAATTTCTTCAAGAAAGGAACAACCAAAATCAAAAATAATTCGTCGGCGATTCTTAAATACGGCGCTCCTTTGATGATAACCCTATTAATGTCTATGTTATTCGAATCGATAGACCGGATAGCCATCAAGCAATGGGCTGACTTTACCGAAATTGGATTATATTCTGCAGCCTTTAAAATTATAACGATTCTAAATACACTGCAACTTAATTTCACAGCCTTTTGGGTTCCTCTAAGTTATGAAAAGTTTAAAAAGAATCCAAACGATAAACGCTTTTTTAGAGAAATGCAAGTTATTGTAAGTTTTGCGATGTTAATTATCGCGGTTCTTGTTCTAATGTTTAAAGGTACCATTGTGCATCTGTTGGGAGCAGAATATGGTGGAGCGGCGCAAATTATGCCATTTTTGATATTTGTTCCAGTGATGTATACGATATCAGAGGTCACGGTTGTAGGTATTAATTTCTATAAAAAAACGAAGTTACACATCCTTGTTGTAGGTATTGTATGTTTGTTTGGAGTTATTGGCAACGTACTACTCGTTCCACATCTTGGCGCAGTGGGAGCAGCAATATCCACCGGTTTTGCCTATATACTCTTCTTTTCATTACGAACTTATTTAGCATCTAAATACTTTAAAGTAGGTTACAAGTTGTATCAATTATATACGTGTATTACTTTATTAGTAGGATATGCTTTTTATGCCACTTTTAGTGAGAATGAGATCTACACTTTTCTTATAGGCGTATTCTTATTGATTTTGTTTTCATGGATTTATCGTCAAACTGTTAAAAAAATATGGAGAAAAATGGTGCTAATACTAAAATCATTTTCGCGGATAAAATAAATTAGCTAGGATTATCAGTATTACAAAAATGAGGGGATTTATTTTCATAGAGAAAAAATAAAAATGTTAGGATGTAATTATTATTGAAAAGAAACCACTTAATGTATATGTTTTTATAATACTAACTGTAATTTGTCCGATTGTTGATATGGTTAATGGCTTTTTTCTAGCGTCAGGAAGTTCTGTCCCGGTAGGTATTGCTTATCGCTTTGTCTATATTTTATTTATAATAGGGATGATTATTTTTGAGAAGCTACCTAAGAGTTACTTTACCTATCTAACCATCTTTTTCATACTTGGAAATGTATTGTTATTTCTTATGCAAAGCGTGTTTTTGAATAATAGTTTATCCTGGATGATTGCAGATTTATCTGTTTTTGTGAAATACTTTTTATGGGTGCTCATTCCTTATTATGTGTACCAACGAAAAGCTATTTTTAAAACATTTAGATTTGAAAATATCTTTATTACACTAGGTACTTTACTCACGATAGAATTGTTAATACCCTATTTTCTAGGTGTAGGACGTCAAACGTATGCATCAGCTGAGGCAGGATATAAAGGTTTTTTCTTTGAGCAGAACTCCATCTCATTCGCTTTTATTATAACGCTCACTATGACCACATACGTTCTTATCCAAGCCTTACAAAAAAAGTGGGGGAGTAAGGTACTACTGTTATTTCTTCTTTTTGCTGGAAATGTTTTTTGCTTGTTCCTTCTTGCGACGAAAACAGCCGTTGCATACGCTGTTCTAACGGTTATCTATCTGTTAATTAGAATGATCTTCAAAAAACGTTATTATTCTAATATCCAGCGTGTTTTTGTTTGGGTATTTACGGCTTGTGCTGTGGTATGGATTTTCCTAGCTGGTATCCCAATCGCCTCAGAACTCATTTCTGGAACAGTCACAAGGATGGAATACTTCTATAAAGTCTACAATGGTGATTTACTAAGTCTACTTTTCAGCTCTAGAAATGTCTTTTTAGAAGGTGCAAAAAATCTTTTCTTGAATGATCCTCACTTCTCTTTCACCCTTTTTGGTGGGCAAGGATTTGAATATCGTTTGCAGAATTTTGGACGGTTAGGTCTGGTTGAAATGGACTTCTTTGATTTACTATTTGGTGTAGGAATTTTCGGGACAGCACTTTTTATTTTTATGATGGTATATTTTATCGCATGCTCTTTAAAGCGTGGGGGGAAATCTATTTATACGTTTATGCTGATCGTAACGTTAATTTATATATTTTTTGTGGGGCATATCTTGTTTTCGGCCATAGCAACTACTTTTCTAGGATTGATTTGTGCAGGAATTGTGCTAACGTCTGATAAAAAAACAATGGGAGAGAAAACAAATACGGATGCTTGAGAAATAGAAGCTAGTGTTCTACCTCGTAGCGCCTATTATTGATGCGCTGTATTGAGAGCACAAATCCAATCAGAATACGTCTGGTTGAAGCGTCAATGTCACAGAAAAAAGGAGAGCTTGGCCTTGTTGGTATGGAAGCAATGTCTTGTGGCATTCACGTCCGCGATTCCTTATGATCAATAACATGTGAAAAAAAGACATGCTGGATATATTAGAAGTATTAAAGAAATGAATAATTAAAAGGAACTAAGAAAGATAGCAATAGCATAAAAAAAAGAGGGTGAAAAGATGGAGAATAATAATTTTATAGAGCTCCAAAAAGGGGATAAGTTAGCGGGAAACGGGGAATATATCGTCTTGTCTGGATATTTAGCATGCCATATGTCCAATCACTTGCTACGATTTTTAAGAGAAGGCGAACGCGTGATGTTGGACGATCGGCTTTTGCCAAAGGAGTTGGGATATAGCGCGTGCACGGCAGTTAGACTATTAAAATTAGATAGAAGTATGGCCAGTGTATTAACAGAAGGGCGATATCGGGAGTTTGAGAAAGAACTACTGAGCTTAATGGTGGAGCGTATGGATTTGCTGACGTTACAGAAAAAACAGCGATTAGTCAGAACTCTTTTGAAGTTAGGGAAAGAAGTTGGGGTTTTAGAAGGCGAAAATTGCCGTATTCCGAAAGTCTGGAGTCAATTGGAATTGGCAAGCTATATCAATTGCACGAGGGAATATTTGCTCTGTCAAAAGCGGATATTAAAAGAAGAGGGAGTCATATTAGATAGCTATCAATGGGTGTTGATGGATTGGGATAAATGGGTGGGGAAAGAGTTAAGTCACAGTATTTAGTATCCATACCCATACAAAGAGAAAAAACCAACTAATATAGCTGAATCGGCTACTTTATGTTACGATTCCATCAGGGGGAATATGAACATAGAGGGGTGAGGTTGAATGAAGAAGGCAACAGAAAATTGGTGGATTGGTAACTAAATCTAATGAGAGGAGCGACCTAATAAGCCTTAGCTATCAGGTCGCTATTTACTATTTTCAGCCATTCTTCGTTCCAATTGCGATATAGGTTGGTTTCCTCTAGTAAAATAAGAGCAGAAAAGACATGCTGAGCCTGGCGCTGAGCTTTTTCTTTGTAGCCTTTTATGAACATAATTTCGGATTGACGGTACATGGCTGCGAGCTTCATTAGAGGCTCGTGCTGAATTATGGCGAGCTCTAGTGCATCTGACACGTATACATCTGCTTCGATTAGCCGGCCATTCAACTTCAAAAAAGTAGCCATATTAAGTAGTACACTAACTTTGAGCCCATCCCCCAAACCAAAATAACGGTACTTTTCTATCTGAGTGAGTAGTTGTTTTACAATATTTTTAGCCGTATCGACTTCGAAAATGAAGAAAATATGCGATAAAATGTAAATATCGAGTTCTTGCCAATCATCTTGTTTTTCTAATCGTGTCCAAATAAATTGTACAGTCTCTGTTGGCACGGAAAAATTTTGTGATTGTTGAAATGCAGAAATAGCTTGTAGGACGGCTTGGAGTTCTTTAATATCACGATCATTTTGTATCTTTAAAAATGCTGAAATATCCTGATTTAGCTTGGTAAAAGCATCTTGATATGTGGAGTTTCTGAGACGTTTAAAGTCGTAGATGATTCGCTCTTTTTGCGTTAGTTGGAAGTTGTTTTGGATGTAAACGATCTCATTGTATGGGATTCCTAGGCGCTGTGAAACGAGTAAGATGACTTGATAGCTAGGATTCATGTTGTCAGATTCAATTTTTGAGAGTGCAGAGCGAGAGAGGTCTTCTGAGCAGACTTGGTTTTGGGTTAAATTCAAGTTAATACGCAATTCTTTTAATGTTTGTCCAATTGTTTTTTTCACGTCGCTATCCTCCAATGTTCCAATAGTACACAAAATAAGAAAAATCCAAATTTTATGCTATTATGTTTGTAGGAGGTGAAAGGCTAGTATTGACAACGTGTAAATGTAAGCTATTCTCTAGGGATCAGGTGATAAAAGAGGTATTGCCTAGTGTGATTTACATATAAATGGCCCAGAGTTAGGTTGGGGCACGATTGTGAGTCATAGATTGCTGGAAATGCACATTGCAAATCTGGAAGTTAGATATTAATAGAATGTTTTCATTTGTTATGTAGATTAATTATACTAAAATTGGATTAATTTGCAAAGGTTATGAAAGAGAATATTTTTTGGAGAGGGTATTACTATGAACTTGACGGTATTCAGGGAGGTTGATAATGTGGTTGTTTCGTATAAAAAACGGAGAACGTATACCAATAATGGCTCAATAAATCACAAAAGAAGATCGATGAAGGAGGGGAAGCAGCAACGATTTTTAACGTATGGCACTTTTCAGACGTTGGATCGGGTATATATTAAGTTGCATAGCGGGCAGGAATGGATTGTTGATACGACGAGTCTGGGGGCTCGATACGTGGGTTCGGTTGCTATAAACCTCCAAACAAAGCAGCGTTTACCGTTGAAGGATTTATATTATGAAGTGAGAAATATCCGCACATTTGAGCAGCAGGTTATTGCGAAGCGGAAGCATCCAGGGTGTTGTTTGGTTTTTGAACGTGATTTTTGTGAGTATAGTTTGAAGAGGCGTGGTTAATTTCATATGGATGCGGGAGCTTGGACTTTCGCGGCTAACAGGTGGATGGTACTATATTTGTTAGTTGAATCGTTTGGTGGGAGCACGATAAACCACCGTACCCTCAGGTTGATCGTATATGCCGTAAACGATAAGCAGTATCAGATTTAAAGGAGTGTCACTTGCGATAATGCCGTTTTGGTGGAGCGAGGGCGTGCTGATTTTAAATAGGCTGATACAGGGTTATAGCGTTCCAGAGGCCTTAAACGCTAGCGAGGAAAACCGATAGAAAGGCACGTGGTAAGTATGATGAAAACTGCACCGAAAACGGATCGATATGTATTGATTGAAAGTATTCATTTTGCAACTCATACCCCATTGGAAGTGCTGCAGGAGATGTCATATGAAAATTTAGAAAGGAATTATGTTGTTATTTTTGAACGGGATGAGTTCATGGTGAATAGTTTAGTCGAGATATGAAAATGGGAATTTAAAAGGAGGAAGAACAAGAAAATGATGACTCTAAAATTAAATAAAAAAGGAATTTTGTCATTGCTCACGGTAGTGGCTATTTTTATGCAAATTTTTCTATCGCCGCTTGCTACTGTTGTGGCGTGGGCAAGTGAGAAGGACGCGGGATATGAAGTTGGGACGACGGATTCGGGGAAAGTGATTAAGAGTTCGGTGAAGCCTGGGAAGTCGCTTTTGAAGAGTACGGGGACGTCGAGTGGGGGGAGTTGGAGCTCTTGGTATGATGGGCTGGAGGTATACACGCCGTACATTAGTGTGGACGGAAAAACGGCATTTTGTATTCAAGCTTTTCAAAAATTCCCTGTGAATGAGAATTATACGGAATCGGTGCTCAATGATGAGGCGGTTTATAATATTCTTTATTATGGATATCCGTATAATGGTACGTCCCAAGAGGATTATGTGAATACTTTTGCAGCGCTAAATATATATTATGGTGAATTTAGTAGTGATAAGATTAAGAATGATTCGAGAGTGAAGTATCTACTAGACAAAGCGCGTGATAAAACGGCGCCGCACGGGTCTTTTGATATTAAAAATAAATCGCAGACGGCTTCTTGGAATGAAACGACGAAACGTCAGGAAACTGGTTGGTATGAGACGGTTGCGACGGGAAATAATAATAGTTATACGTTGAATTTGCCGGCGGGAATTAAAGCGGTGACAACGGATGGGCAGGAGTATTCTGGGACGGTTAAGCTTGATATCATGCAGAATTTCAAGTTGGTTGCGGATGCGCGTTATAATGGCACGATTGATTTGAGCATTCCGACGGATATTGTGAATTCAGTGGTGACGAAATTCACGCCGTCTGATAGTGGTTTTCAACAGTTAGTTATGATTGGTGATAAGACGGAGAAGGTGACGCTATCTGGTGTGAAGGCGACTTTTAAAGCGCAGATTGGGGACTTGGAGATTACTAAAAAGGGTAATGATACGAGCTCGCTTTTGCCAAATGCTAAGTATGAGGTGAAAGATGAAACGGGCGCGATAGTTGCTACGCCAACAACGAATGCGGACGGGAAAGTGGTTGTGAAGGACTTGATTCGTGGGGCTTACACGGTGACGGAAACGACGGCGCCGAATGGTTATCTTGTGGCAAGCTCGTCGCAAAATATTACGGTGAGTGTAGATGCGACAAGTCAGGTTACTTTCACCAATATTGCCGTTTTGGGTAAGGCGACGGTAATTAAGCATGACGGGGAAACGGGTGTGATGGCGCAAGGTGACGCTATTTTAGATGGCGCGGAATTTGATATTTTGAATGCAAGTGGCGCGATTGTGGATCATGTTGTTATTGTGAACGGAAAAGCGCAGACGAAGAATTTGCCGCTTGGAAATTATACAGCGAAGGAAACTAAACCTGGTGTGGGTTACAATTTGCAGACGAAAGTTTTTCCTTTTGCATTGACGTATAAAGATCAGAATACGGCGATTGTGTATACGGATAAAATCGCGACGAATGATGTGATTAAGGGTAAAATTGAGATTAATAAATATTCGCATTCTAATGAGGGTGGATCGGGATTCTTAACTGGCTTGGCGGACGCGGAATTCACGATTATTCATAAGGCTAGTGGAAAAGAAGTTGCGAAAGTTACGACGGATGCGAATGGGCATATGATTACGCCAGCGCTTCCGTACGGCCAATATATCGTGAAAGAATCTAAGACGCCGACGGGATTTTTCAAAATTGGTGATTTCGATGTGGAGATTGAAGAGAACAACAAAACATTGACGTTTAACATTGTGGATGGCGATTTTAAGAGCCCGATGAAGATCGTCAAGAAGGATAAAGAAACAGGCAAGAGTATTTTTGAAAGTAGCGCTATCTTCAAAATTAAGGATATGAAAACGGGAAAATGGGTGGAGCAAAAAATCAATTATCCAAAACCTGCGACACTTAGTGAGTTTGAGACAAATGACGAGGGATATCTGATATTACCGACGGAATTGAAGATGGGCGATTATGAATTATACGAAATAAAAGCGCCAAATGGGTATGTTTTGGATAAAACAGCTGTGAAGTTTTCTGTAAATGAGACTACTTTCCAAGATGGACTTGTGACAATTGATGTTGTAAATGAGGCGCAAAAAGCCACACTAAGCATCGAAAAAAATGGAGAAGCTTTGGAAAGTGCGGATAAGAAAACGGGCGAATTTGGCGATCAATATAGTTTTAATTTTGGACAAAAAGCGTTGGCGGGCGTTGAATTTGACCTGATCGCAAAAGAGGATATTATCACGGGAGACGGAACGATTCGCCACTATAAAGGTGATGTTGTAGACCATATTGTTACTGGTGAAAATGGCAAGGTGACGTCAAATGAGCAGTATTTAGGCAAGTACGAGCTTGTCGAAACAAAGGCGCCGTTTGGTTATATTTTGTCCGAAAAACAAGATATTACGTTTGCATATGTAGGGCAAGATATCGAAGTGACGAACCAAGCAAAAGTGATTACGAATACGTGGCAATCGCTTGGAATCAACATTCATAAAGCCGGCGAATTCGTGACAGATTGGCAATTTGGGCACTATTATACGGATACGAAAGCACTGGCGGGCGTGACGTTTGGTGTGTATACGAAAGATGCGATTCAATTAGGCGATAAAGTTCTAGTTCCAGCAAATAGTTTAGTTGCGGTGAGTAAGACGGATAAAGATGGCATCGCGCGCGTGGCGGGGAAATATCCGGTAGCACAATTTTATGCAAAAGAGCTGAAAACGACAGATTCACATGATATGAGTACGCAAAAATTCGATTTTAACTATCAAGCGACGAGTAATAATCCAATGTTTGATGTTCGCGTTCAGGATAGCGACAAGGCGATCGTAAACTATTTGCATAAGGAAACGATTACTTTGAAAAAGCTGAATGAGGTCAGCGCGAAACAAGATGGAACAAGTAAAACGTCTAAATATGAGGCGAGTGCGCAAGGTGCGGTTTTTGGATTGTATAGCGAGCAGGGCGAGCTTTTGCGGACTGTGTCGGTGAATGGCGAAAGTATCGCGAAATTCTTAGATATTCCAGTTGGCACGTATACGATCAAAGAAATAAAGACTTCTTCTGATAAATACAAACTTTCGACGCAAAACTATAAAGTCCTCGTTTCCAAGACGGGGATCTTAGTTACAGATACCACTGGAAAAATAGTGGACGCAGAACAAGGTGTTAATTTTGCAGTGAAAAATGATTTGAAAAAAGGGACTGCTGAGATTAGTAAGCAAGAAATTGGCGGTTCTGGCGAATTACCGGGTGCGGAACTTCAAGTGAAGGGTGAGAACACGGATATTCGTTGGATTTCGACGGACAAACCGAAGATGATTCAGCTGGAGGAAGGTACGTATACGCTGAGTGAAACCTTGCCAAACGATGGATATCAGCTGAACACGGAGGCGATCACGTTTGAAGTAAAGGATGGTAAAGTTACGAAGGTCGTAATGCATAATAAACGGGTTCCGGCGCCAGCGAAGGTTCCTGGGAAACCTGTGGTACCAAAGAGTCAGGTAGTAACAAAAGTTGTGGATGGAAAGATTAGCGCACCAGAAAAAATCGTAGAGGCAGCACCACAAAAGGTAGGAAACTTACCAAAAACGGGTGATACTTCGATGGACTTGCTTGTGATAGCAGGAATTATTTTATTGGTAGGCACAAGTGTTATCGTGATTCAAAAACGTAGAAGAAACGAATAATTTGAAGGAATATTTCTCGGGAAATCGGGGAATATTCCTTTTTGTCATGCTGGAATGTGTTAAAATAAGTACATAATCAAGCTTGAGGAGGAGTCGGCGAATATGAACGCAGAAGAGGCAGTGGAATTCATAACAAAAGCTTACACAGAGTTAACGAAGGATGCGGCGGAACTCCAGAATCGTATCGACGTGGTGCGAGGAGAAATCGCGCAAACTGGTACATACACACATACATTGGAAGAATTAACGATCGGCGCAAAAATGGCGTGGCGCAATAGTAACCGTTGTGTTGGCAGGCTTTTCTGGGATCGCATCCAAGTCGTTGATGCTCGCGCGGCGGGGACTGTATCGGAAATTCGCGATGCCCTTTTTGAGCATATCCGAAAAGCAACGAACGGCGGTCAAATCAGGCCTTTCATCACGATTTTTAAACCAGGTAGCGACGGTCCGCGGATTTGGAATCACCAACTGATTCGGTATGCTGGATACGCGTCGGAAAATGGCGATATTATCGGTGATCCGGCGTCGGTGTCCTTCACGGAAGTCTGCGAAGGGCTCGGCTGGCGTGGCGCGCACACGGAATTCGACATTTTGCCACTCGTCATCCAAGAAAGCGCTGATGCCAAGCCAACCGTCATCGAAATCCCGTCCGAACTCGTGCTTGAAGTCCCAATCGCGCATCCCGATTTCCCGCAAGTCGCCGAGCTTGGCCTGCGCTGGTATGCCGTCCCAATTATCTCCGAAATGAAGCTCGAAATCGGCGGCATCACGTATCAAGCGGCACCGTTCAACGGTTGGTATATGGAAACCGAAATTGGCGCGCGGAATTTCGCGGATGAAGGGCGTTACAACAAGCTCGCCGCCGTCGCCGAAAAACTCGGACTAAACACGAAGCGTCTCGATTCACTATGGAAAGATCGCGCGTTAGTCGAGCTCAACGTCGCTGTCCTCGACTCCTATCACAAAGCCAAAGTCCAGATTGTCGATCACCACACAGCGGCTCGCCAATTCGGCCAATTCGAAACAAACGAGCAAGCCGCAGGGCGCGAAGTCACCGGCGAATGGGCATGGCTTATCCCGCCAGTCTCGCCAGCAACGACGCACATGTTCCATCAGCGCTACCCGAATAAAATCGTCAAACCGAACTTTTTCTATCAAGATGCGCCATTTGAACGCACCGAAATTACCCCAGTAAAACGTGGCGGCTGTCCATTTCATTGAGTTGCCAAATAGTATGTAAAAATGGTAACATGGAAGTATCCAAGGGTTTGCGTTAGCTTATACGCGAAAACGGATAAATATGTCTTTCGAATGGAGTTTTTACGATGAATTTTGCGAAAACATTGGGGATTATTGGAGCATTGCTCGCGATGGGGCTTAGCCTAACCGTTATTTCCGTCGACAGCATTGCACGCGTTTTGGAAGAAGATTCATTGGTATTCACGATTCTGAACTTCGTAGCATTAGCGATGTCATTTGTCGGCTTATTCGGCGCCATTATCATGAACAAAGCACCGCTAAAAGGCGGCGTCATGCTAATCGCTTCGGCCGTAGCCTGCACAATGAGCGTATCGATGATGTTCCTAGTTCCAATCGTATTGCTTTGCGTAGCTGGATTAATTAGCTTGAGCACAGCAGATGACTTAACAGAAGCAAAAGCATAATTTAAGAAAGTAAAATCCGCGCCTCACTCAGAAATTTTGAGTAGACGCGGATTTTGTTTTTTTGTCTGCCGTAATATTGTTAAGTTTATGTAAATAAGTCCGTGGTATGATATAGTATGAACAATAAATATGTTACAATAGAAGCTAACTGTGATTAAACAGAATAGCAGAATTTAAAATAGGACGTGATAGATTCGTGGATATTATCCAGGCGATGATTAGTTTTATCATCCATATTGATCAACATCTAGTTGAAATTATCAATACATTTGGCATTTGGACGTATGTCATTATTTTCTTAATTATATTTGTAGAAACCGGACTCGTTATTTTCCCATTCTTGCCAGGAGATTCCTTACTGTTCGCAGCTGGCGCCTTGGCAGTGTTACCAGGCTCAGAGCTCAATATCATCATCCTGCTCATTGTTTTGTGGGTAGCCGCAGTACTTGGCGACACGGTCAACTACCATATCGGTAAAAAAGTCGGCACCTCGATCCCGCCAGATAGCTGGCTCGGCAAATTCATCAACCAAGAAAAAATGGACAAAGCAGAAGCATTCTTCAATAAACACGGCGGTAAAACAATTTTCATCGCGCGTTTCATGCCATTCATCCGTACTTTCGCGCCATTCGTAGCTGGTGCGAGTCGCATGAATTATCGTTATTTCTTGAATTATAACTTACTAGGCGCAACCGTTTGGGTACTACTTTGTACGATGGCCGGCTATTTCTTCGGGAATATCCCAGTCGTGAAAGAGAACTTCTCACTCGTTGTACTAGGTATTATTTTCGTATCGATCTTGCCGATGATTTTCTCGTTTGTTAAAAGTAAAATGGATAGCAAGAAAGCGAAATAAAAATATTGAAAGCAGGTAGAGTCAGGATTTTGACTTGCCTGTTTTTTGTTTGCCCAGCATGGGCAAACAAAAACGGGTGAAAGTCCCGAGTGCGACCGAGTAGTGGTAAGCACCTAGCCAACAGCAAGGGTGTCCATGGCGACGTGGAATCTGAAGGAAGCTCAAGGCAAATCTCTGGTCCGACGAACAGAAATCACATAGAAGGCGCCATGCAAGGATAAGGTTGCAATAGAAGCCGAAGTCCAATAACTACTAGAAAAAAATTGTATGGTGTAAATGTGGCGGATAGATGGAGAGAAAGAGTTTGCATCTTAACTGGGGAGGTCTCACGACTCTGTCCCAAAAGCTTATAGCCGATATAAGGCTGGATTGTGAGAAGTCAGCAGAAACCATAGTAGTGAAGACGTCTGGATAGGTTATACTAAACTGGACAGAAAAAATAAGGTGTGTACAATAAAAGATAAGCACACTGGAGGAATAGACGATGACAAAAAGAGTAAAGCGAACGTTCACATCCGAATTCAAGAAACAAATGGTGGCATTATATGAGTCAGGGAAGCCTCGTAAAGCTATTATTGAGGAATATGATTTAACGCCTTTGGCACTTGATAAATGGATAAGTCAGAGTCGAACAACAGGTTCTTTTAAAGCAAAAGATAATCTGACATCGGAACAAAAAGAACTCCAAAAACTACGCAAGCGAAATACGCAGTTAGAGATGGAAAATGATATTTTAAAGCAAGCGGCGCTGATATTCGGACGAAAATCCAAGTAATCCAACAAAACCAACATAAATATCCAATAGCAGCGATGTGCCGTGTTTTGGGTGTCTCGAGGAGCACCTATTATTATCAAGCAAGACCGAAAAAATCAGAGGCAGCGTTAGAAAAAGCAGTTGTCGAAGAATTTGATAAAAGTCGTAGAAACTATGGTACTCGAAAATTAAAAGTAGCGACCAATGAAGCACCTATTAAGAATGAGTTAGGACGTCAATTTGAACAAGAAGAGGCACGAAAGGTGCTTGTCACCGATCTTACCTATGTACGAGTGGGTAACAAATGGCACTATGTCTGCTTCATTCTAGATCTATTTAATCGTGAAATTATTGGGCATAGCGCTGGACGGCATAAAACAGCCGCTTTAGTCAAAGAGGCAATGTATCGTATTCCCTTTTCACTTACCAAAGTCCATCTGTTTCATACAGACCACGGAAGTGAGTTTGATAATCAGGAAATGGACGAGCTACTAGACGCTTTTGATATTCAACGTTCGCTAAGTAATAAAGGTTGTCCGTATGACAACGCGGTTGCGGAAAGTACCTACAAATCATTCAAGAAGGAGTTCGTGTATCCCAACCATTTTCAAACATTAGAACAGTTGCAAGTAGAGCTCTTCGATTATGTGAATTGGTGGAATCATATTCGGCTTCACGGGACACTGAATTATCAAAGCCCTGTTAGTTTTCGCATCGCGAACCCCGTTCAGGACAAGAGCAGAACAGGCTAAATTCTGAGATACGGATTTAGCTGCGCAACACCTTATAAATTTTGTTCGAAAAAGGGTTGCCATTCCAGTTCCATCCTTTTTTGTAGGGAGGGGAGTGTAAAATAAACTGCATAAACAATGAACCTAGGATTCATTATTTACACAGTTTATTTTACACTCCCCATACATCAGAATATGGGAGTAGGCCTATAAATCCCACCAGTCATTGGAGCCTAGTAATTCTCGAAGTCGTTTAATGTCGGTAACTATCCATGGTTTTTTAGAAGAAATTAAAATCCCCTCTTCTCTTAATCTTTTCAATACATCAGAGGTATAGGTTTTAGATGTGTAGGATAATTCAGCTAACATCTCATAATTTAAAAAGGCGGGTAACTGTGCTTCATTAGGCTTTGTTCGAATACCGGCTTTTACACAGCGAAGCAACGAAAAATAAATACTGTCTTCGGAGGAAAGACTATGCCTCCTAGTCAATAAAAAGAGGTCATAGCGACTTTCTAATAAATGATTAAGCATAATATAATGCTTGGGATCCTCGGTGATTAAGATTTTTCGGATGTAATCAAAGTCAATTTGCCACCATAAAACGTCAGTGAGTGCGGTAACTGTATACTTTTTTGGAATTTCTTCTAAGAGTATAGGTAGGTTAAACAGTCTGCCTGGAGATAAGATATGAAAATTCTTAGTATAACCATCACTAGTATAATTATATTTAATATACCCACTCTCCACTAAATAGCTGTATTTTAAATCACTGTTAGAGTGAATAATGGTTTTTTTTTGGATGATATGTTGTGTACAATACTGATTAAAGTGAGAATCCTTCTTCAATAGCTTTAAAATTTTGGAAAAAGTTGCGTAAGAACGTATTTCATCTTTACTATACATAGTGTCTTTCCCCTTTCTTTAAAAAGAGCATAAACAATGACGGTCTTTCTTGCTCTATATTGTAACATTATTCAAGTAAATTAACAAAAATAGTGTATTTCTTCTACCCCCTTTCTTTTTTCTTTAAAATTCAGATTGAATGAATTGTCATAGAAAGTTCAATAAAAATAGCTATAACAACAAATAAAGTTCTAATAAATACAAAAATGCAAGGAATTATATATCACTAATTTATTATATTTGCCAAAAATGAAAGTTGATTGAATAAGACGGAGCAGCATGAAAAAGCCATAGGATATATACTAGATTCATACAAGAGAAGGCGACGAGGAGGCGTCGATGAACAATCTCAATATATTACCAATCCCTAGTATTGAAAGAGAAAATACGCAAGTCCAAAATTATGTATCAAATAAGTGCTCCTTGCGAATGTTATAAAGCATGTTGGAGTGAATTGAGTATCTATGTAAGCACACAGTTTTTAGATGTTGCATAGTCCTTTTGAATCAGATCTGTGAAGAGTATTTGAAAAATAAGTGCTGTAAATAAAAGCTCTGTTTGGACACAAAATCTTCGTAATAAAGTTTGCAATACCTTAAATACTTAAGTTTGGTCCGCTTAATAATCATGTTACAATGAACCTTGTTAAGAAATAGACAAGAAATGCTATTCTTACTATGAAATTGTGTCAGGAGTTGATAAAGAATGTCGTATGCAGAATTATTTGATAAAGATGTGATACAGCGCCAATTTAATAATGACCGCTTACTTCAAATCCTGTTAGATGATAGAACATATAAATTAAAACGAACGAAAAATGTTTTACCGAAAAATGAAATTATTCTTGAAGAAAATCAAATGCATGATAAGCTGTATTTTGTAGAGTCTGGTATTTGCAGCGGGTCGAAAGAAAAGCAGCTCATCTATTTTTTTGGACCACACGAGATGCTTGGAATGAACAGTATCTTGCATAATGAAGCTTCGATTTTGACAGTTATTGCGATGACAGAAGTAGTAGTTTGGGAATTTTCCAAACAAGAAGTGATGATGAAACTTATGTATATGCAAGAAGGGATTTTCTACTTGTATCAAGATATTAGGGCTAAAAATGAGGACCTCTTATACAAAATTAAATTGCAAACAGAACCAGCTGAAACACGAATAATCAAGAGTTTAATGGAAATAGGCAGATTATATGGAGAAGAAGATCAAAATAATATAAAGTTACAGAAAGAATTCACTAGAAAGATTATTGCGAATTATTCGAACGTAACAGTTACAACCGTGTATATCATTTGTAAACAATTTGTGGAAGCAGGATTACTAGCACCAAGTTTGCAAATTTGTATAAATAAATCAGCATTGAAGGAGATTATCAACATAATCTAACTTTATCCAGTCATATGAAATGGAGGTTTCTTATTGATGAAACAATGGATATGTACCATGGATACTAGCTAAGGATAGGAAATGCTAGGCGTGAAAGGAGTTGAATAGTTATATGGAGCGACTCTCACTATGCCTTACTATGAGTATTCATGATTGATAAAATAAAAACAAAGAGGAGCAAAGATTACTATGACAAAGCAAAAAACAATGAAAAAAGTGGCAATTGCACTAATTGCTGCGAATGTGGTGGCAAGTACGTTTATTACAACATTACCAGGAATGGCTTTTGCCGCAGAGAATAAGGATCAAGGAACAAGCGTTGGTACACAAGCCGAAACGAAATTACTGAGTGGATTGAAAGCTGGTTTAGGGGCTACGATTCAGAATACAAACTTGCTACAAAACCCTAATTTTGTAGGGCAACCAGTTGATAATGGCATTACCTCATGGACCACTGATGGGAAAGGTGACAATGCTTACCAAGGAGCTTACCTTAAATACAACGGTTCTACCTATATCACATATATGGATACCACTGACTCTTGGAATCACTTTACTCCAAAATCTGATGGAATAGAAATTTCTCATAATAGAAAGATAGATAATGGCTATATAGCATATATTGGGCAAGATGTTGCTGTAACAAAGGGACAATCCTATAAACTTTCAACTGGTTATCAATATATTTCTGGTAGCAAATTAGAAAATTTAGAAATTCGTGTTATTAACTATAATGATAACGGAACGGTTCAGAATCTAAATACTAGTGACTGGGTACCCGTTACTAGTACGACTCGAACTAATTATAGTAAAACGGTTACTGCGACCTCTTCGAAAATTCGTGTAGAATTTAAAGTGATAGGACTAGGAGATGCAATAGGAACTGAAGGAACAGTGAAAGTTTTCAATTCAACCTTCCAAAATACAGACCAAACAGCCCCAACAGCCCCAACAAATACAAGTGACGTGTATACTAATTCAACAACTGTAACAGGAAACGCAGAAGCGAATTCCACCGTATCTGTACAAGCAAACGGCACAGAAATTGGAACAGCGAAGGCAGACGCGAATGGCAATTATACGGTAACCATCCCAAAACAAGCCTATAATACACCACTACAAATTACAGCACAAGACATCGCAGGGAATATCAGCGATCCAGCGACAACAAACGTAAAACAAGCACCTATCGTAACACCAACCATCGAACCACTCACAAGCAAAAACACAACCGCATCTGGAACGGGTGAACCAGGTTCTACACTGACATTTACAGCGAATGGTATCAACTACACAACGACAGTTGCCGCAGATGGCACGTGGAGTGTAGCGATTCCAAAACAAGCCGCGAACACCGTTGTTGAAGCGAACTCTGTTTTGAATGGCGTATCCAGTGGGAAAGCAAACGCAACGGTAACTTACGAAGGTCCATCGACGCCCGTGTTAGATAACGTCACCAACAAATCAACAAAAGTAACAGGTACTGGAACTCCTGGGAATACAATCACTTTGAAAGTCAAAGATGATGATATGACGCTAACGTACACAGGACTAGTCGATGATTTCGGCGACTTCAGCATTCCCATTGACACACCAAATGCAGGTGCAATTGTCGAAGCCATTGCCAAAGATCAAGACGGCGTGTTAAGCGATAAAACAACAACCACCGTACTGGATGCCATCGCACCAGACGCACCAACGGTCCAAGGGTTGACAGATACGTCAACGAAAGTTATCGGAAAAGGCGAGGCAAACTGTGATGTGACAGTGACCCTACCATCTGGTGGAACGATTACAGGCACAACCGATGCCGACGGTAATTTCAGCATCACGATTCCAAAACAAGCGGTTGGAAAAGACGTATCCGTTGCCCTAACAGATGCAGCTGGAAATAAAGGTGCCGCAACTGTTGTAACGGTACAAGCGGACATTCTAGCGAATCCAACGGTGAATCGCGTATCCAACCAAGATACAAAAGTAACCGGTACAGGTGTCGCAGGCGCAACAGTGACTGTAATAGCCAATGGCAAAAACTACACAGGTACCGTGGATGCGAATGGTAACTACGAAGTAGCGATACCAAAATTAGCAGCAGGCCTAGAAGTAGCGGTTCAACAAGCCAAAGCAGGCAAAACAAGCGGTGTTGTGAAAACGATCGTCCAAGATGATCGCACACCAAGCGCACCAAGCGTGAATCCTGTCAAAGATTCGGATACAAAAGCAACAGGAACTGGTACACCTGGAGACACGATTACCGTGAAATTACCAAATGGCAATACAGCATCTGGCGTGGTACCAGCAAACGGTACGTGGTCGATTGATATCCCAGCCCAACCAGCCGGTTCAGAACTAGATGTAACCGCAACAGGACCAAATGGCAAGACAAGTGAACCAACCGAAGTAACCGTAGCCCAATCACCAACAAGCGGTTCGTTAACAACTGGCGACTTCACCATCGGCAAAGACCAATACATCGTTGGAACATACACAGGCGACGTGAAAAACTTCCGCGTAACGATCGGATCTAAAGTGTACACAGGCGGATCTATTGACCCAGTCAAACATACGTATACTTTCTACGCAACGGACAAAGCTGTCGAAGGACCATTCACGATCGCAGCCTTAGATCAATACGGCAACGTTCTAGACACCAAAACAGCGAACATGGTCAAAGTTTCCACACGGACACCAGTCGCACCAACGGTGAATCCAGTCAAAGATTCCGATACAAAAGCAACAGGAACAGGCGTAGCAGGCGACACGATTACTGTGAAAACACCAGCTGGCCAAACCTACACAGGCGTGGTACCAGCCAACGGCACTTGGTCAATCAACATTCCAGCCCAAGCAGCTGGTACAAAACTAGACGTAACAGCAACCACACCAGACAATAAAGTCAGCCCAGCAACAACAGTCACCGTCGCCCAAACACCACAAACAGGCACATTAACAGCGAAGGACTTCACAGTGGGCGTGGATAAAAACATCACGGGAACCTTCACAGGCGACGTGAAAAACTTCCGCGTGACGATTGGTTCTACGGTTTACACAGGCGGTTCTGTCAACGCAGATGGCACGTATAGCTTCTATGCCTTAGACAAAATCACAGCCGCAACAAGCGCACAGACTTATAAAATTGAAGCCCTAGACAAATACGGCAATGTACTCAACACAAAAACAGCTAATATTATCCAAAATGGTGGCAGTGTAACACCAGGAACAGGCACAGTAACCGCAAACGCGTTCGTCATCCACACGGATAAAAACGTCACAGGAACTCTATCCGGCGATGTGAAATCCATCAAACTCGTCTACGATGGCGTCACGTACAGTGGTGGTACGATCTCTGGTAACCAATTCAGCTTCTATGCCCTAGATAAAATTGTCGACAAATCTAAATCTGCACGTATCGATGGCTACGATGCGAACGGCAACAAAATCGCAACAAGCGCGATCGCCCTATCAGACAGCCAAGATTCAAGCTCCACTGTAGGTAAAGGATCAGTGACAGCGAACGATTTCAACGTCGGCGTTGATAAATACATCACAGGTGCTTACACAGGCGACGTTGTATCCATCAAAGTACGCGTCGATGGTACAACTTACACAGGAGGCACACTAAGCGCGGGTCAATATAACTTTTACGCTAGCGACAAAATCACAAGCACAAATCAAGTAGTTTATGTTGACGGCTACGACAAAAACGGTAACAAAATTGCAACATCCATCGTAAGTGTAGCAAAAGTACTGCCAGCAACAACAGGAACCATCACACCAACGGTATTTAAAATTCCAGCAGATAAAACCCTAACAGCGAGCTATACAGGTGATGTGAAATCAGTAGCCGTAACAATCAACGGCACGAAATATACAGGCGGAACCGTAAGCAACGGCACAGTCAGCTTCTACATCGGCGACAAAATCACATCCACAAGTGACGTGGTTAAAATCGAAGCTATTGACGCATACGCTCGTGTCCTAGATACAAAAAATGTAGTCATCCAAAGCTCCGTTGTGATTCCAAATACAGTCACACCAGCAGCCTTCACAATCGGCAGCAGCTATTTGACAGGCACGTACTCTGGTAATGTGAAAACAGTCCAAGTGAAAATCAATGGCACTATGTATTCTGGCGGAACAGTAGCTGACGGTAACATCAATTTCTACATCGGAAACAAAGTAACGTCGACATCAGACAGCGTCATCATCTACGGTTACGATGCAAATGGCACACAAGTAGACATGAAAACAGTCACTGTACTCAATCCAGCAAAAGGTGTAGGAACAGTCACACCAGCCGTTTACACAACACCAGGCGACACAAACCTTGTAGGAACGTACACAGGCGATGTGAAATCCATCATCGTAACGGTCAACGGCACGGACTACACAGGCGGAACACTGGACAACGGTAATTTCACGTTCTGGATGGGCACCAAAGTAACCTCCGCATCGGACGTAGTAACCATCAAAGGTTTAGACGCCAACAAAAACATCATCGACACCAAAACAGTCACCGTGAAAGCCGCAACACCAGCCATAGGAACGATTGCACCAGCAAGTTTCTCCCTAAAAACAAGCGCGGTAACAGGCACATACACAGGTGATGCGAAAGCGATTCGCGTGACAGTCAATGGCACAGCATTAGCCATCGGTGGAACCGTTACAGGTGGCAACTTCAACTATTACGTGGGCATGAAAAATAAAATCACATCGAAAGATGATGTTGTCAAAGTGGCACTTATCGACAAAAATGGACTTGTGATGGACGAACAAAACCTAACTATCGTAGACTAATCAACTAGTGTACAAGGAACGAAAGAGGAGGAAGGGGATGCATACGTATCCCTTCCCTCTAAATGTTCCAATGTAGGTATAAATAGCATGATTCATTCAAGTAACTATCTTTTTTTTAAAATCTATAAAAAGTGGTAGAGTTCATAAAAAGTTCATAAAATGAAGAAGAAAACCGCAATAAAAAAGTATGCACAACATTGCTAGGTATGAAAGAGGTACATTTTCTTGAAATAATACTGGTAGTTGAACATCTAGTCAAAATCCACTAAAAACAGCAAAATCAGAACGGGTGTATACTACATGTATTCTAATAGGATACCTACTAAAACAAGCAAGGTACAGAAAGGAAGATATAACTCATGAAAAAGAAAATGGCGATGATACTCTCGGCTTGCACGCTCGTTGCAGGACTTACAGCTTGCGGAAATACAGCGGATACATCCGATAAAACAAACGATGCCAAAGTAGAACAAAAGCAAGAAAAAAATGAGGTTGGCAAAACAGTCGAAACAAGCGATCTAAATCTACAAGTAAAATCAGTAACAAGCGGCTACGCAGAATCAAAGGACAAATCCAAACAAATGCTCATCGTTGAAATGAACATTAAAAACACCTCCAAACAAGAAAGTGGCGCAGGTGCCGCAGATTTCCGCGTCAAAGCAGATAACGGCAAAACATACGAGGTATATGGCATGGAAGCGAAGAACTTCGGCGCAGCGATTCCAGCAGGAAAATCACTCGTTGGCAAAGGCTACTACGAAATTCCAAAAGACACAAAATCCGTGACATTTTACTACGCACCAGCAGGCGATATCAAAGGGCAATGGACACTGACAGTTCCGGCAAAATAAATTTTAAGAAAAGGTTAGGTGCACAGGATATGAAAATAACAACGATCGGTTTAGGTTATATTGGGCTTCCTACTTCCATTTTATTTGCAACACATGGTCATCAAGTGGTGGGTGTAGACGTGAGCCCGACTGTTGTAGAGAAATTAAATCAAGGGTTTATTCACATCGAAGAAGAAGGATTACAAGCACTATACAATGAGGCACTTGCTGCTGGGAATTTTAAAGCGGAACTGGTACCCGCTCCAGCAGATGCTTATATTGTTGCAGTGCCAACGCCGAACAAAGAGGATCGTTACCAATCTTGTGACTTATCTTATGTAGAATCGGCCATCCAGAGCATTATTCCTTACTTGGCGGTAGGTAATATTGTTATTGTCGAGTCCACGATTGCACCACGTACGATGGAAGATGTCGTGCAACCGATGCTCGAACAGGCTGGATTCACGATTGGTGAGGATCTTTACTTGGCGCATTGTCCAGAGCGTGTGTTACCAGGAAACATCGCCTATGAATTAGTGCATAATCCGCGCATTATCGGTGGCGTGACGCCGAATTGTACAGAGCAGACCAAGGCGGTTTATCAGACGGTCGTGCAAGGTGAGCTAATCGAAGCATCCGCGAGCGAGGCAGAACTCAGCAAATTGATGGAAAATACGTATCGTGATGTCAATATAGCGCTGGCCAATGAACTTGCAAAAATCGGGACAGACTTACACATCAACGCATTAAAAGTAATCGAGATGGCGAATCGTCATCCGCGTGTCAATCTTCATTCCCCAGGCCCAGGCGTTGGAGGGCACTGCTTAGCGGTTGATCCTTACTTCGTCGCAGCGGCTTCTCCTGACTTTTCTCCTCTAATTCAAACGGCGCGCGAAATCAACAGTTCGATGCCAGCTTTTGTGGTAGATGCAACGAAGCAACTGATGCAAGAAGCACCGACGAACAAAATAACGATATTCGGCTTAACGTATAAAGGAAACATTGATGATACGCGAGAAAGCCCAGCGATGGAAATTGCCGAGATGCTAGCGTTTCAAGGTTTTGATGTAGCGACGTACGATCCGCATGTCGTGAGTGCCACGCTAACAATTGAGGAGGCATGTCAAGATAGTTCGCTAATTTTAGTGTTGACTGACCATTTTGAATTTCAAATAATTGATTCTAAAGCGACAGCAAAAATGGCAGCTCCTCGTGTATTGGATACGAAAAATGTTGTAAAGACGTTGGCTAGTGATGTGACACGTATGGATTTCGGTTCGATGTACACTTACATGCAGACTGCGCTCGCAAAACAATAAGGGACGGTGTGAACGATGTATTATGAAGAATTAGATAAAATACAAAAGATAAAGCCGAAGCAAAACAGAAAGCAAGCCAAACTTATTCGTAGTTTTGATATTTTATGTGCCTTGCTTGCGATCTTGATTTCGCTACCTGTGACGCTTGTTATCGCCATTCTTATCAAAGCCGAGAGCTGGCGCGATCCGATTTTCTTCAAGCAAACACGGGTTGGCAAAGACGGGAAAACGTTTGGAATGTATAAATTCCGGTCGATGCACGTGGACGCGGAGGCGAAACTAGAAGCCTTACTTGCGCAAAACGAAATGCAGGGCGCGATGTTTAAAATGAAGAATGATCCACGGATTACACGAGTGGGGCACTTTATTCGGAAGACGAGCTTAGATGAATTTCCGCAATTTTTGAATGTGTTGCGTGGCGAAATGAGTTTTGTTGGACCGCGACCGCCGCTTGCTCGAGAGGTAGCGGAATATAGCGATTACGATATGCAACGACTTGCGATTACGCCTGGTTGTACGGGTTTATGGCAGGTCAGTGGACGGAATACGCTCAGCTTTGAAGAGATGGTCGAACTTGATTTGAAATATATTCGTGAGCAATCCCTGTTGCTAAATATCAAGATTTTATGCTTAACATTTAAAGAATTTGCCGGTAAAGGCATGTAGGAAAGAGGCTGAAATAGAGAATGCGAATTCGGTTACTTGGAAGCGAATTAGATGCGTTAACGATGGAACAGACGGTTGCGAAAGTTGATGAAATTATTCAAATCGGGAAGCCAGTGCAACATGTGGTGATTAATGCGAATAAGATTAATTTGATGCAAAAAGATGCGACATTGCGCGCGATTGTGAACAGTTCACCGCTGATTAATGCGGATGGTGCTTCGATTTTGATGGCCGCTAAGTTGTTAGGTTTAGACGTACCAGAACGTGTGGCGGGTATTGATTTGATGGACGAGGTGCTAAAACTGGCTAATGCGCGGAAATATAAAGTGTTTTTCTTCGGCGCAACGGAGGAAGTGGTTCGTAAAGTGGTGATGGCGAGCAGCAAGAAGTACCGCGATGTGCAGATTGTTGGGCATGAAAATGGGTATTTTGAGGATGCAATGTCGGATCAAATTGCGGATGATATTCGGGAGAGCCAGGCTGATATTGTGTTTGTTGCCTTCTCGAGTCCGAAGAAAGAGTTTTGGATTCATGAGCAGCTGGAACGTATGGATGTGCCATTTGTGATGGGCGTCGGCGGAAGCTTTGATGTGATCGCAGGTAAGACGAAACGGGCGCCGCGTTGGATGCAAAAGAGTGGTTTGGAGTGGTTTTACCGCTTTATTCAGGAGCCGATTCGGATGTTCGAACGCTATATTGGTGGTAACCTCATTTTTCTTGGACATGTGCTAAAGGCGAAAAGGAAAGCAGGAATGAACGATGCGTATCTTAATGATCGGACCGGACGCTGAATCCAAAGGTGGAATCGCGACGGTGATTGCGAATTTTAAACAGCATTTTCAGTCGGAGCAACATGAGATATATTATATGGCGACGTGGAAAGAAGGCACGCTTGCAACACGACTAAAAACGACATGGCAGGCTGTTTTCCAAATTAGACGACGGATCAGGCGGGAAAACATTGATGTAGTTCATGTGCATATGGCGCAAAATGGTAGTTTTTATCGCAAGGCGTTGCTCATTTTGCGGGCGAAGAAGGATTGTAAAGTGGTGCTACACATGCATGCGTCTCAATTTGACGTTTTTTACAATAAAAGTAACAAATTGGCTCGTAAATATATTCGCTATATTTTGAGTAAACCGGATGAAGTCGTGGTTTTGAGTGAGGAATGGGCGGCGTTTTACAATGGTTTGACGGCGGTTCCGGTTCGTGTGATTGAGAATGCGGTCGCGATGCCGATATCGAATAACTACAACCGTGACGCGAAAAATATTGTGATGTTTGGCCGTATCGGCGAGCGTAAAGGCAGCTATGATGTGCTTGCGATTGCGAAAACGATGCAACAACGATTCCCAGATATGCGTTTTTACTTATATGGTGATGGCGAGCTAGAGAAAGTTGCGGCGCAAATCGAGACCGAACAACTCGAGAACGTGATTTTAGGTGGTTGGATTGGCGCGGAGGACAAGGAGCAAATTTTACAAGAAGTGGTTCTGCACATTTTGCCGTCTTATCATGAAGGGCTTCCGATGGCGATTTTGGAAACGATGGCGTATGGGATTCCCAACTTGAGTACTACGGTTGGCGGGATTCCACAAGCAATTCAAGATGGGGAGAATGGGATGTTGATTGAAGCGGGCAATACAGTTCAACTGGAAAGCAAAATGACAGCCTTTTTAGAGGACGGGATGATGCGCGAGAGATATTCCCAAGCGGCGTTTGAAACGATTCAACGACGATTTGCAATACAGGTGTACCAACAAAAATGGGAACAAATCTACACACAGATGAAATAAAAAGTGGGAATGACTAGGTGAGGAGAGAAAAGATGGATAGCTTATTTAGTATAAAAGATATGTTTGCGATTTTGAAGAAGAGTTGGTTATGGATTGTATCCTTTGCGATTGGAGGGCTTTTGACAGCAATACTTGTCACTTACTTCTTTTTAACACCCGTTTATTCTATGAGTAGTCAAGTGTTAGTGTCGCAAACGAGTCAGAATGAAAATGCGATTTCTCAAAATGCAGAGGTGCAAGCGAATCTACAACTTGTGAATACGTATCGTGTGCTTATCAAAAGTCCGCGTGTTCTAAGTGAAGTCGAAAAAAATATGGATGATGCCTACACGCTTACAGAATTAGGCGACAAAATAACTGTAACAACCGAACAGGATTCCCAAGTAATGAATATAACCGTGACGGATAAAGATCCAGAAGTGGCGGCTCAAATAGCGAATGAAACTGCGGAAGCTTTTAAAAAAGTGACACCGAAAGTTATGAAAGTGGATAATATCAATATTTTAGCGGAAGCAAAACCGGCTACAGACACGACGGCAGTGACTCCAAAACCGTTTTTAATTGGGATTCTTGGTCTCCTTGGTGGTGGTTTAATCGGAGTTGTGATTGCTTTCATGCGCAATCTTCTCAGCACTAGTTTTAAAGAAGATAAAGACCTTGAAATGCTTGGTGTACCAATGCTTGGAGCGGTTGGGAAATTGCCAGACTGCCGACCAGGTCATCAGAAAGGAAATGGTGAAAGCGATGAGAAGTAAACAATTTCGTGATAAATCAACGGGCAAGGATAAATTGGTGACTAAATATGAATCCCAATCGGCGTATGCAGAGTCTTTTCGCTACATCCGTGCCAATATTGATTTTGCGGGAATCGATCAAGAATATAAGGCAATGATGATTACGTCCCCCGATCCGGACTCTGGCAAATCGCTTATTTCCAGCAATTTGGCAGTGACATACGCAGCGCTTAACAAAAAAACATTACTTATTGATCTCGATTTACGAAAACCAACAGCTCATAAGATTTTTCCAGAGTGCTATTCTTCGTACGGTTTGACTGGATTTTTGCAAGGAGTCGTTGGGGTAGAAGAGGCGATTGTGCCGTCGGATGTGCCGAATTTATCTGTACTTCCTGTGGGTATTACGCCAGCAGATCCCGCGGCGCTACTTAATTCTGTGAAGATGCAGAAGCTGTATCAGGAACTTTACGCGGAGTACGACCGGATTATTATTGATACGCCACCAGTTATGGCCGTTGCCGATGCACAGACAATAGCTTCATGGGTGGACGGAACGATTTTAATTGTACGAAATAATTATACGAAACAAGAAAATGCCAAAAAAGCGTTGCAAAAATTGGAAGTCGCTGGAACCAAAGTGATTGGAACGATTTTTAATAATACAAACATGAAAATGAAAGCTTACTATTACGGCAATAACTAAAAATCTACGTATGGAAAAGGAATGGCTGGTATTATGCATCGTTATAAAAAACTAGGTTGGAATACATTCATCATTGGGCTGGGTAGTATGGGAAGCAAGTTCATGATCTTTCTTCTCGTTCCGTTCTATACTTTTTACTTATCACCAGCAGAATACGGCCAAGCCGATGTTATCATGATGACCGTCTCGATTTTAATTCCGATTGTGACGCTTAGCATCGCGGACGGTGTGTTTCGCTATACAATGGAAAAAGCAAGTAAAAAGCAGGTGTTTAGTTCCGGGTGCGCCATCCTTTTAATCGCAGGTTTGGTCCTCCTTCTCTTGACACCGCTTTTGAAAAATATCCCACTGATCCAGAATTACTATTGGCTATTTCTCCTTTTGCTGCTCGTTCAGCTGTGGAACACGTTATTTCAACAACAAGTGCGAGCGGATGGGAAATTGATTCTGTATTCCGTTTCGGGTTTACTGATGTCCTTGCTACTACTCATTGCGAACGTCGTATTTTTGAAATATCTGGATCTTGGTGTCGCTGGTTACTTATATGCGAATCTACTCGCGTTTGGCTTCAACACCGTCCTTCTCTTCCTCGGGGCTAAACTGTACCGCCTCTTTTCTTTTCGAGCTATCAACAAAAAATTGCTTAAAAAGATGCTCATCTATTCTCTTCCTCTCATTCCCAACGCGGTTTTGTGGTGGGTCATGCAGGTCTCCGATCGCTACATCTTAACTTTTTTCCTCGGCGTGGCAGCAAATGGGCTCTACACAGTGGCTGCTAAAATCCCTAGCTTATTATCGATGCTAAATACCGTGTTTTTCCAAGCATGGAGCATTACGGCAATTGGGGATAAAATTAAAAGCAATGATGGCTTTTTTGCAGGAGTTTTCACGATTTTCTCCAGTTTGTTTTTTATCACGACAGGAATTATCTTACTGATTGTCCAACCGATGTCGAGTGTTTTATTTTCGAGCGCTTTCCAAAATGTGTGGCAATTTGTCCCGTTCCTGCTTATCGCCGTGACACTATCCAGCTTTTCCAGTTTTTTAGAAGTATCCTATATGGCGGAGAAGAAGACGAAACAATTGGTTCTGACCACGTTAAAAGGTGGCGTTATCAATATTAGTCTATCGTTCTTACTCATCCCATTCATCGGAATTATCGGCGCTTCCATTGCAACGCTTGTCGGCTTCCTTGTCACCTGGTTACTGCGCATGAAGCAAACCCATTTTTTCAAACAAATCGAATTTAAAAGCTTATTTTGGCTAAGTTTCCTGCTACTTTTCTTACAAAGTGTTTATGTATCAGTGTGTGACCTTCCGAATTGGTGGATACAAGGTATGTTTGCGCTGGGACTTCTAGTTTGTCAAGGTCTTGTGATTCGTAAAAAATTAGCTATTCGACGCGCGACGCAACTAGCGGAATAGGTAGAAAGGATGTGGCGAACCCCACATGATGATGTTTATGATTCTCTTTTTATTAGCGATATTCTCCAGTTTATTGGAATCGATGAGTCCTGCACTAAGCTACATTACAGAAATTATTGTCTTTGGCTTCATCGTGGCGGCGGCTATCAAGCTACTTTTTCTTGAAAAAGGACAGGTCAAATCACTAGATGTTTGGGCGATCGTAACGCTTTTATTATGTAGTCTTTTTGGCCTCATTGCTTTTATCCCTAATCTATTCAACGGGGCGCATAATACAATTTTGATGCAAGTATACACTTTTTTCGGTATGACAAAGTTTTTATTGATGTTTTATTGTGGGCGAATATTGCTGAAAAACACGAAATTTAAAAGCACGATACTGTGGATGAAACGTATTGCTTGGAGTTTTAGCCTCGTTTGTTCGGCGGCCTATGTATTGAATTTAGTTTTTCCGATTATGACAGGTTTCGATATTCGCTTCGGCATGTCAACGTATGCCTATGGGTTCGGCCATCCGGCGCCTTTTAGTATGGTCGTGCTTTTATTTACAGTATTGATGGTGTTTTTCTCATTGATTCAAAAAACGCGATTGCCATATGTTTATCTTCTATTAAACTTAGGTTTAGTTTTTACGGCGGGAAGAAGTACAGCAATTGGTATCTATGTATGCTTGTTTCTATTACTGCTATTATTTCCATACATCAAACGTTTACCAGCTTATGTATATGTCTTACTTGGGGGATTTCTTACATGGTTTAGCTGGGAGCGAATTGCGGATCAATTTGGAGCGGGTAATATGGAGGCACGTGGTGTGTTATTACGAACATCTGTTGAGATTGCTGAGAAGCATGCGCCATTTGGAGCGGGACTTGGTATGTTCGGATCGAACGCCTCACGCCTTCATTATTCACCGCTTTATTGGGAATATCAGATATCGCGTGTGTGGGGATTGTCTAGCATTAATCCATCATTCATCACAGATTCATATTGGGCGATGATTATTGGTGAGACTGGTCTACTTGGCGTTATAATTTTAATCGTACTATTTATTGTAACTGTTTTTGCGATTATACGATCTACAAGCGGAGATTTCAAAATTAAATTAATGGTTGTTTTTCCGTTTTTATATGCTTTATGTACAAGTCCAGTGGATACGTTATTAGTATCTGGGAGTATTGTTAGTGTGATGATGGCGGTGTTATACATGATGTCGTTATCTAAAGAAGTAGCTAATGAAGATGATTTTGAGGAGGGTATATAGTGGAAAAACCTACTATTGTAACGTTAAAGAAGGGGGATGTTTTGAGAGAACAAGGGGATTATATTGTTTTGTCGGGATATCTCATTTGCAGACTAAGCAGACAACTTATCAATTTTATGAGTACGGGGGATTTTATTGCGACAGATAATAGTATTTTTCGTTATGAGGCCAGGTCTCAGGTTCAACTTATGCTTATTCAAAATGATGGCATTGGATCAGTACAAGGTCGACGAGAGCTTGTACTACAAGAAAGAATGCTCGCCGTAGTTCGTCGCATGGATGGTTTTTTAGAATCATTGGAACGGAGGCTAATCATTTTATTGCATCAAGCCGGTGAAGAAATAGGCACCGTGACAAAAGACAATACTTGCGAAATTCCTTCCATACTAACACATCAAGAAATAGCGCAATACCTTGGGTGCACGAGGGAGTATCTATGTGGAATGCGAAAAAAAATGATGGCTGTAGGAAAAATTCTTGATAGCAAAGGCTGGATTTTGGCGGAATGGGACGGCTGGCAAGAGGAGGTTAATCCAGTTTATAACATGGGAGAAACCAGAATGGCCAATAGTAGTAAATATTAATACATAAGAAGATTCTCCAGATTCATGGTGGAGTCTTCTTTTTTGAAAGGAAATATAATTTTTCGGAGCAAATTAGTTAAATTTCTATCACTTTACAAGGTAATAATTACAATAATAATCCAACCTGTGTAAAATAAATCCAGACAGTGTAAGTGGTGTGTGTAACATATATTTCTTTTTGAACCGCATTGTTAACGCTTTCTTCTTGGCACGATACTTGCAACTTACATAAGTATCCAGGATTTAGTACACAATAAGAGGGGGATCTAACGGGGGATTTTTGAAATTCTGGGTTTTGAAAAGCAGAGAAAGTAAACTTACCGCAAGCAGAACGTAAAAATTATGAAGAGGTGAAGAAATGAAAAAGGTAACAAAGAGGGTAATTAGTGTAGTCTCAGTGTTGTTGTTAGTCGTTTCGTTATTTGCATCATCCGTTCTAGGTAATGTAGGGAATTCTTCTGTCAAAGCTAAAGCCGCCAGCACAACGGAAACTAGAAATGTTATGTATTATGGAGATTGGTCCATTTGGGGCGGGGAAGGTCAGTTTTATCCGAAAGATATACCAGCAGAGCAATTGACACATCTAAACTTTGCGTTTCTTGATTTCGATAGTAGTGGAAACTTGAAATTCACTGATAAAGATGCGGCAGTTGGCGCACCGGTTGGACAAGATGGAGTTCAATGGGGCGGAGCAAATGCGGGTATTTTAAACGCGTTACAAGATTTAAGAGCGAAAAACCCTAATATGAAGATTGGTGTTTCTATTGGTGGTTGGTCGAAATCTGGTGACTTCTCTGCAATTGGAGAAAATGCTACAGCGCGTGCTAATTTTGTAAGCAATGTTATGAAATTTATCAAATATACAAATATGGATTTCGTGGATCTAGATTGGGAGTACCCAGCATCGGTTCGTGCCGCTGACTTAGTGGATAACAAGAACGATGAAGGAACTCCGAATGCCAAACCTGCGGATAAACAAAACTATATTACGTTACTTCAAGATTTGCGTACTGCTTTAGATAAGCAAGGCGTAGATGTGAAGAAAAAATATGAGTTAACCGTAGCGTTGCCAGCAGCTCAAAGCACACTTGCAAACGGTGTGGACGTAGAGAAACTTTTCAATATTGTTGATTTTGCGAATATCATGACATACGATATGAACGGGGCTTGGACTCCAAATAGTGCGCATCACACAGCGCTTTACGGCAATCCAGCAGATCCTAATTATAACGATGGATTCTCTGTCGATCAAACTGTGAAATATCTGAAGAGTAAAGGTGCAGCATCGAATAAAATCGTTGTCGGCGCGGCATTCTATACACGTGGATGGAACAAGGTTGCAGCAGGCACGAGCACAACGCAACCAGGACTTTTCCAAGCCGCAGAAAAAAATAACAAAGATGCTGATCTCGGTGCAACATATGGCGCGCCAAATGAAAAAGCATTAGCTACTGGTGACGGTGGTCGTGCAGGTGGAGTTTGGGCGTATAAGAGCATCGATGCTTTGAAAGCTAAATCGCCAACGCTAGTCGAGTATTGGGATGACGTGGCAAAAGCGCCATACTTGTACAGTAAAACAACTGGCGAATTCTACACGTATGACAATGTCCGTTCTATTGCAGAAAAAGCGAAATATGTGAAGGATAATAATCTTGGCGGTATGATTTCGTGGATGCAGTCCCAAGATAAAGAAACAACCTCGACAAAACGTGATGAGTTAACAAAAACAATTAAACAAGGATTATTCGGCTCAGCGGCACTTGCTGCTAACCCAATCATCTATTCCAACTTAAACGTTGAAGCAACAGTAGCGCCGTACAGCGAAAATGGCGTTGGTTATGAAATCACAATCAAAAATAAAGAAGTAGCAAACGAAACAAATGAAGTTCTAAAAGCAACTGAATTTGCAGCAGAAACTGTGAAACTACCGAAGTTTTATATTCCTGTCAAAGCTGGCGAAACATTGACATCAGGGGATTATAAAGCAGGCACAGTAGCTACAGCAAATGGCTACACAACCGTCGATTTAGCGTCCGTTTTCGATGGACAAGAAATTCCGCAAGGCGCAACGTATACATTCCGTTTGAAATCGAACCTAACGTCTGTAAACGTGAGCAACATTGCGAATATTTCTCTAACACAACGCATGTCTAAAACAGGTACAGAGCTTGGCAAACAAGTTATTTTTGGTGGAGGCGCGGTTGTTCCTGATCCTAGCGATACAGTAGCACCAACAGCTCCAACGAATTTAGCAACAGTAGCAGCGAACGTGACAGATGTGGCGGTTCCATTAAGTTGGACAGCCGCAACGGATAATGTAGGCGTAGCAGGTTACAAAGTGTATCGCAATGGTACAGAAGTGGCGACTGTTTCTGGAACAACTTATACAGACACAGGACTTACAGCTTCAACAGCTTATTCGTATACTGTAAAAGCGTATGACGCAGCGGGCAACGTTTCGCCAACAAGCGCGACGCTTTCCGTAACAACAAAAGCTGGTACAGTAACACCGCCAGTTGGAACAGGTACGTGGAGTTCTACAGCGGTTTACAATCAAAATGATCAAGTAACTTACAATGGTCATACGTATAAAGCAAAATGGTGGACACAAGGTGATGTGCCAGGGGCTGAACAATGGGGCCCTTGGGAGCTTGTCGCGTGACGACAAACGCTCACTTTCGTCGTTAAAAGCTCCGTTCCGATGCTCACGTACAGTCGTACGCTCCGCTTCGGTACTCGCTTTTGCCTAGAAATTAAGCATTTGTCGTCCCGCTCCAGTTTTGCGGGGGATCGTGATTGGTGATTTATAGAGAAGTGGGAGAGGGAATTTGACTCTCCTGCTTTTTTGAGTTTTGTTTCATTACATGTCGATATTCGCTCTATAATTTGTTTGTAGTTCGCTGATGGAATGGAGTTTTTATATTAAATGCCGGTTTATGGCTTTTTCGAGTAAGAGTTAATTGCACCAGACTACATAAAATCCTAATTAATAATGACAAAAGTGTGAAAAATAGTCGTAAAATGAAAATAAATAAATTTTTGGATGATTATGTTTTAATAATAGCGTGTTAGAATGGAAGCAGACTGAAAAACAAATGTGTGTGTTATATCGATAGTCATCAATTACGTTGTTTAAGTTATTAAAGAAACGTAAAGAGAAAGGAAGAATTATAATAAATAGATCTGCGGAAAGCGCATTAGGGACAATAGGAAGTATTTTTGGCATTTTGATATCAAGTATATTTTTAATAATTACTTTAATCGTTTGGTTCGTTGGGGAAGCAAGTGGTTTTTTTCTGGTAGGCAGAATTATTGTTAGCTTAATAATGCTGATTTTATCTGGAATCGTGCTCAAAAATGTGTTTTCTTTAGAAGCAAATGTCAAATTGACTGGAACAATATTTATAATTATTGGTATGATTGGTTTTATTTTATGTTATCGATATCCTTTGGTTTGGGTAGGCCCAGGCTTAATATTTATTGTTCTTGGTGTAAAATGTTTACGAGGTATGGCGAGATGAACGATTTTATATAGAAAATTTACCTACTAAAATAGTTTTGTCAATGTCGTACATTCCGTGCATGTACTCGTCTTTGTCGTCCCGCTCCAGTTTTGCGGGGGATCGTGATTGGTGATTTATAGAGAAGTGGGAGGAGAACATGGCCTCCTGCTTCTTTTTGTGTTTATTAGTTGGAATATAGGGAGAGGAGGTCTATACTGGAGGGGAATGTTAGTGTGGAAGGAGTTTTTGATATGGAGTTGAGAAGTGCGGATACGAAGGGGTTTCATAATGGACAGGAGATTCCGCTTGTTGGGCTTGGGGTTTGGAAAATGGCGGATGAGCGGGAAGCTGTTGAGGCGATTCAGATTGCTGTGGATGCTGGGTACCGGGCGATTGATACGGCGAAGGTCTATGAGAATGAGGAGTTTGTTGGGCGCGCGATTCGGGAAGTCGATGTCCCACGTGAAACATTAACGATTACGACGAAGCTGTGGAACGCGGATCATGGTTATGATGAGACGTTGCGTGCTTTTGAAACTTCTATGAAAAAATTGCAACTGGATTATCTAGATTTGTATTTGATTCATTGGCCAGTGGGAAGTTATAAGGATTCTTGGCGTGCAATGGAGCGATTGTATAATGAGGGATTGGTGAAATCGATTGGTGTGAGTAATTTTCATCAACATCATTTAGAAAATTTGTTTACGACGGCGAATGAAAAACCAGTGATTGATCAGATCGAAATGCACCCGCTATTATCGCAAAAACCGTTGAGATCTTATTTAGAAAGTCAGGATATTGTGCATGAAGCTTGGTCGCCACTCGCGAAAGGTGGGGAGTTGCTGAATAATCCTGTATTGAAATCAATTGCGGAGGCTCGAGATTTGACGGTTGCGCAGGTGATTTTGCGTTGGCATTTGAATAATGGATCGGTGATTATTCCTAAATCTGTGACACCAGAACGGATTCGTAGCAATATTGATTTATTTGATTTTGATTTGAGTGCTGCGGATATGGAGCAGATTGATGCGCTGAATGAAGACAAACGTACAGGATCCGATCCCGATAGCGAAGAATTCTTAGCGCGTGAGTGGAAATAAGAAATTGTGAATGGGAGTCTATATTTTTCTATCAGGGAAAAATCTGATAGGGAAATAGGCTCCTAATTTTTTTGAAATAAATTTGATGTGGGAAAATAGGGGTGATATATTAGCAGAATTCAAGATATGTTAGTTTTGTTATTAAGATATAAAATAATTTAATATTCGATTTAATTATAAAAAAGCACTTATATATAGGGGTATGTAAATTCACATAGTTTTTAGAAAATAGTGTACTTTATAATTATATCGTTTTCTTCTTATCACGAAAGACTCTTTTTGTCAAATGCAGTATGTGAATTATAAGATGTTTTTTTATCATTTTTGTGTCTAATTTTTGTCTGGAAAAGAGAAAAAAATATCATTTTCGAGCAAAAAGGGTGAATTTTATTACAAATGTGGTATTATAAAGTTGTGAACGAGAGATTGTGAAAAACGGAAAAAATATATTATAAATTGGGTTTGACTATGTATGAATCGGGGAATATTGAATTAAATTATTATTTTTTTATAAAGTACTGAAAAAATAATCTTATTATGAAAAAAGGGGGACAGCTGTCTATGAAGGGGAAAACACATATCGTAAGGACGTTAATTGTGTTTCTTGTCGTGGGACTTATCACACTCGGCCCGCTAGAAAGTTTGGGCGCCATTCTTTCCAACCAGTCAAAAGAGAATACTTACATTGAGATAACAACGGATTTGACCGAAGTGCAATTGGATCAATCTGTTGTTATTAATTTTGACGATAAATCTGGAGATATGGATAACGAGGAAGGTAGTAGTGCGCTCAATTTTGTTATTCCAGAGGGTCTAACTTTTGATGAGGAGAAGACGATTGCTGAGAATGATGGAGTGGACGTTTTCACATTTGATGAGAAAGAGCGGCTCGTGAAAGTAGAGCAAACTGGTGATAAGCCGCTATACTCGGGGAAAATTGTTTTACAAGTGAGTAGTTCGGGTGAATTCCATGTTATTGCAAATAAGGTGATGGACGAACAAACTTACCTCTCCAATGAGTTAGTGATAACAGGTGTGGCTGACGAGAAGAAAGATGCCGAGGATGCGCAAGAAGTTGTGGCACCTAAGAAAGATGCTAATCCAGTTGTAGCGCCTATTGAAGAAGAAACTAAGGCGGAATCGGAGCAAAAAGCAACTGGTCGGGCAGCGAGAGCAGCAGGTGAAATGGATGTTTTTGATGATACGACTTTACGAGCAGCGCTTAACAACAAGGATATTTCAGTCATTAATATAACGCAGGATTTCATGGTTAATGCTAATGGGAACGAAATTAATCAATGGTTTACAACTAGACCGAATCTTGTGATAAACGGGAATAATCATACGGTAGATTTTGCGGGTCTTAGCGCTTACTTCGCTATAAGTCAGGCTGCTCCGATGAATCTGACAATTAAAGATATTAAAATATTCGGACGAAATTATTATGGACCTATCAGACTTACTGGGGTACGCGGTTATGGGAAAATAAGATATGAAAATGTGACCTATACTGGTGCTCAAATCACCGCTTCTTATGAGGCAGATATTGATATTGCTGGACGTGTAGAGTGTCGAATGGTCGCGAGTTATGTGAATTCTCAAGGGATTACAGTACCTACTTTAGCGAGTAATCAAGTGAATTTTGAAGCTACGAATATGAACTTTTTAGAAGGTTCGCATTATATTGGGAATACACTCGATGCTGGGGCGTTTCTACTTTATGCTGGTGGGAATGTAGATGTTGCTAAAAATGCAATTATCGATGTTACGTCTTATGGAAATATCGGTGAGGGGAACTCGATTTATGCGACCGTTGCAACACAAGGGAATATCAGTATCCATGATGGCGGGAAGTTTAATATTAATACGGATTCCGCGAGTGGTCGTGGTGGAATACGTGCGGATGGTGCTAGTAGTAAAATATTAGTGGAATCTGGCGGAGAGCTAAATATTAATACAAAAGGTGTATTGACGCCATCTAGGCATGGTATTTACCTTGGTGATGGTGCTAGTATAACTGTTCAGAATGATGCGAAATTGACGGTGCGATCAGAAAATACAGGAAACTCGGTAACAAATATCGTTAATGCAGGGAATAACAGTAAATTCGTTATTGGTAAAAAAGCAACTTTTAATGTGTATAGTGATGGAACGGGTAATAAACAATTAATTTATATCGGTCTCAATGCCACGTTCCAATTTGCGGATGCGGCGAGTGTTGATTTGAATCTAAATAATACGAATGCTCTCAGCCGCCTCATTTATATGTATGGTAATACTGGGAAACTGAATGTCGATGTTCAGCGGGTACTGGCCTGGAATACGGTGGGATCGACTGGGAACACGGGTGCTACGAAAGAATGGAATCCGATGTATGGCATGAGTATTAGCTACAACGGTGATAACGTTACGACAGCAGCGGGTAGTTCTTTGACAGCAGCTGTTCAAGATGATTTTAGAGCGAATTTCAGAACGCAGAATTTCAAACGTGTCTTGTTTGAGTACATTCCAGATGTTGCGGTCATAATGAATGATTTGACGGATAACAAAACGCAAAACGACAGTCACGTGATTACCGGTGTTACGAATCCGGGCGCTTGGGTAATTTTTAGCGGCTCGACGGTGATTCCAGCGGGAACTGTTCCTGCTCAGAGTATTAATGATGCAACACTTTATCATGTAAAAGCGGATGCTTCTGGGAATTTCACTTATTCATTACCTGCGAATAAATATTTCACGACAGGTGAATCGATCACTGCAACGGCTTATCTAAATGGGAAAAATGCCGCAGCAACCAAGGTCGTAAAAGATGGGACACCGCCTGATGCACCAGTTTTAAATGCGATAAAAGACAAAGATACAACCATTTCAGGAACCGCAGAAGCTAATTCCACGGTTAAAATTTATGGACCAGGAAATGTGTTATTAGCATCTGGTCAAGCTACGGCGCTTGGTGCTTATAGTATCGCGGTGCCAGCGGGAAGTCAGCCGTTAGTTCCGTATGTTGTATATACTGCTAAAGCAACGGATGCCGCGGGAAATGAAAGTGTTGCGTCAAACGCGGTCACTGTCTCTGATACCACGCCACCAACGGCAAGTCCGGTAATACAGGTGGTAAATGTGGGAGAAACGTTCACGACAAATGCCAAATCGCTTGTTCAAAATGTGCAAGATAACGGGGGAAATGGCGATGATAATATCACCTATACGATTACAAAACAACCAGATGTTTCGGTAGTTGGGTATACAACAGCGGAGGTTCAGGTTCGTGATCGTGCGAATAACGCGGTCGTGATTACGATTCCAGTTTTTGTGAAGGATTCATCGATTACAACAAACGATAAAGCGATGCTTCAAGCGCAAGACTTTCTCGTTTTCGGTAAGGATTTCCCTACAACACCAGCAGCTGTAGACCAAATGATTCTTACGCAAGGTAATGTTAAGGCTTGGGCTGTACCAGGTGGTCAGGATATCACATCGCAAGTTCTGGTAACGGATAGAGGTGGTTTATCGAAGACACCTGGAACGTATAACGTGAAAGTTAGCGTAGAAGGCCTTGAAAAAACGGTGGTCGTGACTGTCAAAGCGGGAACATTGGAGTTTAAAGATATCACACAAGATATCTCGTTTGGAACACCAACAATTAGTTCGAAAAAGAAAATTATTGAGCCAGAATCTGATTTGAAAGTGACGGTAGAAGACACACGCGCTGTGATCTCAGATTGGAAGTTATCGGCGAAATTGACGCAAAATTTACAAACGCAAGATGGTGAAGAAGTGGTAAATGCGTTGATTGTACGCCAAAAAGATCAACTCGGTACTATCACGGATATTCCTTTAAATACAACAGCGACACCAGTTTACGAAGATAAGACAGGTATCGAAGGTGTTAAAGTGATCGATATGGCCCCAAACCAAGCTCAAAGTATTTTACTCGACATCGAACCAGGTACGGTAAAAGCAAATAAGGAATACACCACTCAAATTGAATGGACACTCGAAAACGGACCATGATAAGGGGGGAAAACGATGCGAAAAATTATGATGCTTCTTGTCATTACAGCGTTTGGTGCTTTCCTATTTGTTAACCAACCTGTTCTGGCCGCAAGTTATGAGTCAGATGTCGGACTCACTTTTGAAGGATATGAACCGACTACCAACAAGCCAGGTGATAATACAAATAGTGGTGGTGAAACGCCTACTCCAACGGATACAAATACGCCATCAGGTGGCACAGATACGGGCCAAAATAACGGTACCGGTGCGTTGCCCGAAACAGGAGATACCGCTAGTGTGAGTCCAATTATTTTTGGTGCAGGATTTGTTCTTTTGGGAATCTATCTACTGTTTCGGAAGGCAAAAAGGGGGCGGACACATGTATAGCAAATTAAAATGGGTGTTAGTCGTCCCGCTTGTGTTGGCTAGTTTTGGGATGTACAGTGGCGAAACGTTAGCTGCTGCCTATAAATCTAAGGCGGATATGATTTTGGAAGGGAAGGTCGAAATTGTGCCCCCAGTCAATCCTGTTGATCCAACGAAACCGGTAAAACCTGTGAAACCAGGAAAACCGGGAACGCCGGGGCCGCTTAGCATTGACTATGCCTCGAGTATTCAGTTTGGCAAACATAAAATAGCCGATAAAGATGTCACTTTCTACGCTAATTTAGAGCAAGTCATCCAACTTGAAGATGGCAAGCAACTGGAAGTGCCGAACTATGTACAAGTGACGGATGATAGAGGCAATAACGGAGGTTGGCAACTCAATGTAAAACAAGCCAGCCAACTAAAGAATGGTAATCATGTTTTAGAAGGTGCTCAATTGACCCTTTTAAATACAAAGCTCGCTTCACCGTCCCATGGGAATGAACCGATTGTTAATAAAAATATCGAACTTAATCCAGTGAGCGGGGAATCCTCCCAAGTGATGTTTGCGAAGGCGGACCAAGGAACTGGAACATGGGTAAGTATGTTTGGTGGCGACGTAAATGAAGGGAAGAGTAGCATTAAGCTCACTGTTCCTGGAGAAACAAAGAAATATGAAGGCAATTACAGCACCACATTAATCTGGGAGTTATTAGATTCACCAATTTAATAGAAAAAGGGAAACATGAAAGGAGTGACGCCATGAAAAAGGGCATCCAATTGGCCTGTTGCATAACTATTGTGTCAATCGGGACATTGGGAATAGCGATCCAGCCGAGTTTTGCGGCAAGTACCACGTCAAAGGGAGATATTATTTTAGAGCGTGGTACAACGATTCACAAACCAGTTGATCCGACGTTACCAGGTGGTGGGCATGAAATAACGCCAACCGATCCAGACGTCAACCCACCAACGCCAGGCCCGTTAAGTATTGACTACATTTCGAATATCCATTTTGGCAAGCAAAAAATAAGCGGAAATGATATCACGTATTATGCCGATAGCGATCATATTAAGATTAACTCTACTGGTGTAATAAAAGCCGTACCGAACTATATTCAGATCACAGATGATCGCGGAAATAACGCAGGTTGGAAATTAACAGTTAAGCAAGATAGCCCTTTTAAAAATGGAACGCATACTTTAAAAGGCGCGATTTTAAAATTTAACAATCCAAAAGCAGATAGCGTCAAAGTTGGCTCCCTAAACAAGCCGAGGATGAAAGCTATCACACTGGATTCCACTGGTGCAAACGCGTCCGAAGCTATTTCAGCAGCTGAAAACCAAGGCATGGGGACTTGGGTTCACCTGTACGGGGCGAGCGCAGCAATCGGAAAACGAAGTATAACACTTGATGTACCAGGTGAAGTACCGAAAGTAGAAGGACTGTATAAGACGACGCTGACTTGGACATTAGGGGATGTCCCAGATTAAAAAGCGGATGACATGTTCACTAATAAAAGCTTCAACAAATTCAAATTAAAAGGAGATTAAAACAATGAATAAATTAGGGAAATTAGCATTAGCAGGGATTGTAGTACTTGGGGGAACACTTACTTACACGGCACCAACACTGGCAGCAGAAGTAGGATCGACAACTTCAAAAGGGGACATTACGTTCAAGCAAGATGATGGAACAACGCCAACAACACCAACCGATCCGACAGATCCAGGTAAACCGGTAACACCGACCGATCCAGATAAACCAACACCAACAACAGGTCCACTACGTATTGATTACATTTCGAATGTTCATTTTGGTGAACAAGTAATCTCAGGTAGCGATACGACCTACAAAGCAAAATATGATGAAGTTTTAACAAGCGATGGCGTTACGAAGAAATATGTCCCATCGTACGTACAAGTGACAGATAACCGCGGTTCAAACGCAGGTTGGAAATTACAAGTGAGCAACGACCAATTTGTAGCAGGCGCGAACGAATTAACAGGTGCAGTCCTGTCATTTAAAGACGCAAGATTGAACTCGACAAATACAGCAAGACCAGCTAATTTCGCAGCCGTAACCCTATCTGGCAATAGCGTAAACCAAGATGTGATCAACGCACCAGAAGACACAGGGATGGGCGTATGGACAAACACATTCGGAACAGTAACAGGCCAAGATGCAGACTCTGAAAATGATAGCGTAACACTAGCAATCCCAGGAGAAACGAAGAAAGTAGCAAGCAGCAAATACGTGTCGACATTGACATGGACGTTGACAGATACACCGGACTAATAGAAAAGCAGAAACGGCCCGTTAGACCCGAAAAAATTTGTTAGGTGGCGCAGTAAAAGTCCGCTTTCGACTTTTGCGGAGGCACCGAAAATTTCGAGGGGCTGGCCGTTGAAGCTGGATCCTACAAAGAGCAGAAACGGCCCGTTAGACCCGAAAAAATTTGTTAGGGGGCGCAGTAAAAGTCCACTTTCGACTTTTGCGGAGGCACCGAAAATTTCGAGGGACTGGCCGTTGAAGCTGGATCCCACGAAAAGCGTAAGAAGCCCGCTCAGCTCCGAAAAAAACTGGAGCGGCCGCAGTAAAAACCCGATCTTGGTTTTTGTGGAGGGCGTGAAGTTTACGAGGAGTTGGCTTCAGAAGCTAGATCCCACGAAAAGCGTAAGAAGCCCGCTCAGCTCCGAAAAAAACTGGAGCGGCCGCAGTAAAAACCCGATTTTGGTTTTTGTGGAGGGCGTGAAGTTTACGAGGAGTTGGCTTCAGAAGCTAGACCTGAAAGTGCCGTAATCCCAATCAACACCAATTCATTGAGACACCAGCCTTTCAAAATACCAAACTCAGTGGCTTAAGAGCCACTGATGGATTACATTTTCACTCTGTTTACATGCATATTGAGGCGCTAAATCGGCAAGGGGTGCCGTATAATATCTTCAACAAATTCAAAGGGGGAATTTTAAACATGAAACTTTTAAAAGTAGCAACTTTAAGCACGGTAATGGTAGCATCTCTATCCATCACAGGTCTAACTGCATTCGCCGCGGACAACGATACGTCATCTGATGCGAAGGTATTGTTCCAAGCGGATGATACTGGAACGACGACGCCAACCGACCCAACTGATCCGGGGAAACCAGTAACGCCAACTGATCCAGTAAATCCATCGACTGGACCATTGCGCATCGATTTTGCCTCTCAAATAAATTTTGGGGAACAAACGATTTCTGGGGCGGCGAAAGATTATTATGCATTATTCACAGAGCTACAACCAATCGATGATAGTGGTGCTCCCGTAGGCGCTAAAAAATATGTGCCACACTATGTACAAGTGACGGATAACCGAGGCTCCAATGCTGGGTGGAATTTAACGGTATCTGGAACTGCTTTTGAAAACAGTACAGGTGCAGAATTAACAGGTGCGACACTGACTTTGTCGGATGCTAAACTAAGCTCATCGATGGCCCCAACCTTAACGCCAGGAACTGTGACGCCAGAAGTAGTAGTGGGCACGACGCCAGGAATTCTTGTTAGCGCAGAAGCTGATAAAGGGATGGGAACTTGGGTAAATTCATTCGGAACTGTCTCAGGAACGAGTAACACAGATACAAATAAAAGCGTGAAATTACACGTGCCAGCGGAAGCTAAAAAAGTTGCTGGTGAAACGTATACCTCGACGCTAACATGGACAATCAACGATACGCCATGATGATAAAATTTTAAAAGTTCGATCTTGGGCAATGCTGCTTATTTGAAAAGAGCATTGCCCATTTTTGTGGATAGAGATCAAATATAGGTGGTGTAAACGATGAAAAAAAGTGTGCTACTAATGATAGTTACTAGTGTGATATTTGGAGCTACTTTTATACATACGGAAATAGTGCAGGCGGTAAAAACGAATTTCTCCGTGTCGGCAATTATTCCTGATAACCAGATTGATAAGTCAAAAACGTATTTTGATTTACGGGTGGAACCAGGGCAGGTGCAGGTACTTGAAGTTTTGCTGTCAAATGGGCGGGACGATCCGCTAACGGTAGAAACGAGCGCGCGCACGGCGACAACGAATAATAAAGGCTTGGTTGATTATGATAATACCGCGATAAAAAAGGATGAGACATTGAGATATCCCTTCTCGGAAATGGCAGAGCTTCCGAAAGAAGTAACGATTCCAGCCAGGCAAAGCAAGACGTTGAAAGTGAAAGTAACGACGCCTAGCAAGCCATTTAGTGGTGTGATTCTAGGTGGAATTCATATTTCTGAAAAGGATACTCAAATAAAGCGTGATTATATCGTAGGTGTGATTATTTCTGAGAACAGCGCGGAAGTGAAAGCGGATATGAAATTGAATGGGATCAAACTGGCCCAGGATAACCATCGCAACGTGTTGAAAGTCAATTTACAGAATCCGAAACCGATGATTTTACCAAATTTAGCAGTGGATGCGCACGTGTACCGAGAAGGTAGCGAAAAGTTACTTTATGAGACGAAAGAGTATGGATTACGCATGGCGCCGAATTCTAACTTTGATTTCAGTATTAATTGGAATAATCAGAGGTTCCAGCCAGGGAAATATCGCTTGAAGATGGTGATGGCATCGGATAATCGAAGTTGGAAATGGGAGGAACCTTTTGAGATAACAAGCGAGGTAGCAACGAAATTGAACGATACTGCAACGTTAACTGAGTCGAATGATACGATATGGTATATTATTGGGGTGAGCGTGGTTATCTTGCTAGGAATAGTGTATGTATGGCGGCGGCATTCGCGGGAAGATTAAGATTTTAAAATAAGAAGAGGCACGTGAAACCTATTTGTAGCGGTAGGTTTCACGTGTCTCTTTTCGTGTATTAATATTCTAGTTACGAATCATGTAATCAAATGCGCCGAGTGCTGCGGTAGCGCCAGAGCCCATCGAAATAATGATTTGTTTATAGGCGCTGTCTGTGCAATCCCCAGCTGCGAATACACCGGGAACGCTTGTCTCGCCGTGTTTGTTCGTTATAATCTCGCCCATTTTATTACGCTCGATATCGTCTCCAAGCCATTCCGTGTTCGGCGCGAGGCCAATCAAGATGAAGACTCCCTCTACATCCACATGGACTTCTTCGCTTGTTTCGCGGTTCACATATGTGATGCCATCGACTTTATCCTGTCCTGTAATTTCCTTCGTTTGTACGTTTTTCAAAACAGTGACATTTGGTAAGGAATAAAGACGTTTCTGCAAAACTTCGTCGGCTTTTAATTCCGGCATAAATTCGAGTACAGTGACATGCTTCACGGTACCAGCGAGATCGATCGCCGCCTCAATGCCAGAGTTTCCACCGCCGACAACAGCGACATTCTTCCCTTCAAAAAGTGGACCATCACAATGTGGACAATATGCAACGCCTTTATTTTTGAACTCCTGTTCACCAGGAACGCCAACGTTACGCCATCTTGCACCAGTCGAGATAATTGCTGTTTTAGTCGTTAAAATAGCGCCATTTTCGAGCGTTACTTCCACGTTTTCATTCTTCTGAATGCTTTTGGCGCGTACTTGTTTCATCACATCAACGCCGTATTCGTTCACGTGTTCTTCAATCTGCGCAATCAGTTTTGGACCTTCTGTATATTTTGTGCCGATCACGTTCTCGATGCTTAACGTTTCTAAAACTTGACCACCGAATGTATCGGCTACGATTCCAGTTCGAATCCCTTTACGCGCGGCATAAATCGCGGCACTGGCACCTGCTGGACCGCCACCAATAACGAGGACGTCGAACGGTTCTTTATCTTCAAATTCAGAGGCATCTGCTTCGCCTATGATGTTTGTGAGGATTTGCTCGATAGTCATGCGGCCACTCCCAAATAGGGAGCCATTCTCAAAAATAGTCGGTACAGCCATGATATTTTTAGCTTCTACTTCCTCTTTAAACATGCTGCCTTCGATCATTGTATGTGAGATATTCGGGTTCAGTACACTCATGATATTGAGCGCCTGTACGATATCAGGGCAGTTGTGGCACGTCAAACTTACGTAAGATTCAAAATGATGTGGCGCGTTGATTTTTTTAATTTGGGCTGCGACTTCATCACTGATTTTCGGTGGACGGCCACTTACTTGTAGTAATGCTAAGATAAGTGAAGTAAATTCATGTCCAAGCGGAATCCCGGCGAATACAATTCCAAAGTCGGTATCTTCACGTTCGACACTAAAGCTTGGTGTTCTTGGAAGTGAGCCGCGTTCTAAACGGATTTTTGGAGACATATCCGCGATTTCTGTGACGAATTCGAGTAATTTTTGCGAGTTTTCATCTGTTGCGACGCTTACTTTTAAAACAATATTTTGTTCCAGTAAATCCAGATAGCCCGCGAGTTGGTCTTTGATTTCTTTATCTAATGCCATTTTTAAATTTTACCTACTAGGTCTAGGCTTGGTTTCAGTGTATCTGCGCCTTCTTTCCATTTTGCGGGACAAACTTCGCCTGGATTGTTTCGTACGTATTGTGCAGCGCGAATTTTATCAACTAAAGTACTGGCGTCGCGACCAATACCATCTGCGTTAATTTCAATTGTTTGGACAACGCCGTTTGGATCGATGATAAATGTTCCGCGATTTGCCAAACCTTCTTCTTCGTCCAACACGTCGAAAATACGTGAGATTTTATGCGTAGGGTCGCCGATCATGATATATTCGATTTTGCCGATTGCGTCGGAAGAATCGTGCCATGCTTTATGTGTGAAGTGCGTGTCTGTAGAAACAGAGTAAACTTCTACGTCTAGGTCTTGTAATGTCTTATATTGGTCTTGTAAATCCTCTAATTCAGTTGGACAAACGAACGTGAAATCAGCTGGATAAAAACAAACTACGCTCCATTTTCCTTTAAAATTCTCCGATGAAACATCAATAAATTCACCTTGATGGAAAGCTTTTGCATTAAACTCTTCTATTTCTTTACCGATTAATGACATATATAATTCCTCCTTAGATTCTTTTGCTATGTGAAACAGCACACTTAAAATTATCAACTTAATTGGAGGGAATGTCAACAGTTATTTATAATGTTTATTGTTTTGAATTCGATATAAATAAATCGAGTCTGCTTAAACCGCTTTACATCAACAAATTTGATTCGGTATTTATTATTAGTTTTTTATAATACTTTTTATTTTATCAATTAAGGTTTTGTTTTCTCATTTGTGTGCGGATAGATATTTGGAAATTTACTACAAAAAATCCCTGCAAAATTAGCAGGGAGTAAAGATTATTTATATACGACTATATTGCTCGTTTGGAGTATGGTGCCGATTGCGTCATATGCGGTTAGCACGACTATATCGGTTTCGTTTTTGATCAATGTCTTTGCATAGTATTGGAAATCTGGCCCTGGTATTGGAACATTGATCGTTGTTTGTTTCGCGCCATTTACAGTGAGGCTGATTTTGACTATATCGCCCGTATACTGCCCTTTTACGTAGCTATCTACGCCAATTAAGAAAGGATTAGCAGTGATCGTACCGTTTACAGATATGACTGGCACGGTTTTGGTACTTACTGCGACACCAGCTGTATTGTATCCTACGAGTTTTACGATATCTGATGTTTGTTTGATGCTCGTTTTTGCGTAATATTTAATGATTCCATCGGTTACGTTGATGCGTTGCAAGGTAACGTTGTTGACTTGTAGCTCCACTCGTGCGATATCATCGGTGTACGTTCCTGTCACATAGCCGTCTTTACCTAGATTGAAGGCAGACACAGAGTTGATAACGCCAGTCGTTTCTTTAGCTATCGTGACGGTTTTAGTATCTAGAAGTTTACCCGTGTTATCATAACCGGTGATTTTCACGATGTCTGTCTGGTTGCGGATCACGTTGTTTGCGTAATACTTGAAATCTGGCGCAGTGACGCTGATTTTCGTACTTTCCACATTATTCACGGTTAAACTAATTTTCGCGATGTCACCAGATAACTGCCCTGTGATGTAATTATCTTTGCCGATATTAAAAGTAGCGATGGAAGTGATGGCGCCAGTTGTGGTTACTTCCTTGGCAACGATGATTGACTTGGTATCAAGCACTTGACCATCCGTATCATACGCGGTTATTTTCACGACATCGGTTAGGTTACGAATCAGATTGTTCGCGTAATACTTGAAATCGGGTGCGGTAACGCCGATTTTTGTGCCCTCAGTTCCATTCACAGTTAGACTGATTTTCGCGATATCACCAGACAATTGCCCAGTAACATAGTTATCCTTACCTATATAAAAGGTGTTCGGTGTTAGCTGTCCGCTTGTTTGTTTTTGTACGTTTACCTTCGTTTTTTGTAGTTCTTTGCCGTTTGCATCATAGCCAATCGCGTACACAATATCTGTTGTTGCGTTAATTTTCCCTTTTGCGTAATATTGGTACGGTGAGCCTGTCGCGTTGATGATTTGTAGCGATGTTCCATTTATTTCGAGGCCAATTTTAGATACGGCGCCGGTGTATGTCCCTTTTACATAGTTATCTTTTCCGATTGAAAAATCATTCGTTGTAATGCTTCCTGATGTCTTGCTTTTTAGTAATTCTGCGGCTGTATTTAACTGCTTTTGTAGAGCCGCTTTTGCTGTTGTATCGGATACGGCATCGACTGCTTTTTGGGCTGCGTCAATTGCTTTTTGATCGGTTGTATCTTTGAGTGATCCTGATGCGGGATTGTTATCAGCGAACAATTCGGAGACTGCTTTTTTAGCGGCCGCTTCCGTTTTCGCTTGTTCGGCTGCGAGGGCATTATCGATCATTGGCCCCCAGTTATTTGTTGTGAATGCGCGGACGGTAAGCGTTGTTGTTTTGTCGAGTGTCGTTCCAGGCGTGTATTTCGTAGCTTTCGTTGAAACGATGCCGTCTGCTCCCATCGGATCGCTGCCGTCTGTCGTATAGTAAACATCTGTGTTAGCGTTCGGATTGTCGAGTGTTACGCCAGCACTTGTCGTCACGATGTCTACATTTTGCAGTGTATGCGCCATGTTGTATTTCAGCCACATTTCAAGCGAAAATTTCACGCGGTCTGTCATTTGGCTCTGTACTTTCGTTTGCATCGTTAGCCAGTCTTTATAAATGGTACTTCTAGCGCCCATGAAAGCTGCATCGAGTTTGTACGCGGAATCAAGTTCTTTTTGGTTGTCTAGGATGAGTTGCTGTACATTATTTACAGATAAAGGAGCGCCAGTTGTTCCTGTGAAATTACCGTTTGCGGGCCCGATTTGCGCGAGAACTTGGTCTTTTACGAGCGTTTTAAACTCAAGATTTCCGGCTGTTGCTGTAGTACTATCACCAGAAAAACTTCCGAATAAAGCGCCCGCGCCACGTCTGGAAACATAGTCTACATTCCATTTATAGCGATATGTCCCACCACCACCGGCAAGGGCCGATTGGGAAGTTCCAGTACCACCGTTATTATAAAAAGCGCCATCGGTATCATTGATGTTGAATTTCATTTTCGTGCCGCTTCCGTTTAAAATATCGTTGGACACGACGGCGTCTACTTCTTGCTCTGTATCGACAAACATAAATAGAATTTGCGTTTTAATTAAGTCCTCGACATCCACGTAGTTCTTGAATTCTTGGAAATTTTTTGCGGCCGCAACGGCTTTTACTTTCGTCAAAATGTTCGTGTCACCGTCGCCTGATTCGACAATTCCAGGGACAAAATAGCCATCTTGGAACCGGATCTTGGTGTAATCATCATCGTCACCGCCGAAATATTCTTCAAACATGTTCTGTCCAAAGTCTTCGCGCATTGTTTTTACGCCCATATATTTGCCGTTATAGAAGTAATGAACGTATTTTGTGCTTAGCGCAATTTTGCCCATTTGTTTGGCTAGAGTATTGGTAACAGTCTCGTCATAGCGGTTATAGCCTAGGTTGTAAATATCGTTTTGCGGACCGTCTTGGCCTTCTTTAAGCTCTAATTTACTGAATTTATTTACAACAGGGAAGGCATCGCCAGGTACGGGATCAAAGAAGCTGTATTTGGCCTTTTTTGCGCCGTAATCGCGATGGAACTTAACAGAAACGCCTGAGTTGTATTGACCTGCGCTGACTTGTCCAAATTTTTTCGCTCCAGAGTAGCTGAAGAAGTTGGTTCCGCCGCTATTCATATGCGTATCTAAAAATTCGAATGTTCCTGGTGTTTGCGTCGTTGCATTGAGAGCACTCGCGTCACCGGTAACAGAAACGACTGGGAAATCACTCATGCCTTTGGCGTATTCCTCACTTGTGATCGTGTTTTTGAATTGCCATTGATAGCCGCTCGTTACCTCGTTCTTATAGTTGTCGCGGAGAACATAAGTGCTTGAAATGACGCCTGTATTTCCAGCAGCATCGTAGCCGTAAACTTTGACAACGGTCGTTTTATTGATCGTTATCGGACCCGTGTAAGTCGTGCCCTTCGTTGCGCTCGGATCAGATCCGTCTAGTGTGTATTTCAGCGTTGTGCCTGCTTTAGATGAGAGAGTGAGATCAAATCCTGTGTCGTACATGCCACGTTCTTTGCTAAATGTTACAACATAGTTTACCTGGCCATCATTATTTGATTTTCCGAATGTGTCGGAGGTGAATAATGTTAAGTTCTTGCTACCATCTTGCACACGCCCGAATGACTGGTTGTAGGATTGCTTCGTGTATTTGATCGAATCTACGGTCTTCATTTCAGAACCAATTTTAGCAGATAAAACGACGTCGCCACTACCGCCGATTTCGAAGCTCAGATGGTTGTTTCCTAGCTCAGGCGCTTTATCAGAATACAAGACGCGGTATCCTTTTGCGGGAATGAGTAGGTTAGAAAACTCAAATTTATCGAGTGTTTTCGTTTTATCTGTGATGTACATTCCTTTATCTAAAATAACTGGAACATCGTTGTCGTTGTAGAGCTCGATCCATGCTGCTTTGGAATTCGCGGTACCTTCTGATGATAATTCGTTGATGTAGACGTTTTTGATTTTGTCTGGCGTGGTGAGGGCGCCTTCAATGCTTGGGCCTTTTCCAGAGTTTTTATATTTGATAATTAGTCGGGCTGATTTCGCGCTGCCACCTTGGAAAACGCTGCCGATGTAGTTATCGCCGTCAAGACGGAAGGCCATCGCTTGTCCATCTTTCCAACCAGCTAAGCGATTTTCATTGATGATATCTTTGAGGTTTGCAGTACGAACGGTTTGATTCGCAGTTGCAAAAGCGGGCTGACTATATTTCACTGCTAAATTGCCATATTCGCGTGATGTGATGTTACCAACAACGCTCTTATAAGTCTCTGGATTACCCAATTCGGAGCGGATTTCAAGGTTTGAGCTAACCTTATTTGCTGTCGTTGCATCGGTTGTAAATTCCATGTAAGCATCTTCAATTTCTGCTGATTCTGGGATGGTGACATTGGCGAAGCGGAAAGCAGATATGTCTTTATAGGCTGGAACTAGGCTTGCCGCGTAGTATCCGCCAATTCTTAGACTCGCATTAAGCTCTATCGCTTTGGCCGTTCCATACTCTTCGGCGTCATCAGAAGCTGTGGCAACTTGTCCACTGAAATCACCAGAACCAGAGTAATATTCCAAGACTAATTTAGGCGCCATTGCAGAGCTTGATTCATACGAGCGAGCGATGTAAGCACCAGTTTTATCACCATCTACTTTGAATACGAGGTTTTTCAAATCTGGATTAGCAGAACGCATTTCCTCAATTATCGGCGTTAAATCATCGGTGTTTACAAGGTCATTTGCCGCCACTTTCGCAGGTGTCGCTGTTTTGATCGCGCTATTCGTCAGTTTGCGATTATTGAAAGAATCAACGGTTGTCGCAAAAGCATCGCCGTTTCCGATTTCCCCAGTTACTGTAAAATTGGTTGGTGTGCTAGAGGCATCGCGCGTTGTGAAGACGAGATGGGCTTTAGTAATCACGGCATCCTCAGGAATCGAGACATCCGCAAAACGAACAAAAGTGGACTGAGGTACAGCATTTAAAACACCGTTCAAATTGAGTCCAGTACTAGTTGAGTTAACAGACGTAGAGGTCACAGCCGCATCATCCGTGCCTGCTTTGACGGTGTATTCCTTTTTGGCGAGCGGTATACTTTCTGCATCTTCGCGAATCGAGTAGGTATATGATTGAACACCACTATTTTGTTTCGCATTATACGCATAGGCTTTTACCGTCATATTTTTGTCGATCGTGATCGGTTTTGTGTAGGCCGTTCCATTTGTTTCGCTTGGAATCGAGCCATCTGTGGTGTATTTGATCGTGTTAATGCTATCCGTTGTCAGGGTTAAATCGAAAGCTTTCGCATAAATTCCTGTTTTTTGACTAGCCGTAACAGTGACGATTGGAGTAGCGGCATTGTTAGAACTGCCGTAAGTCCCAGGTTTGAAAGTAACTAAGCTAGCATCGCCATCATTAAAACGCCCGATTGTTTCGTTAAAATTCATTTTTCGAACGTCAAAGGAATCGATTGTGTTTGAGCTGTTGTTGTATTTTGTTGATAAATAAAGCTTTGTCGCGCGATCGCCTAATGTGAAATTAGCGGATGCATTATTTTGCGTCCCGTCCGCTTTCACAATACGATATCCTTTCGCGGGGATATAGAGGTTTTTCAACTCTGATTTATCCAAAGTAGCTGCATCATCAGATAGGAAAACATTATTTTGGAAAAGTACAGGAGCGTCATTGTTATTGAAAAGCTCGATCCAGCCAGTATTTTCGGCATCTGTTCCTATACTTGCGACTTCATTGATAAAGACATTTTTGATTTTCGCGGGATCTGTGATTAAGTCATCACTAACAGCTCCATTTTCGCTGTACTTATATTTGATCACGAGTTTTGGCTGGTAAGCTGCGGTGGATCCAGCTTGATAAATACTGCCAATATAGTTGTCACCATCGACCTTGAAGGCAAGCGCACTGCCATTTTCCCAGCCCATTAAGCGCGTTTCATCGATGATATTTTTAAGGTTAGGTGTTCGTACGGCTTGGTTTGCAGTTGTGAAGGATGGTTGTTGGTACTTGATGGTGGAAGAGGTATAGTTTCGTTGACTAATGTTTCCAGCGATGTTGGCATATGTTGCTGGATTGCCAAGTTCGGATGATATGACCATATTGGAAACACGATCTGCGACAGTGGCCCTTGTGGTGAATTCTAGATAGGCATCTTCAATTTCCGCGTTTTCTGGAAGTTCGACATTACCAAAACGGAAGCCGGAAATCTCCTTATTTGCGGGGGTAAGCGTAGTAGAGGCGTAACCGCCAATCTTCATTTCCGCGTTCAACTGGATCGCGTTACTCACGCCAGTTTCTTCCGCATCATCGGAGGTATTGCTAATATTCGCTGTGTAATCACCAGATGGAGAGGTGTATTCGACGATAAGTTTCGGTGCCATCGTTGCATTTGATTCATAAGATCGCATAACGAATGCTCCCAGACCGCTACCTGCTACTTTGAAAACGTAATTTTGAATGTCGGCAGTATTAGCACGCATTTCGTTTAATATAGAAGAAACATCATTTGTATTGAAAACGGTATTCGTCGCAACAACTGGTGTAGTCATGCTTATCGCTGCTTTTGTGAATGTGCGATTGTTAAAGGAAGCAACCGTATTTGTGAATTCAGCCTGTGTTCCGATTTCCCCTGTGATGTTAATTGTCGTAGATTGACTGGCAGACGAGGCATCACGTGTTGTAAATGAGATATAAGCGTTGGAAATTTTCGCGTCGCTAGGGATTGTGACATCAGCAAAACGTAAATAGGTTGCTTGAGGCACGCCGCTTACAACGCCATGTAAATCAAGTCCAGTACTTGTTAAATTCACGGCTGAACCGCTAACTTCTACATCATCTGTCCCTTTTTTAATTGGGTATTCTTTTTTGTGTGAAAATGTTTGTTCATTTTGTGAGATGCTTTCTGTTTTTTGTGGTACGGCAGTTTCCGCGAACACGATGTTTCCGATCGAAGTTGGTACCATTAAGGAAGCGATCATCGCCACCGATAGAACTTTTAATCCAAATTTCTTTTTAAATTTCATGTTTAAAATCATAACTACTTATGCATTATACTCTGATGAGCAGTAGTTATATCCTCCATTCTTTTTGTGAACTTGTTTTCTTTTTAAATCTAATTGTGACGGTGTTTTTTTCTACATGTGGAATTATTTTGTAGGCTGTTTTTCATCTCGATTTTCGGAGTGTCTGAACGTGGAAATTCATATCTGGGGTTAACGCCAGTAATGTTTTAGGTTGTTTTTATTCACCGCTTTCCTATTTGTTTTGACGAGTGGATTACACAGGCAATCCTCCTTGTCTCTACTTATATCTTATCGTGATTTTGCGGAGGGGGTCATCAAAATGGGAACCTTTTTTTAAAATAAAAAATCGGGAGTTCACAAAAAAGACATCATATTTCTAGCGTGAAACCCGGCTTTTTTATTCTTTTTTATGTATTTTTATGCATTAGGAAGAGGCGGTTCATTGGGTGAAAAGGATATGTTTGGCAAGATGGTTTTAGAATAATCAGTTTGCAAAATATATCGAGTTGTCATTATGAGGTCATAGATGCAAGAATTATAACATGAACACAAATGTGTTGAAACACATTTGTGTTCATGTTATAATATATAAAGATAATAACGTAAGGAGGGATTACGCATGGCGACAATAACAGTTCGTGTTTCGGATGTAGAGAAACAATTTTTGGATGAAATGGCGAAGTTTGAAGGAAAGAGTTTATCGGACTTACTGAAGACAACAACACTCGAATCATTAGAAGATGAATATGATGCTCGGGTGGCTGATTATGCCTATGAAGAATATCTAAAGAAGCCTGAATCACGTCCTTTATCTGAACTTATGTCAGAATACGGATTGGATGACGATGAATGAGCTACCAGATTAAGACAACACGTCAATTCGAAAAGCAGTTATCCAAATTAGATAGGCAGGCTAGTCGTACGATTTTAAGATGGTTATCGAAACATATTGACGGCGCGGATAATCCGAGGATAAGTGGCAAGGCGTTGCTAGGTAACTACGCTGGTCAGTGGAGATATCGTATAGGAGATTATCGAGTTATTTGTAAAATTGTTGACGATGAGTTAATTGTACTCGCTTTAGAAGTTGGTCATAGGAAACAAGTCTACAAAAAGTAAAAACCGTGAAATATTACTAAGGTGAAACCTCTATCCCAGCCATGGGATGGGGGTTTCGTTTTGGTGAATCTATGTTTATCAATGTCTGCCTGTATACGACCGATTATTGGTAAGCTATCAAGGTGACAGAGAGAAAAGAAAATTTTGACATAAAACAAGAAGTTGTTTATGATGAAGATATAGAGATGATAGTGTGATGAATGAAACTATCGAGCGTGGTGAAAAGTTACTATTTTTAAACCTCATCAATTATGTGAACGTTTGATCATTGTGATCTCTAATCAAAACGAACGGGGGAATACAGAATGAATATCGTAATTTTAGGTGCTTTTGGACATCTTGGGAAAGCGGTTTATCAACTTTTAGAACCACTGCCGGATGTCAATTTAACATTGTTTGGTAGGGAAAAAGAGAATATAGAGGTAGCTCCGACCACAAAAGTCATTTTTGGCGATGCAACGAATACAGAAGATTTAGAGAGAGTACTTCAAGGCCAAGATATCGTATTTTCCACACTCGGTCCATTTCACGTTGAAACGTTTGCTACTCCGCTTGTTGAAACGATGGAAAAGCTGGGAGTGAAGAGGCTTTTTTGGACTACGCAATTTCAAATTAGACAAGAAACAGTAACGGATGAGAACATTGAGTTAGCGAAGGTTTTCGGATTTGATGAGGAGACAGAAAGAACTTACGTGGCCAATCAACAGCTAGGTGCGAAGATAATTGAAGAAAGTAGCTTGGATTACACATTGCTAATGCCTCATTTCTTTAAATACGATAATACGATCGAAAAAGCGATACTTCAAGATGATGATGAAACTGTAAAAGGCGATCCCATCAGTATTTATAGCTTGGCGATCGTCCTTGCGAATTTGGTTCTCCAACCAGATCGTTATAGTAGAAAAGGCGTTATTATATCAGCGTCAAAATAAAATGGAAGAAGCGAGTCTAAGGGATTGTTCAGATCTTTTAGGCTTTTTTGCGGTGTTCACATTAAAATTGGCCGTTTGAGAGCGTTTTTTCTGGCTGGAACTGTAATAAATATACGCACAGATGACTATATGATTGATGATAAGATACTAATTGGCTTTAAAAAACAGTAATTGCGATTATTTTGTGAACTTTTCAAAGTGAGGATTTCGCAGCGCTTATTAATATAAACGGCTATATTAGAGTTTTTTCGATGAGTTTTAGCCTTATTTTCTTCAATATGATCGTTTGATTATTGTGATTTTTTTTACATTATAAAACTCCATATGTACATTTTGTGAAATATCGCACATATGGATTGCAATTTAAGCGAGAGATACGTTATATTATTTTTGGAAGGGTATGGGAACTTGGTAGGCCTTTCTTGGTGGTTATAGTATTCTTGGTTGAAAAAACGGACAATTCCGATGAATCTAATATATCGGAATAGAACGCTTTTAACTGCGATGTTTGATGCTTGAAAGAGAGAGATGCCAGGTAATACTTGTTTGAATTGAAACGAGCGAGAGGATAAAAAGAAAAGGGAGGAATATCATTGAGAGTATTTAGAAAATCGATTTTATTTTTAATTGTTGCTTTTGCGATGTCTGTCAGTTTTTCGATAACGGCACAAGCGGCACCAGCATCGGAAGCAGAATTTGAGGTTAAACAGCCTTCAGGACAGACGTTTAAAGTGAGGCAACAGGGTGATGAATTCGTCAATTACTTAGTGACACAAACGGGATATATTGTAGAGGAAAAAGCGGACGGATATTGGTATTACACAAGTATTCGGGAATTTATGAGTGGAGAAAAGGAAGCTGCGGAGATTGTAGCGACAGGTCAACGCTATTTGTTGGATACAGTACCTGGAAATGCGATGAAACAAGCAGATGTGACAAAGTATCCGGCTTTAGATTATAAGCGTGAAGTATTGGCACCAAAAACTTTTGAATTACCAAAGGCAAGGACAGCGGTGGACGCTTCATTAGGTTTATCACGTGATCAAAATCTACTTGTTATTCTTGTTTCGTTTAACGATGTGGCGATTCAAAAGACAGAGGCAGATTGGAATACACGCGTTTTTGGAACGGCAAATAATTCACTGAAGCAGTATTATAAAGAAGCGACGGCTGATAAAATCAACATTTTGCCTGCAAAAGAAACATTTGGAACGAGTAATAATGGAGTTGTAAGCGTTAAATTGAACCGGAATCATCCACGAACTACGATTAAAGATAGTACGGGCGTGAATCAGGCTATAACGAAAGATGCTCTGATAGCCGCGGATTCGATGGTCGATTTTTCGCAGTACGATAAAAATGGAAATGGAAAAATAGAGGCTGATGAGCTGCATATCATGACGATTGTTGCGGGGCAAGAGGCTTCGTACAATAGTGGAAGTGGCTCGCAGCTTGTGACGTGGGGACATAAACATGCCCTCCCAGCGACAATAACACCAACGTTAGATGGCAAGGTATTTGGTGATTTTACGCAGTTCGGTGAAATGCAGGGCGCGAACCAAGCGACCATCGGTATTATTGCGCACGAATTTGGTCATGATTTAGGGTTGCCAGATTTATATAATACGGCAGGTATTGGTGGCGGACTAGGCTATTATAGCGTCATGGCCAGCGGTAGTTGGGGTAGGATGGATTATGAATTGCTTGGAGCAAGGCCGCTACATTTTGATGCTTATTCGAAAATGAAACTGGGTGTGGTGACGCCGACGACCATTGCAGTAACAGGGACACACTCCATGGATGTTTTCAGCTTGGATCAGGCAGGACGAAATGTTGTGCGTGTGAATACGGCGAATCCGAAAGAGTATTATTTAATTGAGAATAGACAGTTTAGCGGTTTTGATAGCGCTTTGGCGACGTATGCTAAGTCAGGTGGGGTCGCAATTTATCATGTAAACGAGAAATATGATAAAAACACAGAAATTGGAAAACAACTCGTGACGCTAAAAGAAGCGAATGAAGGAATTATCGGAAGCTCGCAATTAAACGCGAAAATCCAATCCAATTTAGATGGCTTATATTATGTAGGAACAGGCGGTACGAATGTCGCGCAGCAAACGGTGCTTAACAAAACAACGAGACCAGCAGCTGTGCGTAGTGACGGTGAGGCAGCCAATTTTGCTGTGAAAGTGAATTCAGCGAGCAATGCTAAAATGAATATCACGCTAAGCAACCAAGGGCTAGAAGTAGCCGTAAATAAGACCGAAACTGGCGTTGAAAAAGGCGAATCGACCCAACTTTCAGTCAATTTTATGCCTGAAAATACACCGAATAAAGCGGTGACATGGAGTAGCTCAAACACGGCTGTCGCAACGGTGGATGCAACGGGAAAAGTGACGGCGAAAAATGTAGCAGGGACGGCCAATATTACCGTTACATCTACAGCGACAGGCGCTAAGTCGACGTGTGTATTAACGGTAGATGACCATGGTCGTACGTTTGAAACAGCAACGACTATTTCTGATAATGGCAAAACGAGTGGCTTGATTAGTTATGATTATGATGAAGATTATTTTAAATTTGTCCCAACGCAAACGGGATCGTACGAAATGTGGACAGAGGGCGAAACGTATACAGGCCTATCGGGATATCTTTACAACGGCTCGAAAGGACTGCTCGATTACAATCACCGAGGATTCCCAGAAGATGGTACGAACTATCATTTCAAACTCAAGTATGACTTAGTGGCTGGGCAAACGTACTATTTGAGAACGAAATTATATAATGAAGGAACTAGTGAATATACGCTAAATATGAAAGCGCCAGGGGTAACAAGTAGTATATCGGTAACAGGTGTAACCCTAGACAAAGCAACGAGTCAGCTGGAGAAAACGGGCGCGACACAATTGACAGCAACAGTTCTACCGGCAAATGCAACAAATAAAGCCGTAACATGGACGAGCTCAAATACTGCGGTTGCAAGTGTCGATAGTAATGGGAAGATAACGGCTGGAAATACAGCAGGAACAACTGGAATCACGGCGAAGACAACGGATGGCGCGAAAACAGCGAGTCATGTTGTTACAGTTGATGACCATGGCGGTGTATTCGCAACGGCAACGACAATAACAGACAGCAGTTTGACACATGGCCAGATTCTTTTTGCAAATGATCTAGATTACTTCAAGTTTGTGCCAACGAAAACAGGCGCGTACACAATCACGAGTGAGGGTACGACAGACATGGTGGGCGCTCTATATTCTAATGCCCAAGCGCAGTTGGCAACGGATGACGACAGTAACGGAAACCGCCAGTTCAAAATGACACAAACGTTGACAGCGGGCACAACATACTACATCCAAGCTCGTGCATACAGCAGCAATACAGGCGCGTATCAATTACGTATCACACCGCCAGGAATAGGTGTAGAAAGCGTTTCTCTAAACACGGCGACAAGCTCCATCGAAAAAACAGGAACAACACAACTAACAGCGACGGTACTTCCAGCAGATGCGCTAAATAAGGCCGTAACGTGGACCACTTCGAATTCAAGTGTTGCGACAGTTGACACGACTGGAAAAATTACAGCAGGAAACACAGCGGGAACAGCGACGATCACAGCGAAAACAACAGATGGCGCGAAAACAGCAACCCACGTTGTCACAGTTGATGATCATGGCGGTACTTTTGCGACAGCGACAACGGTCACAGATAGCAGTTTAACAGACGGCCAAATTCTTTTCACCAATGACCTGGATTATTTCAAGTTTGTACCAACAAAAACAGGTGTGTACACAATTGTTAGTGAAGGAACGATTGACGTGAAAGGCTATCTATACTCGAGTACGCAAGAACAGTTGGCGTACAACGATGATGGCAATGGTAACGCTCAATTTAAGTTGACGTATAATTTAACAGCAGGACAAACATACTACGTCCAAGCCCGCCATTATAGTACAGGAACAGGCGCTTACAAACTACGCATCACACAACCAGCAATTGGCGTGGAAAGCGTTTCTCTAAACACGGCGACAAGCTCCATCGAAAAAACAGGAACAACACAACTAACAGCGACGGTACTCCCAGCAGATGCGCTAAATAAAGCCGTAACGTGGACCACTTCGAATTCAAGCGTTGCGACAGTTGACACGACTGGAAAAATTACAGCAGGAAACACAGCGGGAACAGCGACGATCACAGCGAAAACAACAGATGGCGCGAAAACAGCAACCCACGTTGTTACAGTCGATGATCATGGCGGTACTTTTGCGACAGCGACAACGGTCACAGATAGCAGTTTAACAGACGGCCAAATTCTTTTCACCAATGACCTGGATTACTTCAAATTTGTACCAACAAAAACTGGCACATATACGATTGTTAGTGAAGGAACGATTGACGTGAAAGGCTATCTATACTCGAGTACGCAAGAACAGTTGGCGTACAACGATGATGGCAATGGTAACGCTCAATTTAAGTTGACGTATGATTTAACAGCAGGACAAACCTATTACGTTCAAGCCCGCCATTACAGTACAGGGACAGGCGCTTACAAACTACGCATCACACAACCAGCAATCGGCGTGGAAAGCGTTTCTCTAAACACGGCGACAAGCTCCATCGAAAAAACAGGAACAACACAACTAACAGCGACGGTACTCCCAGCAGATGCGCTAAATAAAGCCGTAACGTGGACCACTTCGAATTCAAGCGTTGCGACAGTTGACACGACAGGGAAAATCACAGCAGGAAATACACCAGGAACAGCAACTATCACGGCAAAAACGACAGATGGCGCGAAAACAGCGACCCACGTTGTCACAGTTGATGATCATGGCGGTACTTTTGCGACAGCGACAACGGTTGCCAACAATAGTTTAACGAATGGTCAAATTCTTTTCGCGAATGATCTAGATTACTTCAAGTTTGTACCAACGAAAACAGCAAGTTACGCGATCACGAGCGAAGGTACAATCGATATGAAAGGCGTTTTATACTCGAGTACAGAATCGCAACTAACGAGTAACGATGATGGTAATGGAAACTATCAATTTAAGATGACCTACACGCTGACAGCTGGCGAAACGTACTATATTTTAGCGCGTCATTATAGCAGTAGTACAGGTGCCTATCAACTGCGCATTGCAGAAACGACGATACCGGTAACAGGTGTAACGCTAGATGCGACAACAAGTCAGCTAGCCCTGAATGAGACAAAGCAGCTAACGGCAACGATAGCACCAAGCAACGCAACAAATAAAAATGTGACGTGGAGTAGCTCCAATACAGCAGTAGCAACAGTTGATACCGCTGGAAAAATCACATCAAAATCCGCGGGAACAGCAACGATTACCGCAACATCGACAGACGGAAGTAAGCAAGCAACACATACCGTAACAATTACAGACATCAAACCAACACAAGTCCAAATTCAAGCAAAAGATACGAATAAATACGTTGTAAATGGCATACCGAAAAAATTAGCAGCTACAGTTTTACCAGCAGGCGTATCACAAAACATCACGTGGACAAGCAGTAACGCGTCCGCAGTGACCGTTGCAACAGATGGAACGCTGACATATAAAGGTCAAGGTAAAGCCACGATTACAGCAACATCAACTGTCAATACGCTAATGAAAGATACACTAGAAGTTATTGCAGACGACTACTCAGGATTATATAATGAATCACCTTTTTATGAGTTTGGCAAAAACATCACAGGGCGCATCGATTACGGGGAAGACGATTACTTCCAGGGCTACTGGAACAACGACCTCAGCGACCAAGAAATGCTGAAATTCAAGGCACCGGAAACGGGAACCTACAAAATGCACCTATTTGCAACAGACGCTAGCGGTTCAAGAAGTTCGTTCATCCGATTTAAACACTGGAGAGAGAATAATCAAGTATGGACTGACTCAACAGCTCTAACGTTCCCAACAGTGACATTGCAAAAAGACGAAATAATGTATGTCCAAATCACAGCGACAGGACTAGTCGATTTTTGGGGTGAGGGTTATTTAAACGTTACATCGACCGGAGCAAAGTGGAATTTCAAAGTGGATAAAGCAGAGAACATGGGAACTGGTACACAAACAATGTACGCAGATAACAAGCTAATCACCGGAGACACATTAGCGGTTAACGCCACGACCAAGTCATTAACACTAAGTTCAAAATTTGATAGAACAGACCACGGAATCCGCCCAACTTATTGGACATCATCAAACACTGCGATCGCAACAGTGGACCGATACAGTGGCAAAGTAACGATTCTTGGCAAAGGAAAAGTAAACATTACTGTTGAAAATGAATATCTAGGCTTTGGCATGAATACATTCAGTAGTAAACGCGTAACCCTAGACATTCAATAAATAAGTACGAAAATGGACGGACAATTCAGCAAAACGCCTGAAACTATCCGTCCATTTTTTTGCGACAATCCATAGTTGCGATACCGAATAAGCTATGATATAATTATACCTCGTGAGTAATTAAAAATTATTCCTTGCCCGTTTCTAGTTTCGAAGCCGCAAAATGCGTTGGAAAAACTAGAGAGGTTGTTATAATATAAGAGATGAAACGCTTAAAAAAGATTGTAGGTTCTTCTTGTTTTTAAATGGGTAGGACGTAAAATTCTGCTTTAAACAAATCGAGCGAAAGCGTTTGTATTCCGTCAGTTTTGTGGAAGCCGGAAGCGGAGTGTACTCGTGTACATGATGACTGAAAACAGGGAGAGGGTATTTTCCTCGACCATGTAAGAAGTTAAGCGAAGCAAGAATTGCGTAGCCGAACCGGAAGTCCGCAAAATTGGCGGAGTGCGAACGCTTGCCGCCGATTTATATCGCTTATGAAACCAACTTCAGGGCCGCTAAGACCACAAGGAGGTGTAAAGAGATGGCAAGAACATATGAAATTATGTACATTATCCGTCCAAACATTGAAGATGAGGCGAAGAAAGCTGTAGTTGAGCGCTTCGACGGCATTTTAACTGACAATGGTGCGGAGATCATCGAATCGAAGGATTGGGGTAAACGTCGTTTGGCTTATGAAATCGAAGACCATAAAGACGGTTTGTACCAAATCACTCGTATTTCTGCTACTACTGCGGATTCTATCAATGAATTCGACCGTTTAGCAAAAATTTCTGATGATATCATTCGTCACATGATCATTAAAGAAGAAGCTTAATATTCCCGAGATTAGCTCGGATTTTTATGAAAAAAAGAGAGGAGGTTGGTTCTACTTATGATGAACCGTGTTGTATTAGTTGGTCGTCTGACAAAAGATCCTGAATTGCGTTATACTCCTGCTGGCGTTGCAGTTGCGACATTTACACTTGCTGTAAACCGTAACTTTACTAACCAAGCTGGAGAACGTGAAGCAGATTTCATCAATTGTGTTGTTTGGAGAAAACCAGCCGAAAATGTTGCGAACTTCCTTAAAAAAGGTAGTTTAGCTGGCGTTGACGGTAAGGTTCAAACGCGTAATTATGAAGGTCAAGATGGCAAGCGTGTCTATGTAACAGAAATTCTTGCTGAAAGTGTGCAATTCCTAGAGCCCCGCAGTGCAAACGGCGGCGGAAATAGTGGTGGCGGCTACAGCAGTAACAATAATGATGGCGGTGGACAGCAGTCGTACGGTAATAGTACTGGCGGCCAAAGCCAACAGAATGATAATAGCTACGGACAACAGAATCAACAACAACCTCAATCTCAGAGTTACCAAGCACCACGTAACGCTGATCCATTTGCTAGTGATGGCAAGCCAATCGACATTTCAGATGACGATTTGCCGTTCTAATAAACGGGAAAAGCATACGTATCATTGGATTTTAATTTGATAGGAGGAAACTATAATGGCTGGAGGACGCAGAGGCGGACGCCGTCGGAAAAAGGTTTGTTACTTTACTTCGAACGGAATTACGCATATCGACTATAAAGATACTGAGTTACTGAAGAAATTCGTTTCCGAACGTGGAAAAATTCTTCCTCGTCGTGTAACTGGAACGAGCGCTAAATATCAACGTAAATTAACGATTGCTATCAAACGCTCACGCCAAGTAGCATTACTACCATTTGTTGCTGAAGAAAAATAAGATTGATAAAAACCTTCCGAATTTCGGAAGGTTTTTTTATGGCTATGTTCATGATAGGTAAAGAGGTTCTAGCTCGTTATAACGAATCTTACTTATTTAAGTCGTTTATTAACCTCAATCGTAATGAATTCTGGCAGATAGTCAGGAGTACATCCTTTTGACACGACTTGGCCTTTGTAAAGTTCCGTTTTCTCGCCTATTTTAATACAATGAGCACGGTTCTGCTCATCATAAACGCCTATCCAGCCCGCGGTGAAATTCATAGCCCACTGTACTTCTGGTTCTTCCTGCATAATAGTAGCCTCTATTGCAGTTAGCAAGTCTTCGGTGTTATCCGGTGGTGTTTGTCCAGTCCATCTAAGTCGTGCTTGATAATACCAGAAAATGCGTCTTTGAAGGGCGGACGAACTTTTTTCCCAGGACTCCATCAAGGTGATTGTCTTCTTGCTTTTCATGAGTTGATTAGCCATGAGCCAATCCATCAAATTATTTCGCTCAACAAAAGAGTGCGGTTGCATATCCGTATCAAGTCTATTTAAAAAGTCCTGTGTAAGCAATTTTTTGTCCATAATTAGAACTGCTAATAGTCTGGGGCGAAACGCTTCTGTTGACCAAAGTTCCATAGCTAACTCGTGGTCTTTTTTTATATCTTTCGCGATTTTTTTTAAATCACCGAGCTTTGTTTCATTATCAATCTGAGTTAAAATGTTTTCTGCTACGGAAGAGCGTGTTGATTTTTCATCCATTTTTATCAAACTCCTTATATGCTTGTGACAAGCTATATCCTAAAATTTACTTGCTTATATTGTAGCATATCTGAGTATGGGGAACAAAAAAAGACTTATATCATTTAAAGCATTGACGCATGTACGCTTTAAAGGTATGATGGGAATAGGATTAATAAATACATTTTATAACAAACTAATAGGGAGCTACACAATTATGTTTTTAAAATCATTATTTAGAAAAAAACCATTAGAATCACTTATTCATAACAAAAGTAATAGCATTCATTTAAAGAAAACGCTGGGCGCGATGGATTTAATTTTCCTTGGTGTTGGCGCGATTGTTGGGACTGGGATATTTATTTTGCCAGGGACGATTGCGGCGCTTCATTCAGGTCCGGCGATTGTACTATCATTTATCATTGCAGCGCTGGTCTGCGCGCTCGCGGCCTTATGTTACTCGGAATTTTCGTCGGCAGTACCGGTTGCTGGCAGCGCCTATACGTATGGCTATGTCATTTTCGGGGAGTTCATTGCTTGGCTGCTCGGTTGGGCACTTCTGCTTGAATATGGCTTGGCCGTGGCTTCTGTGGCTAGTGGTTGGTCGTCCTACTTCAAAACACTACTGGCTGGATTCCATATCAACATTCCAGACGCGATTTCGGGCGCGTTTGATCCAGCTGCTGGAACGTATATCAACATTCCTGCGATTGCGGTGGTTGGGATTATTGCCTTTTTACTGACGCGCGGTGTTCGTGAATCGACACGGGTCAATGCGTTCATGGTTATTTTGAAAATTAGCGTTATTTTAATATTCATCGTGGTCGGCGTGTTCTACGTGAAGCCGGATAACTGGCAACCGTTCATGCCATTTGGATTTAGTGGCGTACTGAACGGTGCAGCCTTGGTGTTTTTCGCTTATCTCGGATTTGACGCGGTTTCCTCAGCTGCCGAAGAAGTGAAAAATCCGCAGAAAAATATGCCGATTGGGATTATTGGATCGCTACTTGTCTGTACGGTTTTGTACATCGCGGTATCGATTGTATTGACGGGAATTGTTTCGTACAAAGACTTGAACGTCGCTGATCCAGTTGCATTCGCGCTACAAGTCATTAACCAGAACTGGATTGCTGGATTTGTTTCATTGGGCGCGGTTGTTGGGATGCTGACAGTTATTCTCGTGATGCTTTATGGCGGAACGCGCTTGATTTATGCGATGGGACGCGATGGTTTGTTACCGAAAAGTATGGCAAAAATCGATGAGAAAACAAATACACCGATCAAAAGTACTTGGACGTACGCGATTGTTATTATGTTTTTCGCTGGCGTCGTGCCACTGAATCGTTTAGCGGAGCTCGTGAATATGGGAACGTTATTCGCGTTTATGATGGTATCGATTGGGATCATTTTCTTGCGTCGGAATAAATCGATTGCGAGTGGCGGATTTAAAACGCCATTTTACCCAGTGTTGCCAATTGTCTCATTCTTGATGTGTTTATTCTTGATTACGAGACTATCTGTTGCCACTTGGATTGCGTGTGGGATTTGGTTCTTGCTAGGCCTGATTTTGTATTTTGCATATGGACGCAGGAATAGTACGTTGAACAAGTGAGTGAAAAAAATGAGTCTGGGAATTTTGCCTAGATTCATTTTTTTGCGTTTGTAGTCTTTTTCTTCCTTTGGTACAATGGATATATGAAATAACGAGATATCAAAGGAGCGCGATAGTAGATGGCAGATTTGGTTTTTGATAGTGGTAGAATCGTTAGTGATTTATTGGTAAACTTTCAGCAGGTGAAAAATTCGGGCGTGATGGGCGTTGATAAGCGGATTAGATTCTTGGTAGCGCAGCTTTTCACGAGTGAGGGAGAGGTGTTTGACGGCCAGGCATTTAAGGATGTGACGACGCTGTTCAAGAAGCAGTTGGGATTCTTCAATGTGTTAGATGGAGACACGCGGGCATCGCTTGCCGGGCTTTTGTTGGTGAATGGGCAAAATGATGAAAAGACAGTGGCACATGTGATTGATAATTATGAATTGCTCGTGGAAAGTGGATTCAAACGGACAAATTTCACGTATTTTGGCGCGTATTTACTTTTACGGTCGGATAAACCACGTAATGTGGCGGATCGGGCGCGCGATATTTACATGGCTTTGCGGAAGCAGCATCCATTTTTGACGGGGGCGGAAGATGTGACGTCGGCGGTTTTGATGGCACAATTGGATACGCCGCTTTCGGTGGAGCAGTTGACGGAGATTAACGAGTATTATTTTACCGAGTTTAATCGTGCAGGATTCAAAAGAAGTGACAGTTTGCAGTTCTTGGCGGCGACTTCGACGTTGATTTATATGGAACGTGACGCGAATCATGTGAAAAAAGTGGTGCGTTTGGCGGAGGAACTGGAGCGCGCAGATGTGAAAATTCGTCCGATTCATTATGTGACGCTTGGAATTTTGGCGTATGTGCGGGAAAGCACGGAATTGGATGCAGTATTTTTCGATTTGTTAGCGGCGATGCGCGATGAGAGCGGTCTGCGTTGGAATCGCGAATTTTACACGGCGATGGCGCTTAGTTTGTATACAGAGGATCAAGCGCGGAACATGACGCAGGACCAAGTCGAGAGTTTGATGGTATCGGTTCACATTCTGATTGCGATAGAACGGGCGGCAGCGGCAAGTGCAGCAGCGGCGGCGAGTGCAGCGGCAGCAAGTAGCGGAGGTTCTTAATTGACTTCGCCAAGCTAGAGTGTGAAAATGAAAAAGTAAGTGTTTATCAAATAAGACAAAGAGGTGTTTCCATTGAACAAAATTAATCTTGGTAACAGTGGTTTGCTAGTTCCTGAAATCGCGCTTGGTTGTATGCGTATGGCCGATTTATCGAAGGATGATGCATCAAAAATGATCAACACAGCGATGGACGCGGGGATTAATTTCTTCGATCACGCGGATATTTATGGTGGTGGAAAATCAGAAGAAGTTTTCGCGGATGCAGTTGGAATGAACGCATCGGTACGTGAAAAAATGATTTTGCAATCGAAATGCGGTATTCGTCCAGGCATGTTCGATTTCTCAAAAGAACATATTTTAGATTCCGTAGATAATATTCTAAAACGTTTACAAACCGATTATATCGATATTTTACTGCTTCACCGTCCTGATACATTGGTAGAGCCAGAAGAAGTAGCAGAAGCATTTACAGCGCTTAAGAAAAGTGGTAAAGTGCGCGAGTTTGGGGTAAGTAACCAGAATCCGATGCAAATCGAGCTTTTGAGCAAATATGTAGAGCAGAAATTGGTCGCGAATCAGTTGCAACTTAGCATCACCAATACTGGCATGATCGATGCTGGACTTAACGTTAACATGAAAATTGATCGTTCGATTGACCGTGATGGCAGTATTTTAGACTACTGTCGCTTGAAAGATATTACAATCCAAGCTTGGTCACCGTTCCAATTCGGCTTTTTCGAAGGCGTTTTCCTCGATAATCCGGAATTCCCTGAGTTGAACAAAGTAGTTGATCGTATTGCTGCTGAAAAAGGCGTGAAAAATACGGCGATTGCAACGGCGTGGATTTTACGTCATCCGGCGAAGATTCAAACCGTGGTAGGGACGATGAATCCTGAGCGTTTGCAAGCGATTAGCGAAGCATCGAATATCACGCTAACACGTCAAGAATGGTATGAAATTTATTTGGCAGCGGGGAACGAGTTGCCTTGATGATATGAAAAAAGCTACACATGTTTTCTCATCCTGGAAATAGGGCGAAAAAACCATGTGTAGTTTTTTTAATGAAATATTTTCTGCCAAAGAGTACGCTTGGTGTTTGTTTCTATATAATCCGCTAGCAAGACTTGCGTTTTCTGAATAGACGTATCAAGTCGTCCGAACTGACTTTGCGTCGTCTTGCTTGTTTGCTTTATCTGGCTTTCCATTTTCTTGAGCCGCGAGTCTAGCGTCACAAGCCGTTTATCTAAATGCTGGAGTAATACAACGGTATCCGTGATGGTTTTGTTTAATTTTTTTGTATGCGTATAGAAAACGTTGTATTGCTGCGTATCTTTCGGTAAATACGGAATAAATTGTTGGCGCACTAATTTTCGTCTGTGTTGCCATCTTTGAAAAATGTTCATATGGAGGAGCCGTTTCTGGTACAGATGTAAAGAGAGCGAATCTTTGGCGAAATTGCATGTCGCACAGGCACAGACGAGGTTGGTGAACGTCGTTAGTCCGCCTTCACAAGCTGGAATGACATGATCCGCAGTGTCGCCACGCCCGCCACAATAAACGCAAAGTTGCCGATCACGCCTGCGAACCATTCGCTTAATATCAATTTCGCGATAGAAAATATGAATCCGATCTGGCTGAATCATACCAGCGACCCCGCCGCGAATAAGCTGCTTTGCTTCGTCATACGCTATTTTACGCTTACCCTTGTTCTTCGTATGGAGCGCAATGGCCGTGATACTTGCTTGCTTTGTTAGTAATCTGTCGTCATAAAAATAATGAACCCCATCGAAAACTGTCTTCATGTGTAACCTCCTATGCATTATGTCTATTCATGCATTGTACAATGGATAGATAGGAGAGTCAAAATATATTTTGTCTTATTTAAAACGATTCATCATAAATCAAGTTTTACCGGCAAAACGGCTTTAAACAGTGTATCCATATGAGCCCAATCCGCGGGCGTCGCCATCTGTTGCGACCAGTACATGATTGCGCCTAAGTTCGCCGCATAAATATACGTCAATAAGTCTGCAGGAATATCACTAGTGAGCGTTAACTTATCCATGTTCTCCTCGATATCTTTTTGAAACTCCGTCAAGAAAAAAGAAGCCATTGTCTTGAAAAACGTATCATCATTTTTCTGTTTTTCAAGAACCAGTTGCATATCCATATAAACCGTATCAAACCCAGACTGAAACGGGTGATTAATCCGGTCTTTAATATCGAGCGCAAAATAATCCTGAAACTGCTCATGTAAAACATATACTAATAAATCATATTTATCATAAAAATGCTTATAAAAAGTCGTTCGGTGAATCAAAGCCTCTTTGCAAATACTATTCACTGTAACGCTTGCCAGTTCCTGTGTTTCGAGCATTTGCAATAGCGTTTTATAAAGTGCATTTTTCGTTTTTCGCACACGTAAATCCGAATCGTTCATCTACACATCTCCTAAAGTGTTGCTTAACTATACAGACCAAACAATCTGGTTCTTACATTTCATCTCAAAATCGTGTAATATACACTGTATGTCTATAAATATATAATAGCGTGAATTGAAGGAGGAAACAACCAATTGGCAAATTTACTTTACAAACTAGGACAGACCTTTGCGAAACACAAATGGAAAACAATTATTTCCTGGTTTGTTGTTTTAGGAATAATCGTGGCCGTGCTTGGCGTTAAAGGTATTAATTTTACCGACGACATCAAAATGAGTGGTCTAAAATCACTCGATACATCGAATAAAATCGAGGAAGAATTCAAGCAAGATAGTCAAAAAGGTAGCATCCGCGTCGTTTTCAAAAGCGACCAAGAAAAAGGGATTATAACACCTGAATCCCAAGCTGCAATTACGAAAGTTTTAGCAGAAATTAAGAAAAATGACGATAAAATCGAAAGCATCGCGAACCCGTACGAAGCAAAAACAATCAGTCCAGACATGACGACTGCTTTTGCTGATATTAGTTATAGTGTCAGTGCACTCGCGGTAACCGAAAAATCGATCGATAAAGTCAAAGATGCGCTTAAAGGCATGGATGACAAAGATCTTCAAACTGAAATGACAGGTAATGTTATGATTACGCCAATGGACATCGGTGGTTCATCCGAAGCAATCGGTATCGTGGTAGCACTCGTGATTCTAATTATCGCGTTTGGTTCCGTTATCGCAGCTGGATTACCAATTATCACAGCAATTCTGAGCTTAGGAACGAGTGTCGGCATCATTGCGATCATTTCAAGCTACTTCGAAATGCCAAACGTCACGCTGACGCTGGCGGTCATGATTGGCCTCGCCGTCGCGATCGATTACGCGTTATTTATCCTATTTAAATATCGCCAAATCATCCGCACCGAGAAAAATCACTTAAAAGCAGTCGGGCTTGCGACAGGAACAGCAGGTAGCGCCGTTATTTTTGCCGGAATTACCGTTATTATCGCCGTATGTGGTTTATCCCTTGTCGGCATCGAATTCCTGACCGTTATGGGACTCGCGTCTGCACTCAGCGTACTATTCGCCGTGCTTTCCGCGCTAATCCTAATCCCAGCGTTCATCGGCGTTTTCCATAAGAAAATCAAGCCGCAAAAAGAAAAAGCGGGCAAAAAAGGCGACAATATTTGGACGAAATTTGTCGTTGGGAAACCGCTTATCGCGTTCCTAGCAGCAGTTATCGTTCTCGGCGGACTAAGCATCCCGTTCGGCTCGATGGAACTCGGAATCCCAGATAACGGCTCCAAACCGAAAGACTCCACCGAGAAAAAAGCGTACGATATTCTATCCGATAAATTTGGCGAAGGTTTCAACGGGCCATTAGTTATTTTAGCGGATATTAGAGATGACGGTAGCGCGGCGCATTTAACCGAAGTTACGAAGCATATCTCGGGCATGAAAGACGTGGCAATCGTGACGCCGCCAATGCCTAGTGAATCAGGTGACTACGCGCTCATTACCGTTATTCCAAAAACTGGACCGACGAACAATAAAACGACGCAACTCGTTCATGATTTGAGAAGCTACGCAAAAACAGCAGATAGCAAATATGGTATCAACATGGAAGTAACCGGACAAAGCGCGATCAACATCGATATGTCCCAAAAACTCAATGACGCGATTCCAGTTTTCGCAGGGGTTATCGTAGTATTGGCATTCATCTTGTTAACCGTCGTGTTCCGTTCGCTATTGATTCCACTTACAGCCGTACTTGGCTTCGTGCTTTCACTAACGGCAACACTCGGCTTCACAACAATGGTTATGCAAGACGGCGTATTTAGCGAACTATTCGGCATCACCACCACCGGCCCAGTTCTCGCCTTCCTACCAGTCATAACGATCGGTATTCTGTTCGGACTCGCAATGGATTACGAGGTATTCCTCATGTCCCGCGTCCACGAAGAATATACGCTAACAAAAGACAATACCCATTCCATCAAAACCGGCTTGAAAGAGAGTGGCCCAGTCATCATCGCAGCAGCTCTCATCATGTTCTCCGTCTTCATCAGTTTCGTTTTCGCGCCAGACCCGATGATCAAATCAATCGGTATCGCGCTAGGCTTCGGTGTATTATTCGATGCATTCATTGTGCGTCTAACAATCATCCCAGCCCTAACGAAATTATTCGGAAAAGGCTCATGGTATATGCCGAAATGGCTCGATAAAGTGTTGCCATCGATGGATATTGAAGGGCATCATTTGAAGGATAAAAAATAAAATAAAGCTCGTTCAAGTTCGCCACACCTGGCATCTTGAGCGAGCTTTTTGCCTTGACAATCATCACTGTTAGGCGTAATTTTGAGGAGCATGAATAATAAAGAAATGAGATGATGTAGGTTGAGTATTCAAGATTTACCAAAAGTAGGTCTAGGAACGTGGTTATTAACGGATTTCGATGATTTGAAGCAATCGATTCAAACGGCCTGGAAAACGGGATATCGGCATATTGATACGGCTCAGGTTTATAATAATGAATATGATATTGGTGTGATTTTGAAAGCGTTGGGGATTGATCGCTCGGAGTTGTTTTTAACGACGAAAATAGCGCCGCAGAACTATCTCAAACATACAAAAGCGTCTGTATCGGAATCGCTAGCGCGTCTGCAAACGAGTTATGTGGATTTAATATTGCTGCACGCGGAGCTTGGGGAAACTGCGAATCTGGCGGCATATCAGGCTTTGTTGGATTTACAAATGGAAGGTGTCGTCAAGCATGTCGGGGTATCGAATTTTTCGATTTCGGGGATTAAGAAGCTGGTGGAGGAGACGGGGGTTAAGCCGTATTGCAATCAAATTGTCTGCTCACCGACGACGCGCCCGCTGGAACTTGAAGCTTACTGCTTAGAGGAGGGTATTTTGTTAACGGGTTATTCGATTTTGAAGCCTTACACGACGCCAAATCCGTTTTATCCGGACTCTGCTTTGACGTCGGACGAGAAGGTTCAGTTGGATGATTTATGTAAGAAATACGATGTGAATATTGGTCAGTTATTGAATAAATGGGCACTACAGCATGATTATCATGTGATTCCAAAATCAAAAAATCCAAAGCGTGTGGAGGAAAATTATCAGCTAGATTTCGAGATTTTAGCCCCTGATTTGGAGATTATAGACGGGATGAACAGATTTTCAAGCGCTGAGTATCAAGAAAGCGTGAAGCAGTGGGAAAGTCGGGTTACGGAGGAACAATCCGAACAAGGCTTGCTGTACAAAGAGCATTTCTAAAAAATAGAAGCGGGAAACGAGATCGCATCATGGTCTCGTTTTCCGCTTCTATTTTTAAAGGGCTCGCTGAATACAAACCCTACGTAAATGCTATCCGCTGTTTTTTGTTACGTATACAGTTATTATGTAATTTTTAAATTTTGACAGGATTCCGCCCTATATTGCTTGCTATCCCCTCGTGTACCTTGTGTTATGCCGAAAATGTAAAAAAGTTTTCAATGGATTAAAAAAGGGAATGAGTAATTAACATGAACTTATAAAGAGGGGGATACAAAGCATGAAACGTTGGGGAATATTACTTTTTGTGGTGGCGTTGATTTTACAAATTTTTGTGCCGCAATTAGGCTTAGCGGATGAGAAAGAAAAGGCGGGGTCGGAGCTTTCAATAGGGGCCGTTACGTTAGTTGACACGAAAGAGGACGGGCAATCGGTGTTTTCGGTAGAGGCGAAGGTGGAAAATAGTGGGGTAGAGGGAACGACGCAAGAAATCACGGTGTCGGATAACTTAACGCTTAGCTCTAGTCAAAACACAGAAATCGTGAACGAAAATAAAGAGTCTGTCGGAACTTACAGTGTGAAAGAGAATAAGCTTGAGTTGAAGCTAACGCCAGACGCGAATGGCACGGTGAAATTCGAAGTGGTAGGCAAGTATACGGGCGAAAGTACGGCTGACGGAAAAGCACTTATTACTTTTTCTGATGGAAAAACGAGTGGTAGTCAAACGATTGATGTACCAAAATTAGAAACGAAAGAGCAGGAGCCAGCAACGGATGGAGATATAACGAAGGGTGAAGAGAAGCCGGCAACTGATAAGGATGTAGTGAAGGAAAAAGAAGAGCCAGCGACTAAAGATGATGCTGCGCAGAAAAAAGCTGGTAGCACTACAAACGACAAGGTGACGAAAAGTTCGGTTGGGATTCAAGCGGCTGAGCCACAAAACGTGAAGGATATTTTTGCGAGCTTAGGTTATTCGGAAGAGGATTCTACAATTATGACTGGAATGGAAGTTACATATTTTGATGCAGATGGGAATCCTGTGACGGATCCAACGGTTGCTGATACGGTACATTTTTCGTTTACTTGGGCGATTCCTGATGACGTAGGCGCGCAAATTAATGCGGGTGATTATTATATTGTGCAACTTCCTGATAATATACTGATTACGCAAAATCAGACTATTTCATTGAATGAGTACGGCGAGGTTCAAATTACGACAGACGGTCAAGTGAAATTCGTATTTACCGATGCGGTTCATGAGAGTTCTGACGTGAACGGGACGCTGGATTTTGATGCAGCATTTAATCCGGAGAATATCGACGGACCAGGGGATTTGGTGATCGATATTCCACAAGAAGATAAACTACCGCCAGAAACGGTTGTTATCAAGCCGGATACAGATTTGACTGTCGAGAAAAGTGGTCATTTTGATAAAGAGCTGAATCCGGATTATATTACTTGGCAGGTGGACATAAATAAGAGCCTAGACACGATTGATAATGCGGTAGTTGTCGAAGATTTTCCGGCGGGGACTACGTACGAATCGGTTGAGGTTTACAAGGTGGATGTTGATTTATACGGTAATGTTGTCGAGGGAAGCGAAGTACTCCAAACGGGTGGCTACACGGTAGATGCGAATGGGACGGTTACATTTACAGAACCGATTTCCGATGCTTACCGACTAGTTTACACGACGAAAATTGATGATAGCGCGAAACCGTCAGAAGGTGGCGCGGTGCCATTTGTCAACACAGCGACGTTGCAAGGTGATGGCGTTGATATCCCAGCAACAGCAACAGTTACGGCCGATTATGGAAAATTGTTGAATAAAGCGGTAGGGCATTATGATAGCGCGAATCAAGTAGTAGATTGGACGGTACAGTATAACTACGGAGAATTAGATATCCCTGAAAGTGACGCGGTTATTCATGATACTTTTGGCTCGGATCAAATGGTGTTAGTACCTGGTTCTGTGCAGATTAATGAGGTCACGTTCGATGCTGATGGGAATCAAATTCAAGGAGATCCTTACGTGGAAGGGACGGATTATACTATTGTGCCTACTGCGGATGGATTTGATATTGTCTTTTTACATGATGTTGATACAGCGCTAAATATCACGTATGAGACTACATTTGACGGAACTGTCGACAGTAACACGAGTATATCGAATACGGTGACAACAGATACTGGCGGCGAAAGTACGGGGACAGGGTCTGTTACGCAACAAAATATAGTTAAAACGTTGAGTAATGTTAACTATGATACAAAACGTGCATCTTGGAATATTGATGTTAACAAGAACCACTATGAGATGATTGATTGGTCTTTGACAGATCAGTTAAGCCCGGGTTTGACATTGGATACGTCGACTTTCCAAATGAAAGATGTAACTACAGGAGCTACATTAGTTGAGGGAACGGATTATGAACTGGAATATAATACAACGAGTAATCAGTTTACGGTAACGTTTATTGGAGCGCTCGCAGCTGGAACGACGGATGAATTTAAGATTACGTATACGACGGATTACGATACGAATGTGGAAGGTATTGATGACCCGGATCGGATTTTCACGAATGTAGCGACAGGAACGTGGGAAGATAGTAATGGCGATTCACATACGAGTACAGATGATGCGACGTTAAATCCTAAAGATGCGGCGAAGGTCAACGGTTTTAAACGAGGTAGTTATAATGCAACGACGTCACGGATTACGTGGGGTATTGGGTTAAACTATAATACGAATGATTTAGGGGACGCGAAAATTACTGATCCAATCACGGATAATCAGAATTATGTTCCGGATTCGCTGCATATATATAATTATTCGGTTAATCCCGATGGTTCTGTTGAATTAGGTGCAGAAGTTAGTGATTATGACCAATTTACGATTGAGGAACCTTCAGTGGGTAATAATCAGACGCTGACCGTAGAGTATGGTGATAGTATTTCGGGTGCGTATATAGTTGAGTTCCAAACAAGTCTGGAAGGAGAAGTAGTGCATGCAACGTACGATAATGATGCCGTGTTCTCCAATGACACGTATCCAGACAGCACATTGAGTGCGGAAGTATCGATTGCTAATGGGGATAGCTTAGCGAATAAAACTGGATTCCAAGACCAAGATGGTTTCGTAAACTGGGCGGTTACTATTAATCCTAGTTTATCAACACTTGATGACGTCGTCGTAACGGATACACCATCCGATAACCAGGCGATTGACGAAGATTCCATTGTTTTGTATCGGACGACTGTTCAACCGGATGGGACGATTACTAAAGATCCGAATTTGCCATTAGTTGAGGGCGTTGATTACACGGAGACACTAACGACAGACAATTTAACAGGGCAGCAAGTACTCACCGTTTCATTTTTACATGAAATTGATACGGCGTATATTCTCGAATACCGCGCGATGATCTTTATAAGTGATTCGGGAAATACGGTAGCATCGAATCAGGTAACAGTCACTGGTAATAATGAGGAGACGATTAGCGGTGGGGATGGAACGGACGTGCCGATTACAATAACAGACGGATCGGGGACTGCTTCTGGTGTCAAAGGAACAATTAGTTTCCAAAAAGTGGATACGGATGGTAATCCATTAACTGGTGCCGTTTTTGAAATGTTAGACAAAACGAAAGGTGTCGTTCTCAGGGAAAGTGAAGTGGATGCGAACGGTAGCTTAACGTTTGGGAATGTTCCGTATGGCGATTACTTCATTCGGGAAGTACAGGCTCCAGCAGGATATACAGTGAGTGATGCGTTAGCTGCGGGTGTTCCAGTCGCGGTATCGGCGGAGAGTTCCAACCAAGCGAATGTAATACCACTGGTTAACGCGCAAAATAAAGTGACACTGACGAAACAAAATGAGGCGTCACAACCGATTGCGGGTGCGGAATTCAAGCTTGAGATGGAAGGAGACTCTGGCTGGACAGAAATTAATCCAGACACGGACTACGTAACGGATGCTGACGGTCAGTTAGTGATCGAAGGTTTGCTACCGGGTTCGTATCGCCTCATTGAAGAGCAAGCACCTCCAGGCTATATTTTAAACACAACACCAATTCCATTCACCGTTGTGGAAGAAAGTGATGGTCAAATTCCAGACGTTGCGGTAGGACCATTTATTAATTACCAAGGCGATATCGAGTTTGTGAAAACGAATGAGGACGGCAACACGTTGAGCGGTGCAATTTTTGCAGTAAAAGATGCGAATGGTACTGTTGTGAAACGGGCGGTTGCGGGGCCACGAGGAAATGTTAAGGTAAGTGGTTTAGCGCCAGGCTCGTATACAGTGGAGGAAATAAGAGCACCGAGAGGCATGATTAGAAATACCGCGCCAATCCCATTTGTTATAGCCGCTGAAGCAGAAGGCGAGCCCGATGTAGTCGCACTGGGCAACGTGATTAACTACAAAGGCAGTGTCGTCTTGAAAAAAGAAGATAGTTCTGGAAATGCGCTTTCCGGAGCGAAATTCACACTGAAAAATAGTGCGGGCGAGACGCTTCAAACTGATTTGGTATCAAATGATGTCGGGGAAGTCACAGTGGAAGATTTAGCACCAGGCGACTATCAATTTGAAGAAGTAGCTGCTCCGACGGGTTATAAACTTGATAAAAAACCAATTCCATTCGAAGTCGAGGCATCAGCAAATGGTAAACCGGCAACTCTGGAATTAGAGTTTATCAATCAGAAACTGGATAAGTCTGATGATGGTGATGGCGGAACTACTGTAACGCCAAGCGAACCAGGGACTCCTGGTGATCCTGGAACTCCCAGTTCTTCCAAACCGAACAGTGTGACACAAAAAGGCAATATAATATTACCAGAGACAGGAGATAGTAACAATGAGCTGTGGTTCGTAGGTTTTGGCGTATTATTCCTTATCGGTGGTACGGCATTATGGTTATATCGCAGAAAAGTTTCATAAGCATGAAATGATTTTGGTAGGGAAAGAAAGCATAGAGTGCGAGGGGAAGCAAAGTTGTAATAGAATAAAAAAGCCGCGGAGAAATGATGATATCCGCGGTTTTTTGATCCAAATTATTCTTTTCGATAGTGTTAGTGAAAGTTTAAATCTACACTGTTACTTCACGATAACTTTGACCCGATTTGATTCCACACCAGATGCAACGTAGAAAATGACATATACTTCATCGGACGCTTTGAATTTCCCGTTCGCATAGTATCGATAAGGTGAACCAGCTACACCGATTGGCTGTTGTAGTAATGTTCCGTTGACTTCGAGTGCTATTTTGGCGACCCCACCAGTGTAAGAACCTGTCACGTAGCTGTCTTTACCAACTGTGAAGTCATTTACTATTATTGTATCGGGTTTTGATTGAACGTCCACTTTTACTCGAGTCACTTCAACCCCTGATGAATCATAGCCAACCATGTATACTTCAGTGGCTGTTGATTTGATTAGTTTTGCTGCATAGTATTGATAAGCCGAATTAGATACAGGTATTTTTCCGTTAATAACACCGTCTACTTCTAAGGCTACTCTAAATAGATCTCCGGTATAGGTACCTTGCACATAGCTATCTACGCCAATCGTAAATCCAACGGTGGTTAATGTTGCAGGTGTTGGTTTCACAATAATAGGTATTTCTTTTAGTTGATTGCCCTTCGAGTCGTAGCTAATGAGAGATACTGTATCAGTTACGGATGTGATTTTCCCTTTTGCATAGTATTTAAGTGGGTTAGAAGCAGGTATTTTCCCTATAAGGGCACCGTTTATTTGCAACTCTACCTTAGCTACGTCTCCTGTATAGGCTCCTGTCACATAGCTGTCGCCGATTGTAAAGTTGTCTGCTACCAATGTGGAAGGGATTTCTTCAAAAGTGAACTGGAATGATTCGCCTGTTTTTCCTGATGTATCTACAGTGATATCCCAACTATCACCTACTGATGTCACTGTGCCTTTTTCGGATTGTGAGCTGATTCCATTAAAGGACTCTTTAGGAATGGAAAAGTGGATGGAGTTTGCTGCCATAGAAGGATCAGCTAATGTGATTGTTTTTGTTTGTTTATCTTCTTTAGTGGCATAGCGAATCATGATAGAACCAGATGTGTGGGCCTGGCTGTTAAAATTGTGTTTCGTTGCAGCGGGATAGCCAGCTTCTCCTGGGGCGCGGTAGTTCATGATTGCTAAGTCGTGTTCTTTATCGAGTACGCCTTGAACGGTATTTGTGTTAATGGTTACTACGTCATTATTCATTCCAGGTCCAATTTTATTTGAGTTTAGTTCTGTGTCTGTTTTAGAGACGCCTGGTAAAATGACATACGTATAGAATGCATCTGTTGGATTTACTTTATGAGGAATGGTCAGCCCTGCATAAGTCGCTTTTACTTCTGGTGTTCCTTTTCCAGGCTCATATGCTGATGCTAAGTCCGACCAGCGACCAGTTTGTTCCGCTTTATAGGCGTTAACAGAAGTAGCAGCGTCTGGGAAAATATAGCCGATGCGTTGACTCTCTGTAGCGTTATCCAAGTATGCCCATTTTGCATTTTCGAACGTTTTCGTTGGACTAGATAAAGCTATGTTTTGACCATTGACGCTAAAGTTAGTTGCACCGTCCTGTAGCTGTCGATTTTCAACAATTGTTTGTGTATTTAAATTGTTGTCATTGGTTATATTATTTCCCATAGCTACGATTTTGCCGTCTAAGAAGAACCAAGATTTTTTAGCTGCAAGATTACTTTGAGTTACGTCTTTCATGGTGTAATCCATTGTAGCAGAGCCGTATGTTCCGTCTGAAACCCCACCAGTCCAAGATTCTGTGTTGGCATAAATCGGTGTTTTGTCGGTTTTAAGTACTTTGCGGATACTCAAATCAGTGGTAGTGCCCGGTAAACTGGTCATGCCTACAGTTGGATAATAGTTATTCTTGAAAGCATCATCACCGTTGTAAATGGAAAGTGCGCCAGTTCCAGTATACATACCTAGTGTATTAACTCCGTTTATAGATTCAAAAGAAGAGACGTTTTTTGAGAACATGCTCAGCCCAGCAGCGTACCCTTTTTTTTGATCAATCATTTGGTTTGCTCTGGACATCATGATATTTTTTTGAGCTTCTGGATATGCGCTTGAAATTTCCTCATTATTGAGTAATGCCTTGAATGCTTGGGCTTGCGGTATGGATAAATTTTTATAAAAATTAGGTTTCGAAGAGGCGGTTACTATAGAAGATTTGACTAATCTTTCATAATCGCTTTTATATCTTGTATCTGTATTTGCTTGGCTGACGTGATACATATTATAAAGCATCTCATTTGCCTTGTTTTCAGATGTATAGCTTGATTGAGCAATCTGCCTTCCACGAGTCATATCTAGTGTTTCGTTTTTGTACAAAACTGGTTGATACGTTTTATCTAAGATAGTAAACAAGTTTCCGTATCCAGTAAAGTGGTTAAGACCGCTTGTTCCATCGAATAGCTGAAACATACCAGCGCTGCGAGCCAGTATGTCAGAACCATACCCAGTAGTGTAAGGAATAAAACTGTGCTGAATAAAACTACCATCAGGATAAAAACCATCGATGTTCTTTTTCCCTTCGCCTTTAGCATCAATTAAAAGGGCATACTTCATGATTTTAATCCCTAAATCAGCTTGTACATTCCCTTTGTTGTTGATATTTTCAGAATCAAGAATACCTCGCATGAGTAGAACGAAGCCTTTGTTTACACGATTTGCTCCGAAACCTGCTGTGCGCCCCTTTGGATAAAGCTCATTAGTAGAGTCATAGTTATATACTATTGGTGGCTCCAAACCATCGATCGCGGTCAGATATTTTTGAAGAAGTTGCTTATCTATGTCGTCTCTCATAAATGTAAGCGTATTAACAATGGAAAGCGGTGAAGAAATCTGTTTTTCATACCAAACATCTACACCCAATGCTTCACCGTTCTCTGGAGTAAATACCATAGTGCTGTACCAATTCAAGGCATAAATAATCTGATTTCTTAGCTGGTTACTTTTATAGTACGTATCTTCGGAAGGATCAGGTGTCATGTAAAGTGTTGCCATTTTTTCTATCCGTTCAGCTAATTTTGGCCAATTTTTTGCAGATACTGATGGAGCCAGTACGGTATTATGGTCGCTGTCTATAATCTCATCTTTGATATCATCGAAGAGAAGCGGATTCATATTCTCTTTTTTTGTTATATTTGGATACCTTTCATCAACTGTTAGCTTTGGTTCTGTCCAGTGGCTTAAAATCTCTCTCAAATCACTTTTTTTAGTTTGTAAAATTTTTTCTAGGTCAGGATCGGCCAAACCGTTCTGGAAAATATCTTCACCGATTAGGCTTTTTTCCCAGTTAGCGAGTGAGATATTTTTCTCTTCTTTTGTTTGAGTAAATGGACTTAGTTCGTCGGCAAATGTTGTGTTTGTTCCAGTGAATAGTAAAACCAGAGCTAACATTATCGTGATACAGTATTTTTTCATTTTAATCAACCTTCTCCTTTTTAGTAAATTGGGATTTATTAGTCCAGTTTACAGGGGCAATAAGGCTTGATCAATAACATTTAGCTTGCATATTATACATATTTTAACAAAATACATAACTATGTCACGAAAAAGTAGTAAAACTTTATACCAGCGCTCCTTTGGTGCAAGATCTTGAAGGGCGGGCACAAAACAAACATTGTTACATTTTCGCTTCATAGTAACATTCAAAACCCGATTTATGGTATGATTATGATATTATTATCTTCCTGTTGAATGTGGGATATTATTAAAAAGGGGTACTCAGAACTTTTCGTTTCACATAGCAAAATACATAGCGCACAGAACCTCGTTTAGGAAGATTAGAATCTAGTAATTCCAAGGATAATCTAAGAAAGCAAGGGGGATTTAGCAAATGTCAGGCTTTTTTCAAAAAAGGATGCTAAAATATCCATTGTACGGGCTAATAGCGGTTGTACTTGTCCTGACAGTTGTCACTTTTTACTATAAGTGGTGGTTGGCGGTGCTTTTATTTGTTGCTGTTACATCGCTCGTAATATTGTTATTTTTCATGGAACATCGGTTGAATAAAGAGGTACAGGAATATATTTCGAACTTATCATATCGGATTAAGCGCAGTGAAGGTGAGGCGCTGGTTGAGATGCCGATGGGGATTTTACTATATGATGAGAATTATAATGTAGAGTGGTTTAATCCATTTATGGCAAAGTATTTCGGGCAGGATGATAATATTTTGGGGTCGTCGCTTGCGGATGTTGGACCGGAGTTTTTGACGGTTATTCGCGGGGAAGAGGATCGTGGAATTCAGTCGATTGCTTGGCGGGATCATCGTTTTGACACGATTGTGAAGCGGAAAGAGCGCATCATTTATCTGTATGATCGGACGGAATATTATGATCTGAACAAGCGATTCCAAGCGGATAAATCTGTTTTTGCGATTATTTTTCTGGATAATTATGATGAATGGACGCAGGGAATGGATGACCGGAGACGAAGCGCGCTCAATAACTTGGTGACGTCGATGTTGACGAACTGGGCGAAGGAGCATCGAATTTATTTGAAGCGGATTTCATCGGATCGCTTTATGGCCTTTTTGACGGAGGCGCAGTTGGCTACGTTGGAAGAGGAGAAATTCTTGATTCTGGATCGGATCAGGGAGCGGACGTCGAAGCAGAATATTCCGCTTACGCTTAGTATTGGGATTGGTTACAATGAGGATGATTTGATTGACCTCGCCGATCTTGCGCAGTCTGGGCTAGATTTAGCGCTTGGTCGTGGTGGAGATCAGGTCGTGATTAAGCAGCCAGAAGGACAAGTTCGCTTTTATGGCGGTAAGACGAATCCAATGGAAAAAAGGACACGAGTTCGGGCGCGGGTTATCTCGCAAGCGTTGCAGGAACTCATTACACAGAGTGATCAAGTCTTTGTTATGGGGCATCGCTATCCGGATATGGACGTTGTCGGATCAAGTCTTGGCGTGATGAAAGTCGCAGAAATGAACGATCGGCAAGGTTATGTTGTGGTAGAGCCTGGGAAAATGAGTCCAGATGTGGAGCGTTTGATGCGTGAAATCGAGAAGTATCCTGATGTGATTCGCAATATTATCACACCACAGGCCGCGCTTGATATGATTACGGACAAGAGTTTGCTCGTCGTTGTTGATACGCACAAGCCGTCGATGGTTATCAATCAGGAATTGCTTGAAACCGCGGCGCATGTCGTGGTAGTCGATCATCATCGCCGTTCTGAGGAGTTTGTCGAGAATCCAGTGCTTGTCTACATTGAGCCGTACGCTTCATCGACCGCAGAACTTGTGACGGAGCTTTTTGAGTACCAACCAGCAACCGAAAAAGTCGGCAAGATCGAGGCTACAGCGCTCCTTTCAGGGATTGTAGTTGATACAAAAAACTTTACACTGAGGACAGGATCACGTACTTTTGATGCGGCGAGTTATTTACGCTCACTAGGTGCGGACACCGTTCTTGTTCAGCAATTTTTAAAAGAAGATATTGAGACATTTAGGCAACGTAGTCGTTTGGTGGAGTCGCTCGAAATATATCATGACGGCATGGCGATTGCAACGGGCCACGAAGATGAAGTTTTTGGTACTGTTATTGCAGCGCAGGCGGCGGATACCATGCTTTCGATGGAGAGCGTGCAAGCCTCATTCGTGATTACGCTACGACCTGATAAAATGATCGGGATTAGTGCACGTTCACTCGGCGAAATTAATGTCCAAGTTATTATGGAAAAAATGGGCGGTGGCGGACATTTGTCAAACGCTGCAACCCAGTTAAAAAATACAACCGTAATGGAAGCAAAACAACAACTTTTACAAGCCATCGATGCTTATTGGAAGGGAGAAAACTAAGATGAAAGTTATATTTTTAAAAGACGTAAAAGGCACAGCAAAAAAAGGTGAAATCAAAGAGGTAGCAGAGGGTTACGCGCAAAACTTCCTCATTAAAAAGGGCTTAGCGACAGAAGCGACAAACACGAGTATCAGCGCGCTTGAAGGCCAAAAGAAGAAAACTGAAAAAGAAGCAGCGCAAGAACTCGCAGACGCAAAAGCCCTAAAAGATACCGTTGAGAAATTAACGATTGAACTTAAAACAAAATCAGGCGAAGGCGGCCGACTTTTCGGATCAATCACATCCAAACAAATCGCCCAAGCCCTTGAAAAAGACCACAAAATCAAAGTCGATAAACGCAAAATCGAGCTACCAGAACCAATTCGCGCACTAGGACACACAAAAGTTCCCGTGAAACTACACCACGAAGTAGTAGCAACACTAGACGTACACGTTTCCGAAGAAAAATAAAACCATGAACCACTGATAGAACCATGATTTTCACCGCAAAACTAAGCGGGCGCAGGCAAATGTTCAGATTCTAGGCAAAGCCGAGCACTGGAGCGGAGCGTACTGTGGTACGAGAGCACCGGAGCACAGGCTTTAACGACGAAGATGAGCGTTTGCCTGCGCCCGCGTGATTAGGAGGGGATGGGGAGTGGATTTGCAAGATCGCACACCACCTCAAAATATTGAGGCTGAACAAGCCGTTTTAGGAGCCGTTTTTCTGCAACCAGAAGCGCTGATTACGGCCTCCGAAATTTTAATGCCAGATGACTTTTACAGGCAAGCGCATCAACTTATTTTCGAGGCTATGCTTGAACTGAGCGACCAAGGAAAAGCAGTCGATGTCGTTACTATTTATGAAGCGCTAGCCTCCACTGGCAAAATTGAAGACGTCGGTGGCTTGCCTTATTTGACCGAGTTATCCGGTGCGGTTCCGACCGCGGCCAATTTAGAATACTACGCTCATATTGTGGAAGACAAGGCCTTGCTCCGCCGATTGATTCGGACTGCGACTCAAATCGCGTCGGACAGTTACGCACGTGAGGATGAAGTCGAAACACTGATGGACGAAGCTGAAAAGAACATTTTAGAAGTATCTTCCCGTAAAAACGTTGGAGCTTTTAAAAATATTAAAGATGTCCTCGTCAAAACATATGATGATATCGAGGTTCTCCATAATCGGAAAGGGGATATTACCGGTATTCCGAGTGGATTTAGCGCGCTCGACCATATGACTGCGGGCTTCCAGCGTAACGATTTAATTATCGTTGCTGCCCGACCGTCTGTTGGTAAAACTGCCTTTGCACTGAACATTGCACAAAACGTCGCGACTAAAACCGATGAAAATGTTGCGATTTTTAGTTTGGAAATGGGCGCGGAGCAACTCGTTATGCGGATGCTCTGCGCAGAGGGAAATATCAACGCTCAAAATCTTCGTACGGGTGCTTTAACATCAGATGATTGGCAGAAACTCACCATTGCAATGGGAACATTATCCAATTCTGGAATCTATATCGATGATTCGCCAGGCGTACGCGTGAATGAAATCCGTTCAAAATGTCGTCGTTTACAGCAAGAAGCAGGGCTCGGCATGATCGTAATCGATTACTTACAGTTGATTTCAGGAAGTGGCCGAAATGGCGGCGAAAACCGACAACAAGAAGTTTCCGAAATTTCACGTTCTCTAAAAGCTCTAGCACGTGAACTCAAAATTCCGGTTATCGCGCTATCACAGCTATCACGTAGCGTGGAATCGCGCCAAGATAAGCGTCCAATGATGTCCGATATTCGTGAATCTGGTTCGATCGAGCAAGATGCGGATATCGTTGCCTTCCTTTATCGTGACGATTACTACGATCATGAAAGTGAAAATGATGGCACGATAGAAATTATCATTGCCAAACAGCGTAACGGACCAGTTGGGACAGTCCAACTAGCTTTTGTGAAAGAGTATAATAAATTCGTCAACCTTGAAGTGAGGTTTGATGACTCCCAAGTTCCGCATGGAGCCTAGAATATTGTATATATGCTAAATCTGAAGTACACACAAAAAAACACTTTACTCGAGTAAGAGAGTAAAGTGTTTTTTGTGTGCTTTTTTAATTTTCCTAAAAACTGTAACAAAATCTATGCATTTATGGCTTGTAAACAGGAAATATGTTATTTTTTTGCGTTGAAGGGATGGTATTGTTAGAGTACAGTAGAAATTACAAAGAGAGGGGGGAAGGACAGAATGCGAGAAATGTTAGTTGAATTATATAGTTATCGCATGGTTCATCGTAGGTTCAATTATGATAATTTTTTAAATACACTACTAGAAAATCGGATACCGTATGAAAAAAAAATAGTCCCGAAGCAAACGATTTTAATATCAGAAAAAGAGCCAGATCCGTCTGTTTACTTCATTGAGAGTGGCATTGTATCATTGGAACGTGACAAGCAATTAATTTCTTTTTTAGGGTTAAATCAAATTGCGGGTTTGAGTAATACGTTTATTATTGATGAGAGTCTATATACGTTTAAAACGCTAGAAAAGTGCACGTTGTATGTATTTAAACGAGAGGCCATTATTGAGCTATTGCTTAGTATGCAAGAAGGCTGGATTTATCTATATATGAACCATATGAATCATAACAGCTTCTTAGTGGATAAGTGTTTGATGATGCGCGAGCCTAGTGAGATGAAATTAAAACACTGTTTGGCGGAGTTACTACAAAAATATGCCATTATGCAGGATAATGTATTAGCTCTTCCAAAGTGCTTTACAAAAAAAGTTGTTTCAAACTATGCTAATGTTAGCACAAAAACAATGACTCAGATGTGGAAAACATGGAGTGAATCTGGATTTATTGACGGAGAAGCAAACCAGTTTATATTCTATTCTACTGTTTTTTTGCAGGATTAATAGCATATAAAAAGCGCCTATATCTAAGAAGTTTATGAGACTTCTTAGATATAGGCGCTTTTGGCGTATTTAAATAGGAAACGTCATCGTGTAGTCATCCATGATAAATCCTGATCCAACATCAGTCACAATCTCTTTTTCAACGATGAATCCCATTTTTTTGTAGGCTTCGATGGAGCTGGTATTGTATTTATTGACGTACAAGCGAATTGCCGGCAGGTTATTGTCTTTTGCAAAAGCGGTAACTTGAGCGAAAAGTTGTTTACCAATGCCTTGTTTGTGGTGAGCGGGATCGATGTAGAGTTTGCTCAGAAACAGCTCTGCATCCTTTTGGTAGAATGCTGCGTAGCCAACGAATTCGTCAGATTTATAAGCCATGAGGTAGGTTGTTCCGTTCGCCATTTCGCTATAGATCGCTTCGTCAGATTGGAACTTAGTCAACATGTAGTCGATTTGCTCCTCTGTAATGATCGAAGGGTAGTGTTCATGCCAGATTTGATGCGCGAGTTTGGAAATATGTTGGCTATCTTCTTTTGATTTAGCGGTTTTGATATGCACGTTAAAAACTCCTTTATTTCAGTCTGACATCATCGTAGCATATTGGCGAATTATTGGGAAGTAAGCCGTATTTAAAAGGTAGACAAAACACATAAAAATAGACTTATCATAGTAAAAACGCCAGAGTCATTGATTTTCAAAAAACAGACCGATATACTGAAAATGAAAACGAATACAAAAGGCGACGGAAAACTGTTTTGGATATAGGAGAGGGGCAAAATAAATGAAGAAGACAGCGTACATAATTTCACATTCACATTGGGATCGAGAGTGGTTTTTACCGCTAGAAACGCTGCGTTATCGTTTGGTGACTTTGATCGATGAGACGGCGGATTTATTGGAGAATAAGGACGGATTTGAATTCTTTCATATGGATGGGCAGACGATCATGCTGGAGGATTATTTGGCGGTGAAGCCGGATGCGCGGGCGCGGATGGAACGCTTGGTTCGGGACGGGAAACTGCGAGTGGGTCCTTGGTATATGTTGCAAGATGCGTTTTTGACGAGTAGTGAGGCGAATGTTCGGAACCTCGTATACGGGATGCAGGACGCGGAACGCTTTGGTGCTGTGGAGAAAATCGGCTATTTTCCAGATACGTTTGGGATTTATGGCCAGGCGCCACAACTTGTGAAGCAGGCGGGGATTGATTCGGTGATTTTTGGACGTGGTGTGAAGCCGACTGGATTTAATAATCAGGTTTTTGAGGGCGGTTACACGTCGCCGTTTTCTGAGATGTTTTGGAATGCTCCGGATGGATCGCAGGTTCTTGGGGTTTTACTTGCGAATTGGTATTCGAACGGGAATGAGATCCCGGTGGAGCGCGAGGCTGCGAAGGAGTTTTGGGATAAGAAGTTTGCGGATGTGGAGAGTTATGCTTCAACGGATGCGCTGCTGTTTTTGAACGGTTGCGATCATCAGCCGGTGCAGGTGGATTTGCCGGAGGCGCTGGATGTGGCGCGGGAGTTGTATCCGGATATTGACTTTAAGCATAGTAATTTCACGGAGTATGTGGCGGCGCTTCGGGAGGAGTTGCCAGTCGATGATTTGCAGGTGATCGAGGGCGAGCTTACGAATCAGCGGACGGATGGCTGGTCGACGCTTGTGAATACGGCCTCGTCGCGGATGTATTTGAAGCAAGCGAATCAGCGTGTGCAGCAGTTACTTGAGAAGCAGGTGGAGCCGATTGCGGTGATAGCGACGCGGGTTGGGACGGCGTATCCGGAGGAATATCTGAAGTTTACATGGAAATTACTGATGGAAAATCAGATTCATGATAGTATCACGGGATGTAGTTTGGACGCGGTTCACAAGGAGATGGAGACGCGGTTTATGAGGGCGGAGCAAGCGGCGCGCGCGATTCTGGACGATAAGGTGGCGCGGATTGTGAAGCAGGTGAATACGACGGCAAAATTTGATCGGGAGGCTGTGCCGATTGTGGCATTCCATACGTCGGGTTATACGGCGACGCGGGTCGTGACGGTGGATGTGGAGCTGGATCGGACGTACTTTGCGGAGATGCCGTTTGAGGAGATTCCGGCTTATTTGGATGGTTTGCCGAGTGTGACGTTGGAAATTCGTGATGGAGACGGGAATTTGGTGGACGCAGACGTGACGGAGCTTGGGATGCAGTTTGATTATGAGTTGCCAGAGCGAGCTTTCCGCAGACCTTATTTTGCGAGACGCTATCAGGTGAGTTTTGTGGCGGCGGATTTGCCAAGACTCGGATTTGCGACGTATTTTGCAGTGCCAGTTGCGGGTGAAAAAGAGATAATAAGCCTTGAAAATAACGCGAAACACTTGGAAAATCAATTTTTACAGGTGGAAATCGCTGAAAATGGATCATATTCGGTGACTTCGAAGGAAACGGGCCATACTTTTACGGGGCTCGGTGGGTACGTTGATCAGGGCGATATTGGGAATGAATACATGTTCAAGGAAACGGGCGACGAGAAGCGGGTTGGGACGGGAAATTTGATCGCTGAATGTGTCGTTATAAGTGATTCGGCGGTTCGAAAAGTGGTCGAAATAACGCATAAGATGATGTTGCCAGAATCGGCAGACCCAGTTGCTTTTGAGGATGAGAAGGCGCGTGTTGTTTGGCATCCTGGACGGAAGGCGCCACGTTCTGCGGTGCTGAAGGAGTTTGTCGTAACGACGCGTTTGACGCTGGATGCGGACGCAAGGGCTCTGCAGGTGGATGTGAAGATGGAGAATCAGATCGAGGATCACCGCTTACGGGCGATTTTCCCGACTGGAACGAAGCGCGCGACACATTTTAGCGATAGTGTTTTTGAAATTGTTGAACGTCCGAATGAGGTGAGCGAGGAATGGCAAAACCCAAGTAATGATCAGCGGCAGCAAGCGTTTGTGGCGCTCGGAGGCTTGATGGTTGTGAATCGTGGTTTGCCGGAGTACGAAGTTAGCACGGATGGCTCGGAAATTCGCTTGACGTTATTGCGTGCGAACTCGGAAATTGGAGATTGGGGGAACTTCCCGGCCCCTGAGGCACAGTCACTTGGAGAACAAACGGCTCGCTTTTATGTGATGCCATATGTGGAGGAAACGCTAAAAACCGAGGCTGTAAAATGGGCATATGAGTTGCAGATGGATCCGATTGCGGTGCAGGCGATGGGCCAACATGAGGGTGAACTTTCGCCGAGTGAGGATTTTGCTTCATGGGAAGATACGCCAGGACTTGTTTTTTCTAGTTGGAAGCGGGCGACAAGTCAAGATGCGGAAATTTTACGATTTTATAGTGTGGCGGAATCGGTGCGGGAAATGGTGCTTTGGGAAGATATGCGCAAAACGACGATTCTGGAGGAACGAAATATAGACGAAGCGGCGGGAGCCAAATGGTCGGTTGCGCCGAGTGAAATTATAACGTGGAGAAAAGAGGATGAAGCATGACGACGAAAAATGTGCCGAAAAGTTTTCAAAAAATGATCGATCGGGTGGCGGAAGTTTTCCCAGAACATGAAAAATTACAGGAAATGTTTCAGAAATGTTTCTTGAATACGTATACGACAACGCTAACGGAGACAAAAGAAGGATTGCCGTTCGTGATTACGGGAGATATTCCAGCGATGTGGTTGCGCGATTCAACGAGTCAAATTAGACCGTATTTGATGGTGGCGGAAAATGATCCGGAGATGGCGGCGGTGATTGCGGGGCTTGTGAAGCAACAAATGCGTTTTATTCAGCTGGACCCGTATGCGAACGCGTTCAATCAGGAAGCGAATGGGAAAGGTTTTCAGGCAGATAAAACAGAGATGACGCCGCACGTTTGGGAGCGGAAATATGAGATTGATTCGCTGTGTTATCCGATCCAGTTGGGATATTTATTGTGGAAGAGTACAGGAAGTCTCTCGCATTTTGATACAGATTTCCGTCAAGGTGTGGCCGCGATTCTGGATGTTTGGAAAACGGAGCAGCATCACGAAACCGAGTCGCCGTATTCATTTGAACGCATGGATGTGCGCCAATCAGACACGCTGAATCGTGATGGGAAAGGGACAGAAGTCGCGTATACAGGCATGACGTGGAGTGGCTTCCGACCGAGCGATGACGCTTGTTTATATGGTTATCTCGTACCGAGCAATATGTTCGCCGTCACAGTTCTTGGCTATCTAGAAGAAATCAATGCGGCGTGTTGGGAAGATGCGACACTTGCGACACAAATCGGCACGCTCAAAACTGAAATCGAGCAAGGCATCCAAACGCACGCGGTTCAAAATCATCCCTATTATGGCGATATGTACGCGTACGAAGTCGATGGCACAGGCCGCAAAAATTTCATGGATGACGCGAATGTTCCAAGCTTACTCGCAGCGCCGTATCTAGGTTATGGCGATTTCGATGATCCAAAATATTTAGCAACGCGGAAATTCATTTTAAGTCGGGAAAATTCTTTTTACGTGGAGGGAAGTCAGCTTACAGGAATCGGCAGCCCGCACACGCCAGACCATTACGTTTGGCCGATCGCGCTTAGCGTTCAGGGAATGACAGCTACGAATTTGCCTGAGAAATTAGCGATTCTAGACATGCTAGTTGAGGCAGACGGTGATACTGGTTTCATGCACGAAGGCGTCAACGCAAGCAATCATCATGAATATACGCGCGAATGGTTCGCCTGGTCGAATGCCATGTTCAGCGAGTTCGTTCTGAGCCTATGCGGCGTCTGCGTGAAAGGTTCCCCGCTAGCTAAAAATATCAAATAAAAAATATCACGAAGAGTGCGCCGATTTGGCTCGCTCTTTCGTTGTAGGAGATGGACAGACAATGGATAAAGTAGAAAAAATGGATAAATTCTTCGTCGCAAGTCAGTGGTTAATTCGCTTCGTTTGGGCCAATATTATCTGGATGTTCCTTACCGTTCTAGGACTTGGAATATTCGGCTTCATGCCAGCAACCGCGGCTCTTTTTACCGTCACAAGAAAATGGTCGCAAAAAGATATCGATATCGCGATTTGGCCAACCGCTTGGAAGGCATATAAAAAAGCCTTTTTCGAGACTAATATAGCGGGACTTTGTTTTGCAGCAGTCCTCGTCTTTTTATACATCGACTTGCGGATCGTTTTTGCAACGATGAACGGCTTACTATCAACGGCACTATACTTCTTCTTGTTTTTCCTGGTCGCGATGACATTACTCGCACTCGTGAACTATTTTTCCGTGTACGCGCATTTCATTTATCCATTACGCGGCTATATTATCCAATCATTCTTACTCGCTTTCACCAGCTGGAAAACGTCGCTATTACTCATCGCAGGCTTCGGTGTGGCTGTTTATTTGATCGCACAAGTACCAGCGCTAATCCTCTTTATTTCAGGCGTTTTGCCAGCCTATTGGGTGATGAAAGTAAATCTGATTCGTTTTCAGAAAATGCAAGCAAAAATGTCGGTGCAAACAGAGTAAACTATGGCATAATGGGGTCTGGGGGTGTTTTATGAAGTGGGCAAAAACAAGCTAAAACGACGTATTTTTCAGCGTATGTTACTCATTTTTTCGCTAACATCTTTGTTTACCGTGGGGTTATTGCTTTTCTTTATTTCAAGATACTACACGAATATCAAAGTCGATGCGGTGTTACAAGAAACGAAAGCGGTTTCAGAGGCGCAACTCGTTGCAGTAGATCGGAAAGAAGCGGCGCTGGTCGGGATGACGCAGGAGATTTACAAGAATAGCGATCTGATGAATGACGTCCAAATTGCGATGACGCACGATTATGCCGAATATGTGAAGCGGAATATCGATAATTACTATGCTCAACAAGGGTTTTACAGCGTGGATTTACAAAGTTTTCTCCGTTCTTATTTTACATATGATGACGACGTGATTGCGGTACAGCTTGTGTCGGCGGACAAGGAGTTCACCTACACTTTTCCAACGAATTATGGTAAATGGCAACCAATCTACGAAAAATATGGCGAGAAAAAATTACTACAAACGGTATCGCGTAAGGAAAATGTTTTCAAATTGGATGAGAGTCTTGTGTTCAAGCAGGTTATTAATGATCCGAGTACGCTGCAACCACTTGGGACTGTGTTGATGTATACCGACAAGGACTTTCTTAGTAAACTGATTCCAAAGACGAAAGAAGCGACCACGTTTGCCATTATGAATAGCGCGAACGAGAGTATTTATAGTAACCATCCGTTGCCAGACTTAACCACATCAGACCTCGAGCAAGGGTATAAATCAGGTAGCGGCTACATCGAGCAGGTCGAGCAAAAAGCATCGGGAGTTTCAGGACAGATCATCGTTCCAGAGAGCCAGATCGGCGGTATCCCCGTGTTGCAATGGATCTTGTTCGGCGTCGGCGTACTTCTCGTCATCATCTCGATCGCGATCAATTTTTTCATCAGCAAACGGTATTCCAAGCGTATCGAAGTCATTATCGACGGCATGGATCAGATGGAAAAAGGCGAACTGAAGGCCAAACTTCCTGTCGATGAACGCGAAGATGAACTGACGCTAATCAGTCAAAGTTTCAACAAGATGGGTGCCAGTTTGAACGATTACATTAAGCAGGTGTATACGCTTGAAATCGAGGAGCAAAAAGCGCAATTAAAGGCGCTGCAAGGTCAAGTTGAGCCGCATTTTTTGTATAATTCATTGGAGGCAATTCGGATGAACGCGAGGCTTGAGGGCGCGAAGGTGACGAGCAACATGATCTATCACCTGTCCACGTTACTCCGCTACACGGCCGACAATATCGAGATGGTGACGCTCGCCGATGAGGTCAATTACGTCCGCCAATACCTACAATTCATGGAACTCCGCTACCAACAAGAAGTTCCATTTTTCCTAGAAGTCGAGGAACCAATACTTGAACACCCTTTCTTGAAATTCACACTACAACCACTCGTTGAAAACTTCTTCAAGTACGCGCGTCATGAGGATAAACGAACGAGTTTAACATTCAGTGCTAAGCGCGATGGCGACGTACTTGAAGTGAGGATGCGCGACGATGGGCTGGGTATTACGAATGATAAAATGCATCAGATAGAGCGCGATTTAGCGGATGAAAAGGGAGAACCAGGCCGAATTGGTCTTGTGAATATTCATCGCCGAATTCAGCTTTATTTTGGGGAACAATACGGGCTTGCGATTACGAGCATAGAAGGCGAAGGCACCGAAGTGATTCTGCGAGTTCCGTACACATCTGAGGGGAGGAAAAACTATGTTGAAAATGCTTTTAGTAGATGATGAACCGCTGATAGTACAAGGATTGCGGGCTGTGATACAGGAGTTTGATGAGGATATAGAGATTATTGGTACGGCGAAAAATGGGATGGAGGCGCTAACGCACTTCGCGAACGAGCCGTGTGACCTCGTGATTACGGATATTAAGATGCCGAAAATGGACGGATTACAGTTGATTGAAGCGTGGAAAAAGGAACAACCGGAGACGAAATTCATCGTGTTATCGGGATTCCAAGAATTCGAGTACGTGAAACGGGGACTTGCGATTGGGATTGAGAATTATTTGTTAAAACCGCTGAACGAGACGGAATTAATCGAGACGATCACGCAAATTAAGGAAAAAGTAGAAGCTGATTTTCAGCCGACGGGCGATGATGCGGCGTACTATATTTTGCGAGATAACGCGTTGTGGCGCTGGTTGAATAACCGAATTGGGATGGAGGATTGGAAGGAACGGATGGCGTTATACAAAATGCCGCTTGCGACGGAAATGAGGACGGCGCTCATATGGATTCAGCCGATGTATGAGCAGGTAGACCGGACGGCAGACGGTTGGCACAAGTTACAACGCCAGTTACGCGCGGAATATCCGTTCATGTTGCTGAACCCAGAAGAAGAGCTGCTCATTGGTTTGATGGCCGAAGATGAAGCAGGAATTGCAGAGCAGATCACGACGGTATACGAAGAAATCGGCGCGCTTATTGGCGTAGAACAGTGCTTCTTTCTCATGAGTGAAGTTGGAACCGGGACCGCCTATTTTCCAAAAGCATTCCGAGGACTCGAACAGCTACTACAAGAACGGCTCGTCTCCTCTCCCGGCACACTTATTTCAGCAGATAAAATTTTACCGCATCGCTGGCGTCCAAATTTCAGCCAACATCAACTAGCGCGAGCCCTCGTTTTGCAAGAAAAAGAAAAGACGCTAACTTGGCTTGATAACTTTTTCATCGAATGGGAATCACATCTTTACGAAAGCGACCCACATCAAGTCATCCGCGTCCTAAGTGAAGTTGCATTAATGATGTCCGAATCTGATCCAGAGCAGCTACTGACCGCGATTCGCAGACTAGATGGCGCAGCAACACCATGCGAACTGAAACAAACAATGCTCGAACTCATCCACCCGTTTTTTGATCGGAAGCAGCACGATGATAATAGCAAAAGCCCGATCATTCAAAAAATCATTTCGTATGTCGCCGAACATTTTAAAGAAGGCATGTCCCTCAAAACGCTCGGCGCCAAATTTCATATTAACGCCGTTTATCTCGGTCAACTTTTTCAAAAAGAAGCTGGCGTTCATTTCACGGATTACCTCAACCAATATCGCGTCAACCATGCCAAAGAAGTTCTGATGACGACCAAACAGCCCGTGACAGCGATCGCCGAAGAATCAGGATACACTGACATGGCCTATTTTTACCGGCAATTCAAGAAATATACAGGATATACGCCGAACGGATTTCGCAAAAAAGAGAAAGTATAGCGATGAAAATTTGCGAATCGGAAAGTGCGCGACTATAATAGAATTAGTAATAGAAATCTATGTTAGATGGGTGGAAGTATCATGACGGGAAAAATAAGCAAGCGTATATTAGTAACTATTGACGGATCAGAACAATCCAATGATGCATTTCAGGAAGCTATCAGAATTGCGGAATTAGAAAATGCTAGTTTGGTTTTTTTTACGGTGATTCAAGAAATAATGCCGAATAACGAAGAACTCTATTTATCACTTGATGTAAGGCCGGAAATGGACGATGTGTACAAAGCATTAGCTGAAAAAAGACTAGAAGAAATGACTGCTACGATTGATTCCAATCTAGAATATCGAAATGAAACGACACATGGTGATCCGAAACGAAGTATTATCCAATTTGCAAAAGAGAATGATATTGATTTAATCGTTATTGGTGCAACTGGAAGGGGAGCCTTCGAGAGGAAACTGGTTGGCTCTACAACTTCATATGTTGTCAACCATGCGACGTGTAATGTAATGGTAGTAAAATAATGTGAAGGAAGTTCGGAATATAATACTGATAAGTTGTCGATAAGTATTATTTGATAGCTTGAAATATTCCTTGCATGGTTAGAAAAAACTTGTTCTTTATTTTCAGTTACTATGTTGCAGGTGGTGAGGCTCGGATTTATGAAACAAGATTCACGATACCTTGCTTATTTTTGTCCTCATCTTTCTGCTGCACAAAAAAAGGCTACCGACGAAGTGTTTCCATACTTCGTCGGTAGCCTTTAATCAAGTCTTTTATATGATTTTATTATTGGATTGCTACACGAGCTACTTCTTTGTAAGCCATGTTCACAGCTACAATTTCTACTTTATCGGTGGCACTTGTGATGCTTGCAAGACCGCTGACTGTGAATGTGCCATTAGAGATGGCTGCTGATTTCACTACAGTGCCGTTTACAAATAAACGAACGGCAGAGACATCTTTTCCATAAGTGCCTGTAATAGTGCTAGCACCGAATAGATATGGATTGACGTTTAGCGCGTAATCATAGACGGTGTTATCTGTCTTTACAGTGATTGTTTTGCTTGCTACTTCTTTGTATTGTGCATCGACGGCGATAATTTTTACGACATCGGTTGCGTTTGTGATATAGTTGTTGGCACCTGCGATAGTGTAAGTGCCACCTGTTGTTGCGGCTTGTTTCACGACCACACCATTGACGGATAGACGAACTTTTGATACGTTAGTACCCATTGTGCCGTTGATTGTTGTATCTTTGTTTAATGTGAAATTGGCTGGGGCTGTTAGGCTATTGTCTAGTGTGTCAAAACCTGTTTTTGTAACCGTGATACGATTTTTCTCGTTGTACTGAGTATCGACACCTACAACTTCTACTACATCTTCTTTATTTTTGATAAAGCTAGCGATGTTGGTAAATGTATAGTTGCCGTTACTTGTTGTTGCTTGTTGCACGACAACACCATTCACCCAGAGACGTACTTTGGAAATATCTTTACCGTATGTTCCCGTCAGGTTTGCGGAACCTTTGGCATAGCTATTGGCTGTTAGGGATGTGTCTAAAATAGAAGTGCCTTTTGTTTTCACTGTTTTGCGAGCGATTTCGTTGTAAGTCGCGTTTACACCCACGACTTCGACTTTATCGCTTGTCAATTTCACAAAGCTTGGGACTTTATCAAATGTGTAGGTGCCATCTGCGTTTGTTGTAGCTTGAGAAACGACTACATTGTTTACCCATAGGCGGACTTTCGAGACATCTTTGCCGTATTTACCAGTTAATGTGGCATTTCCTAATGTGTAATCATTGGCTGTCAAGCTGTAATCGTAGACTGGATCGCCAGTAACGGCTACGGCTACGCGTGCACGTTCGACATAAGAACCATCAACGCCAACAACTTCAACTTTATCGGTTGGTTTCGTGATGAAGCTGGCGATGTTAGGGAAAGTGAATGCGCCATTGCTTGTCGTTGCTTGAATGATGAGTTTGTCATTCACGAAAAGACGTACTTTGGCAATATTTTTGCCATATGTTCCTGTGAGGTTCGCAGTACCAACTTTATAGCTATTCGCTTTTAGGCTGTAATCAAGAGCTGCTGGGATGAGCGTGCTTGCGCTGGATGTTTTGCCATTTGATGCTTTTGTTACCATTGCGGTAATCGTGGAGCCTGCTACTTGAGGTGTAATGGAGACCAGATAGTTACCATCACTCGCTACTCTACCAGAAGCAATTGTCACAGTACCATTTTTGATGACGATGTCGCTGTTTGCTTCTCCTTTACCAGATACCATTGTAGAATTTGTTGTTAGTCCACCAATCGTAGTAGGAGCGATTTGATTAAACAAGTCATTGGCGTTGGCAATATCCCCTTGTAGTTTTGTTTTGTCTTTGCTTGCTGCTAGGGCGTTTACTTGTGCGCTAGCTGAGTCAATCATCGCTTGTGTTGTGCTATCTTTCAACAGCGTGTTCGTTGGGGCGTTGCTGAATAGGTTATTCACGCTTGCTGTAGCTTGTGCTATTTCTGTTTTTGCGGCCAATTCTTTTTTTGCTTTGTCGATTTGTTTTTGCAATTCGCTACGAACGATTGTATCAGTTGCTGCATTCACTTTATTTTGTGCGGCATCAATCGCTGCTTGATTTGTTGTGTCTTTGATGGAGTTAGCCGGGTTGTTATCGATGAATAGCGCATTGACTGCTGCGATAGTGGCAGGGTCAACAAAGCTACCAACAGTGACTGGAATAGTTGTCGCAATCGCTGTATTAGTGGCAGATGTTACGGTGATATTGGCCTTTCCAGACCCGACTGCTTTCCAGTTCCCGTTACTATCGACAGACATGACGGATGTATCGCTAGAAGAGTAATTAACTACTTGGGATGCGTTGGCTGGTAAGACGCTTGTCGTCATCTTTCCAGTATCCCCTTGTTGTGGATTGGTATTTAATCCAGTTACATTGAAAGTCACAGCTGGTATTGTGTTTAGCGAGATGGGATTAATTGCTCTACCTACATAGCCCATATATACACCTTGAGAATTGTAAAGAGTAAATGATAATAGTAAAATGTCTGGAGAATAATCTTCTGTTGGTATAGTGAAGGCAAAGTTTCCATTGGCATCTGTAAGAGCGACAGGGACGCTACGAAATGGGGCTGCATCTACTAATAGAGTCGTGTTGGGACAATTTTCCAACTTCCCAGTTACTTCTCTAGTAGTTTTATTAAGAATTGGTTGGAAATTCCCGACATTAAAATCATCGACATCTTGTGTTATTGTTGTCCCATTATCGAAAGTCACCTTCACTCGAAAAGATAATTTTCTCGTGCCAATAGAAGTAATAGGGACCGCGTAGTTACCAGAAGCATCAGCCGAACCTGTATATGTGTTGTGCAGTTGCCCCAAAACTGTATCGTAGACTTCAATTGTTACATTCTTTCCAGCATCCGATGGTACATGCCCAGTTACTTGTGTGTCATTTCTTGATACATAGTTCACTGTAGCAGCTGAACTAGCTTGCAAATTGGTTGTTAATTTCTGTTCTGCCGCATGTGTTTGTACTGGAGGTAAAGCTGTGATGATACTGCTTGCTACTACGTTTGTTACAACAAGTGCAAGTGCGATTTTCTTCATATTCTGTTTCATTGTTTGTATTGCTCCTCATTATTATTTATTTTTGTGTCGGAAAACGACTACTTTTTCAGTTTAACATCCTGAATTGCTAAAAAAAATACAGTACTTCTTGTTTTTAGATTTTTTATTTGTCAATATTGTTACATACTTGAACTAATTAAACTAATTTCAAAACTCCTAAGCCATGGGAATCAAGAGATTTGAAGAAACAAAAAAGAGGAATTTACCTATTTTTTTCAAAACCATCACCTTGGACAGTGGAAAGGATTTCTCTCGGGGGAAACTAACTGCAATCGACATAACATGACTATCTTCTTTGCAGATGAAGAAAAACCTTGTCACCCCCCACTCAATGAGAGATCCAACAGGATTCTTTGAAAAAACGGCTTATCTAAACAAATGAACTAAATTCATAACTCCTAAGCCTTGCGGCTCAAGAGGTTTAAAGCAACAAAAAAGAGGAACCTCCCCATTTTTGATATAATGTTAGGTGCGAGCCAAACAAAATCAAAAAGGAGTGATCCCTCATGGCTATTATACACCAACCAACGTTATTTGACATGGAAACTTTATTAACACTAGAACCAATGAAACGATACAGTGAAATTTTCTCCCCATTACCGCTCGTAAAGATCGTACGGTTATTTGATAAACCTACTCGCATGGGAAGACCCTTGAGCCTCAACTATGAAGCGACGTTCAAAGCGCTTGTGATTCGTTATGTAGAAGGCATTCCAACAATCAAAGCACTTGTAAAGCGTTTAAATGAAGATCTTATGTTTAAGATGAATCTTAGATTTCTATACTCGGAACATGTACCATCAGAAGCTTCTTTTTCTCGTTTCACACATGTGTTATCGCAACATGTAGATGTCCTTCAAACAGTAAATCATGTGTTACTGGAACAAATCGATGCCATAAATGGCTTATTTTCAGAGCAATTAGCTATAGATGCGACGCATTTCTCCGCACATGATAAAGCGCATAAAACAGATAACCCAAAGCTACCATCGGTAGCAGAACAATTAACAATGTCATCAGAAGATTTGATGCGAACAATCCCAAATAACCCAACATGGAGCATCAAAAAGAACAGCAAGGGGAAAAATATGTTTTGGTTTGGCTACAAGTTGCATTTAGCTGTTTCAACGACTACCCAATATATCGTGGGCAGTTTACTTTCTGCAGCCTTTGTCTCGGATTCATCTGTTGCAATCCCTCTTTTAAGGCAGGTAACAGCTATTGGTAGTAAACCAAGTTATATGATGATGGACAAAGGTTACGATGTGACGGCAATCTACCACGCGGGCCATCAGTTAAAGATAGAACCAATCATTGATTTTAATCGGCGTCGAGAAATCACGAGTGGAGAAGTGAATGAACACTTTCATCCTACATGTTTTTTAGAATATCCCTACAAATATGATAGTGTAGACAAACGTTATCAAGCGCTGAAGTTTACTAGTCCGCAGGACAAATGCCAAACCTGTCCACTGAGAGATGAAGGTATGTGCCAAAAGGTGATCAAAATAAAGCAAACAACTAATCTTCGGAAATATGCGGTACCTGCGCGTGGAACTCAAGCTTGGGAAAAGCTTTACAGCCTCCGAAGCGCTGTGGAACGAGTAAATGGCTATTTAAAAAATAATTATCAGCTATCCAATGTCCGTTTTAATGGTGGCAAAGCCACGGCCACGCATGTAAGCTTGATCCAGTTAACCTATAATGCCGTCAAATTTGCTGTGGAACGCCTGACAAAAAAACAACTCCTGAACGTTTAAAAATGAAAAATCATAAAATTGGATTCGTCTAATTTCGAATAAAAAGCGACTTATGAAATTGATTCAAATGGATTGTGACACGATATTTCAAAAGGAAGTCAATGAGGTTACTTTGGCTCGAAATAATTGACCTAGAAAATTGCTGAACTATTTGACGCCCATTGAGTATTTTCTGCAGCATGCGGATGTATCTCGCTTAATTTGACAAATAAGAATACAAAAAAGGATAGAACAGCTGTTGATTTTAGATCAACTCTTGTCCCATCCTTATTATTTTTGAAATATATTTGGTGAATTACATACTCAGCTGCTCATCTTGCAATCGTTTCATCCGAGTAGTCAAACGATAAAAACGCCGTCTATTTTGAGTTTCCAAAGCAAGATCAATCTCGTTTTGGATCCGTTCCATCCGCTGTTTCTGCGCGAGCATTGTCATGAAACAGTCGATGAACACATCCATAACGATTCTTTCATTTTCGAGCTCCTTATATTGCTGGGACATTGCTTCAGATATTTTCTTAGCAGACATGACAATCACTCCTTCAAAGTGTATTTTGGAAATTATTAATAGACAATACCACGTTATAAGAAAATTGAAACATTTTTAATTAGCGGAATTCTATATAATGGCATTTTTTAAAAAGGAAGAAATTTTCTTGTTGCAATAAAATATGAAGGAAAAGCGGGAAGGAATGATTGACCTATGACGGAAAAATGAAATCTTTGATGACATGTTGAATAGTCGCATCAACGGCCGTGTTGTGGTTGTTTTATATAAATAACTCTCTATAAAAAAGAGGAGAAACATGTCATGAAAATGGCACGTCTCTCCTCTTTTTTATAGTTGTATATTTTAACGCCAACGCTCTAACTTTTTCAAGAATTTCTTAGTATACATTTTATTGAGAAAAAATTTCCCGACTTTACTCATATCAGATTCCTGAAATCCTTTTAGGCTTATTTCGTAAAACTCGTCAAACGTTGCATCAGGGTTTGTCCAGCTCCCCATTTCATAACATTTCAGACAGTATTTTTCCGAGCGAGTACCATCTTTTTCGGTACCAAATTCTTCGGGTTTATTCATAGGCATGCCGCAACTTTGACACTGTGGTGATTTTGCCATTTTTCATTCCTCCGTTTCATTTATGTTTCAATAGTAGAAGTCTAGTATAGCGTACTCTAGATATGGAAACAATAGGTAGGTTGGAAATTTTCATACAGATATAGCACGGCCCATTAAAGCCACAGAGGAAACGTGCTTGATGGTGAATAAAACACGAATACTAATTTTGTCCACAAATCTATATTTCTCCCACTATTCGCACAACCCTTAAAAAAGGTACACTTAGTATGTTGAAAACACTTACAAAAGCGGGGGTGACACGAATTGAAGAAGTTCTTCAAAAAGCTCTACGCCAATAAAATCTGGTTATTCATGGTTTTACCGGGAGTCGCATGGTTTGTAATCTTTGCGTATTTACCGATGTTTGGAACTGTGATTGCCTTTAAAGATTACCGCGTAGATGGAAACGGTTTCATATCTAGTCTGATGAGTAGTGACTGGGTAGGGTTAGACAATTTTAAGTTTTTATTTAGAACAGATGATGCATTTATTATTACCAGGAATACCGTACTTTATAACTTAGTGTTTATCATCGTTGGACTATTACTTGGCGTGGCTTTAGCGATCGTCTTTAACAGTTTAGTGAACAAACGCATGGCAAAAGTGTATCAAACCGGTATGCTATTTCCGTATTTCTTATCATGGGTTGTTGTAAGTTACTTCCTTTACAGCTTCTTAAGTGAGGATAGTGGACTACTTAATTCGATGATTGTCGCGTTTGGTGGCGACCCGATATCGTGGTATAGCGATCCACAGTATTGGCCATTCATCCTAATTTTCATGAATATTTGGAAGGGTCTCGGTTACGGAAGTATCGTTTATCTGGCTGCGATTGCAGGTATCGATCGAAATTATTACGAAGCCGCGATGATCGATGGCGCTGGCAAATGGCAACAAATTCGCCACGTAACGATTCCAGCCTTAACACCGCTGATTATCATTTTAACCATTCTGAACGTCGGCAAAATTTTCAACTCCGATTTCGGTCTGTTCTACCAGCTTCCGCGAAATTCAGGGCCACTTTTTCCAGTGACGGATGTTATTGATACATACGTTTATCGTGGTTTAACATCACTAGGCGATATTAGTATGAGCGCTGCGGCCGGGCTTTACCAGTCAATTGTTGGCTTTATTCTGGTCATGCTCACAAACTATATCGTGAAGAAAATCGATCCTGAATATGCCCTATTTTAAAACGGAGGTGAGTTAATTGGCAGAACAAATCGAGAAAGTTGAGCAGTTAGAGCAAGTCAATGGCGACCTCCAGCTGCCGAAAAAAGGTAAACGTAAAAAACCTGATGTCGTGGATTTCGGTCCAAATATGAATGTAGCTATGAATATCTTACTTGGATTTCTCGCGATTTTGTGCGTATTTCCATTCTTGTATATCATCGTTATTTCATTCAGTAGTCAAGATTCGCTCGCAACAAACGGATTCCAACTCATTCCAAGCGAGTGGAGCACGGATGCTTATCAATATCTCTGGAATATGAAAGGTCAGCTATTACAATCATACGGCGTAACAATCGTGGTAACCGTGGTCGGAACTATTTTCAGCGTAGCCATGATCGCTCTGTACTCCTACGCGATCTCACGTAAACAATTCGCCTACCGCAAACAATTCACATTTTTCGCCTTCTTCACGATGCTTTTCAGCGGCGGAATGGTGCCAGCATACATCGTTATGACCCAAGTACTCCAACTGAAAAATTCAATCTGGGCACTAATCCTGCCCCTCGCAATGAACGCGTTTTACATCATGATCATGCGAACTTTCTTCATCCGCTCGATTCCAGAGCCGATCTTAGAAGCCGCACGAATCGAAGGCGCAAGCGAACTGCGAATTTTGTGGAAAATTGTTTTACCGTTATCTCTACCAGGAATCGCGACAATCGCCCTTTTCAGCACGCTAGGTTATTGGAACGACTGGTTTAACGCTTCACTATACATCGACAATCCGCAACTCGTTCCACTGCAATCCTTGTTGATGAAAATTGAGAATAACCTAGAGTTCATGCGGCAAAACGCTGATATCGCCTTCACATCCGGCGCTCTAAAAGGCATACCGCAAGATGGCGCAAAAATGGCGATGGTCGTAATTTCAACAGTACCAATCGCGATTACGTATCCGTTTTTCCAAAAATACTTCATCAGCGGACTCACTATCGGCGGCGTCAAAGAATAGCCCAGCGGGCTGAGGAACGCTTATCTACGTCGTTAAAGACTCCGTTCCGGTGCTCATGTACAAATCGTACATTCCGCTCCGGTACTCGCCTTTGCCTAGTATCTAAGCATTCCTCAGCCCGCTGGGGTTTGGCGATGCAAGACGTGTGAAGGACATTAAAAAACTATGACATTAGAACATCAAGACATCAAGACATCAAGACATCAAGACATCAAGACATCAAGACATCAAGACATCAAGACATCAAGACATCAAGACATCAAGACATCAAGACATCAAGACATCAAGACATCAAGACATCAAGACATCAAGACATCAAGACATCAAGACATCAAGACATCAAGACATCAAGACATCAAGACATCAAGACATCAAGACATCAAGACATCAAGACATCAAGACATCAAGACATCAAGACATCAAGACATCAAGACATCAAGATATTTAAACATCAAGATATTTAAACATTTTTAAGGATTTGTGATAAAATGGGGTTCTGAGTTTGGCTTGGAGCCCTGATAAAAAGGGAGGATTTTTGATGAAGAAGAAAATGTTTCTGGTTATGATTTTGAGTGCGATTTTGTTGGTAATGGCGGCTTGTGGTAGTGATAAATCGGCGAGTGGGGATAGTGAGGTTACGCTGAAATGGTACATGATTGGGACGCCTCAGAAGGATCATGATGAGGTGATGAAAGAGGTTAATAAATATACACAAGAGAAGCTTGGCATTGGCGTTGATATGACGCAAATTGACTGGGGCGACTACGGTAGCAGAATGCAGACGATGATTAATTCAGGTGAAAATTTTGATATCGCTTACACGGCTGCGGGAGAGTTTGTTTCCTACGCTCAAAAAGGCGCTTTTATGGATATTTCTAAGTATGTTGATAATGAAGGTAAGAAGATGAAAGCCGAGTTAAATAGCCAGCTTTGGAAAGGGGTGACGATGGACGATAAAGTCTATGGCGTTCCTTCAAACAAAGAAATTGGCGAGCAACAAGTGTATGTTTTCAATAAAAATCTTGTCGATAAATATAAAATGGACGTTTCGAAAGTGAATTCATTCGCCGATCTAGGTCCGCTTTTGAAAACAATCAAGGAAAACGAACCTAATGTGACGCCAATCGGTGGAAACAAAGACTTTAAGCCGGTAACGCCGTTTGATTATTTGATCGACTCAGCGGTTCCGCTACCGTTTGCAGTGGATGAATACAATGACACAGGCAAAATCGTGAATTTTTACGAGCAGCCGGAAACGATTGATATTTTGAAAGTTTTGAATGGGTATTATAAAGATGGTTATGTGAGTAAAGACATTGCGACATCAACGGATCCGTGGTCTTACGAGAAGGATAACTGGTTTGTGCGTATTGAGAAATATCAACCGTACGCTGAATCGATTTGGGATAAGCAAACAAATGGTCAGTATAAAGTTGTGACGCAACCAATCATGAAAACGCCAATCGTGAAAAATAGTTCCGTGACAGGCGCGATTCAAGCGGTGTCTGTAACGTCGAAACATCCGAAAGAAGCTGTGGAATTCTTGAATCTTTTGAACACAGATCCATATTTGCGTAACTTGGTTGACAAAGGAATCGAAGGCACGCATTATAATGAGCTTCCAGATGGCAGTATTGAGGATCTACCAGCACGTGTAGAGCGTTATTCGATGCCAACATACGCGCTTGGAAATCACTTTATTTTGAAGAGATATTCCGATGAGCCAAAAGATAAATGGGAAAAATTCAAAGAGTTTAATGAAGAATCAAAAGCATCGCCAGGACTAGGATTCTATTTTGATCCGAAAAGCGTCCGAACCGAAATCGCCTCAATTACAAATGTGTGTAATGAGTTTGGGCCGGCACTTCTGACTGGGACAGTAGATCCAGACGAGTATATGCCGAAATTTAAGAAGAAGCTAAACGATGCAGGGATGAAGACTGTAATGGCGGAGATGCAGAAACAGTATGACGCGTTTAAGAAAGAGAATAAGCAGTAAGTGATGAGGGCTGTGTTGAGACTGTGGGCAGAAATGCGCGCAGTCTCAATTGTTTCTGCCCCATTATGGTTCTCTAATTCAGCAGCGCCGTTAGACAATAGAAGAACAGCCATCTAATTACTTCCGTTGAGGTGAAGGTTAGATGGCTTATTCTTTGTCTTAAAACTAATTTTCAAACAAATGCTTGACTTTTAAAAACTACAACTGTAGAATGTAATTAACGACAAATGTAGAAAATGAAAGGAGGAGGAAGAAATGAAGCGATTACCAGATGCAGAGTTTGAAATTATGAAGGCTGTTTGGAAAAGCTCGCCGCCAGTATCGACAAATGAAATTATCGCGGTGTTGGATGGTGACAAGCACTGGAAACCGCAGACTGTCCTTACTTTATTAGTGCGCTTGATTGAGCGGGACTTTTTAGAAAGTGAGAAAGTTGGGCGGGAAAGGGTTTACACGCCGATTGTCACCGAGGAGATGTATCTTCAATCGGAGACGGAGCAGTTTATGGATAAGCATTACAATAATTCGCTGGTGGGTCTCGTTAACACGCTGTATAAGGGCGGCGATATGTCAGATGATGATATTGACGAACTAAAAGACTGGCTTTCAAAAAGGAGTTGATAAGATGTGGGGAGAATAACATATAACATACTAGAAGCATCCATTACAATGTCGATTATCATTGTGCTAGTCTTACTATTCCATCACTTCTTTGGTAAGAAATATTCAGCAAAATGGCGCTACTACATTTGGTTTGTTGTGCTAATCGGATTACTATTACCATTTCGATTCGAGTTTGAAAAGGCTTTGATTGAAGCGCCGATTATTACGGCAACCAGCGTGAGTGAGCCGCCAGTGACGGATACTATGAATGAAATAACGAATGTGAACCAGGTAGAAGCAACTACAGTGGTACCAGTAGCAGAGCCGTTTTGGACGCTACCAGTCATCTTATTTAGCATTTGGCTTGCAGGATTCCTCCTTTTTCTTGGCTATAACATTTGGAAACACTATAGCTTTTTGCGAATGGTGAAAAGATGGACAACGCCAGTAACGGACGCCTCTATTTTAGCATTATTTGAACAAGAGAAACGCAATGTAGGGGTGGATTCAAAACATATTGGTATACGCATGTGTAAATTTGAAATTAGTCCGATGTTGATTGGTTTCCGAAAGCCAACGATTTTATTACCGGAAAAACCGATTGACGCAGAGGAAATGGCTCTCATTTTGCGGCATGAACTGGTACATTTTAAACGCAAAGATTTGTGGGTGAACGCAGCACTTTTAGTTGCAACAGCGATCCACTGGTTCAATCCGTTTGTATATCTGATGGGTAAAGCGTTCCAGAATGACTGCGAAGAATCTTGTGATGAAACATTGCTAACCGGCGAAGACATGGAGAAACGAAGAACGTATGGTGAGGCAATTATTGGCCTGATTAGAAATAAAGATGTAAGACAAACAGCACTATCAACTAATTTTTATGGGGGCAAGAGAACATTGAAAAATAGACTAACATCAATCATGGATACAGGTAAGAAGAAAGCAGGCGTGGCGGTACTTTGTCTAGGAGCTACAGCAGCGGCAGTTGTACTATCAGGAAGCCTATTTTTGAACCAAGGTAGCGAAAAAGCGGAAGCCTCAGAAATTTCAGCGGCACGTGCTAAGCAAATCGCCTTAGCAGAAACAGGCGGCGGAACGATTGTGAAATACAGCTTAGATTACGAAAATGGCAAGAAAATGTATGATATCAAAATCGTGAACGGTAACACAGAGTACGAAATGGATATCAGCGCAACCGATTCAAAGATTTACAGTTTTGAGAAGAAAACAATAAAAGCGGCAACAACAAACGCTGCACTCAAAGTAACGCCAGGAAAAGAAATCACAATCGAAAAAGCGAAGCAAATCGCACTAGCGAAATCAGGTGGCGGAACAGTTACGAGCGCGAAAGTTGATTATGAAAATGGCAAGAAAGTCTTTGATATCAAGATTACAAATGGCAACGTGAAGCATGAAATGGACGTTAACGCAACGGATTCAAAAATTTACAGTTATGAAAAAGAAACAATCAGAACTGTAGCTAATAACAATAACGGCACGACAAATAATAAGGCGCAAACAACAACGCCGAAAACAACGACACCACCAAAAACTAACACTACAACACCAAAAGCAACAGAAATTTCAGCTGCAAAAGCGCAACAAATTGCCCTTGGAAAAACGGGTGGCGGACGTGTTACGAAATCGTATGTTGATTATGAAAATGGCCGTAAAGTATACGACATCACAATTGTGAACGGCAACTACGAGTATGATTTGGAAATTGGTGCGACAAATTCAGTTGTATATAGCTTCGATAAAGAAGTAATAAACAAAGCTACAACTCCGCCACCAACAAAACCGTCTACAGGTGGAAGGGCAACTACTAATAATGGAACATATAACAACTCCGATGACGATGATGACCGTTATGATGATGATAAATATGACAACGATGACGACGACAAATATGATAATGATCAAGACGATGACAATGATGATAGGTACGATAACGACTAATATCAAAATCGAGTAATAACTATGAAAACATCTAATTAATTCCTATAAATGGAGTGTTAGATGTTTTTTTATTTTGCTGTCATTGATGAGAAATTGTCGTATAATCTGCTCATTGTTCTATAGGTTATGTGGCTGTTCTTGGCTGCTCTTACAGGATATCTGAATGAGGGGCTATGAAGGATGGGAAATGGAAATAAATGAATTCGACTGTTACGACAATGGAGGTAACAGGTATGATAATGACTAAAATAATAAGGTGGTTTTTCCGATATTCGTTGTTATGAGTCGCCGTTTTGAGATATAATAGTGGTGACTGTTGGCATCAGCAGAATGACTTGAAGATAAGGGGATACATAATGAAAAAGATAGCAAAGCAACGTTTAAAGGGAGTTTATTTTTATTCGGTTATTGTTTGTTTGGTTTATATGTATATTATGGGCGACCTAGGTAGGACCATTTTTGGGTTGGTTTATAAATATACTATGAGCAGCCTAGGTACGACTTTTATCATATTTGGAGACTGGACAAGTTCTATTCCGACACTGGGAGAACTGCTACCAAAATCAAATCTGACATACATTATTTTAGGAGCTCTCTATCTTGTGATAATTTTACCAGTAGTTGCGTCAATTAAATGGTTTTTCTTGGATGTCGCAGATGGGGAAAAGACAAGTTGGCGAGTTATTACAGGAGTTTTTACACGAACGAATTATTTGCGATATTTTCAGGCTAGTTTATTGATTTTGATCTTTGTCGTATGCTGGACATTCCTTTTATTCATATTTGGATTGGTGAAATCATATAGCTATTCCCAGACATTCCGATTAATGCGGGATAATCCTGATTTAGGTGCGCTTGAGGCAATTACGCTAAGTCGTAATCGGATGAGAGGACATAAATTCAATCTTTTCCTGCTACAACTAAGCTTCATTCTTTGGTTTATCATCCCGATTGGCGTTCAAATTGCTGGTATTGCGACGGGAAATCAAAATCTAGAAGTCCTCGCAGGGTTCCTATATTTCGCAATACTTATCTTCATAGGGCCGTATTACCAAACCACGAACGCCGTATTTTATCGTGAAGAGATCAGATACGCCCCCTTGTAAAATTTCAGAGTTAGGAGGAGTTAGCATGATTGAAACCGTAGACCAATATATCGCGGAGTTAGAGCTGGATGAACAACGGAAATGGACGATGACATTTGTTTCGTTTATGCGTGAAAATTATCCGGACTTCGAGGAGAAAATTTCGTATCAGATTCCAACATTTAAGTTTGGAAAGCAATATATTGCATTTTCTAATGCCAAAACTCATTTTTCAGTGCATACGCTGGATTTTGAGTTGGTTTTAGAAATGAAAGATCGACTACCGAATGCGAAATTTGGTAAGGGTTGCGTGAAAGTGAAGTTCAAAGATGATGACTCGATTCCAGAGCTTTTTAAACTTTGTCGGGAAATTGTTGTTCGAAATCAAATAGGAATGTAAGGAGGAATGTGAAGGTGGCAGAATATCCAGGAATTCACGAGGCGGCGCTTAGCTTGAAAGGCGCGACGCACGATTACAAAGAAGAATGGGGCGCCGATCGCTTTTTTGTAGGTGAAAAAATGTTCGCGATGCGTGGAACGAACAAAGAAGGCCGCGATATTCTCACGGTCAAAGTGGAACCGAACCAAGGCGAAATTTTACGGTCTGAAAATGCGGCAGTGATACCGGGCTACTACATGAATAAATCCCACTGGGTATCGGTTTTGCTGGATGAAGAGTCAAATGAGGAATTCCTAGCGAATTTACTTGCACACGGCTACGAACAAGTCTTACGAAAACTCCCGAAATACCGTCAAAAAGAGATAGAAGGATAGCAAAAAGAGATTATCGCAAGCCTAGACCTGCGATAATCTCTTTTTATGAATTAAAATCAACTAATTGCACGCGATCAACATCTTTGAACTTTGTTATATAATCTGCCGCATCTTTTTTCATCGTCACAACGGCGATACTTTCTGCTTTAGCTTTTACGCTTGCCCACATGTTATCAGGAACGACAACGATTTTCTGCGCGTATGCCCTGGAATCTCCGAACGTAACATTACCGCCGTATGTGACCGGTTGCTTCTTACCATCCAGCGTGATTTCTGCCGCATCCTCTTTAGCGAACAGCAACATCTTGCCGTTTGTAGCAGGAAGTTCTTTCAACTTTTCTGTCTCATCAGAATTAATGATTTTTGAGAAAACATCCTCTTTTTGCATTTTTTTCGCGTCACTCTCTTGTAGGAAAATGGTCAACGTTTCATCCGCACCGTCCTGTTTTACCGCGTAAACCTGAGAAGAATCCACGTCCTTCTTGTTGCTTTCAAGCGCCTGAGCAACCTGATCATTACTGCCATACACGATTAATCCTTTGGCCTTGTTAAACATACAACCAGATAAAACTAGTAAAAGTCCACCCAGAACCATTCCAATAAGTAAAAATTTCTTCATAATTATTTTCAACTCCTACAAAATTTGAGCTCTGTTTTAGCTCTTAAACCTATCTTACCGAAGTTCGAGCTCAGGTTCCCTCGATTCGCGTGACATAACGTGTAACTTTTCTTACAATTTTGTAGCACACAGATTATTTACATATAGACGAACGATTTCTGCAATCCTTTTCCAAAACGTTCGATAATTCATTGACTAATGCGAGGACAAACGGTACAATTAGTAGTGGAAAAAGCTTGCGAAATCGAGCTTAAAAGACCAATTAAATGAGGTGTTTAGATGTCTTCAGTTGTTGTTGTAGGAACACAGTGGGGCGATGAAGGAAAAGGGAAGATTACGGATTTTCTTTCCGAGAATGCGGAGGCTATCGCGCGTTACCAAGGCGGTAATAACGCAGGCCATACGATCAAATTTGATGGAGAAACGTACAAATTGCACTTAATCCCATCAGGTATTTTTTACAAAGAGAAGATCAGCGTTATCGGTAACGGGATGGTTGTCGATCCAAAAGCCCTTGTGACAGAGCTAAATTATTTGCACGAAAAAGGCGTAAGTACGGAGAATTTGCGTATTTCGAACCGCGCGCACGTTATTTTGCCGTATCACATTCGCATTGACGAAGCCGACGAAGTCCGTAAAGGCGCAAACAAAATCGGAACTACAAAAAAAGGAATTGGCCCAGCATACATGGACAAAGCCGCTCGCGTAGGTATCCGGATTGTCGATCTTTTGGACAAAGAAACTTTCAAAGAGAAATTAGAGCATAACTTACAAGAGAAAAACCGTTTATTGGAGCGTTTCTATGAGTTAGAGGGCTTTAAAATAGAGGACATTTTAGAAGAGTATTACGAGTACGGTCAACAATTCAAACAATACGTTTGCGATACATCCGTTGTTTTAAACGACGCATTAGACGATGGCAAACGCGTACTTTTCGAAGGCGCACAAGGCGTTATGTTGGATATTGACCAAGGTACGTATCCATTTGTAACATCGAGTAACCCGATTGCTGGTGGCGTTACGATCGGTAGCGGCGTTGGCCCATCGAAAATCAATCACGTTGTCGGAGTAGCAAAAGCTTACACAACACGTGTTGGTGACGGCCCATTCCCGACCGAACTTGATAACGAAATTGGCGATAACATCCGTGAAGTTGGCCGTGAATATGGAACAACAACAGGTCGTCCACGCCGCGTAGGTTGGTTTGACAGCGTAGTCGTTCGCCATGCCCGCCGAGTGAGTGGTTTGACTGATCTTTCATTGACGTTACTTGACGTGTTGACAGGCATTAAGAAATTGCAAGTCTGCGTTGCGTACGAGTTGGATGGCAAGGTTATCGAAGAATTCCCAGCGAGTTTGAAAGAATTAGCTCGTTGTAAACCAGTTTATGAAGAGTTGGACGGTTGGGAAGAAGACATTACAAATGTGAAATCTTTGGATGACCTACCAGCAAACGCCCGTCATTACATGGAACGCATCGCCCAATTAACAGGCGTACAAGTTTCGATGTTCTCTGTTGGGCCAGATCGTTCGCAGACACATGTTGTTAAGAGTGTATGGCGATTATAAAGCTGTTCAGCTCCGAAAAAAACTGGAGTGGCCGCAGTAAAAAGCCGTTCTTGCTTTTTATGGAGGGCGTGAAGTTTTCGAGGAGTTGGCCGTAGAAGCTGGATTGGGTGCATGGAACATGACGGAGTGCAAGGAACGAATGCTCCCTACGTGCGCACTCATATTGAGGCTCTAAGGAAATACAGAACATTTCCTAAGACCCACAACAAAGCTGAAAGAGCCCGTTAGCCTCGACAGAATTTGCTAGAGGGCAAGGAACGAATGCTCGTTGCACTCACACTCATATTGATACTCTAAGGAAACAAAGTACGTCTCCTAAGAGTTATCAACAAATTCCGAGAGGCTGGCTCTAGAAGCTGGATTGGGTGGCACCAAGCACGACGCTAAACAAATCCACATTCAAAATCCAGATTCCCCAAAAAAGAGAAGTTAGGCACATCGCCTAACTTCTCTTTTTGATCGTGTACATAATCTCGTCTCCATCTACAAAATCTGAGTTCAAATGAAAATCCAATTTTTCCAATACCCGCACCGAACTCGCGTTATCCCGATGAGTCACACCATCAATCGCCTGCAACGAAAGCGCGCCAAACCCGTAATCCAGCACCCGCTCCACAGCCTCGCGCATATACCCCGCGCCTTGAAACGCCGGCAACAACTCATACCCTAAATCCGCACGATCCCCATCATTCGAAAAATTCCACAAACAAACAGTCCCGATACATTCATCCGTTTCCTTCAATGCCAAAACCCAAAAAATCGAGGCATTACTATCAATTCCCGCATTCATTTTATCCATATATGCGGCCGTTTCAGTAGTATCAAGATGCAAAGGCCTGTCCTGAAAAGCAGCAACCTCCGCACTCGATTTCAACGCAAAAATAGCCTCAAGATCAGCCGTATTCATGCGTCTTAAAAATAGCCGATCCGTTTCGAAATTAGGAAATGGTTGGAACGATAATGACTTCATGGCAGTTGTCCTCCTAGTTCTTTTGTTTGATCATAAAGTATTTGCGAGCAGAAATCAAGATTGTTCGGCGAAACATTGCGATTGTAACGTGTGAAATGTTTGCCAAGCCAGTGCGAAAGTGCTAGAATAGGTCTTGTCGATAAAATATTATATCGCACGGGTTGTTAGCTCAGTTGGTAGAGCAGCTGACTCTTAATCAGCGGGTCGTGGGTTCGATCCCCTCACAACCCATCTTAGAGCCTCAACGGATATCACGTCTGTTGGGGCTTTTTTGTGCGTAAATTTGTTTGTGAAAATCCTGAAAAATCCTTACAGGGAAAATCTTAGAGAGTTTATGGTATCAAGCTTGTTAGGAGTAATTATAAAATTCACCTGACAAATTGTGTATTATTGGATATAATAGAATTAGCTATATCAAATTACTTAAAGTTGAGTATATAAAGTAAACAAGAGGATGTGAACAATATCGTTTATATTGGACCATTACTAAGAAATAAACTAGTACAAAAATTATTAATAGAAGATATCTATGGAAATAGTGAATTAATCCCCTTTCTAAATAAGGTTTGGGATTTGAAGAATATGCCTGCCAAAGATAAGCGATTTAGAAATTTGGAAGAGGATATTAATCAACATATGATTGCGAATATTGACTATGATGAGGATTTTATGTACTTTACTTTATTAGATATCGAGAACATTAGCGATAGGCAATTCTCTGATTTTCTAGAAGAAATCGTTAGCCCGTATCTTAGAGAAGATGAGAAAGATCAGGATGATTTTGTTAAAATAATTAATTCTTTTATTTCAAAAGTAGGATTTGAAATGAAAGAAAGAGAATATGTAGATGGGTACCCTATTTATAAAATGGGAAGGCTAAGCTCTAATACTGTTATAGAAAATAAAAAACTAACAGAAATAGAATTATTAGAGAAAAAATTTAAGATAGATATCCCTTTTATTGAGGATGCAATCTTCGAGTATGATAGCGAGGATAGTAACATTTTTAGAGCTTTAAAAGGAGTTCAATCTAGCTATTTTGAAAAAGATTATATTGGACTAACTATATACTTAAAAAAAGTTGATGAATGGTTTAATGGAACATTTTCTGATGATAAGGGGCTTATGATAAGCATGTATAAACAAAATCATAAACTAGTCAACGCCCATCTTAAAATTAAAGATTATATAAATAACTTTTCAGATATTGGTAGTAAAAATTTATGTGAACGTCAGAATGTAGCAGAGTATGCTGTGGATTTAATACAGATAAAGGACAAAAAGTTACAAGTTTTTATATCCTCAACTTTTGAAGATTTACAAGATGAGCGACAAAGATGTATAAATGCAGTGCTGGATGCGGGACATATCCCATGTGGAATGGAATTATTTAAATCAGGTAGCGATCAAATTACAACTATAAAAAAGTGGATAGATCAATCAGATGTATATGTACTCATTCTAGGTGGTCGTTACGGGTCTACTATGCCAGATTCTGATATAAGCTATACTCATTGGGAGTTTGATTATGCTCTGAATAGTAATAAAGAAATATTATCAGTTCTCTTAAGCGAAGCATACTTACTTACAAAACAATCGAAAGCAGCAATGAAAAAAATAAAAATCAATCATATCGAGAGCCTTGAAAATCCAAATTATATTAAATTGAAGAATAAGGCTAATACATTGATTCGAGAAGAAATAAATACAATTGAGGAAATAAATGTAGCGGTTTTAAGGAATTTGTGGGACATATCTTATAAATTTGGGAATAAAAATATAGGTTGGGTCAGATTGGAAAATATTGGGTCGCGATGATTGTGTAAGCTTGTTTTATGTATAATAAACAATTATCGGGATAACATCTTGCCTTAAGACTATATCCCGATAATTTAAATTAAAACATCTTATCAAATTTATCACTCATGCTCTTTTGCTTATTTGGGAATAGGTGTCCATAAGTGTCGATAGTTGTAGTAATGCTAGCATGCCCCATCCGTTCTTTTATTGCAGTTATTTCCTCGTGGTTATCAATTAATAATGCAACATGTGAATGCCGAAAATCATGTAGTCTGATAGGTCTGATTCCAGCATCTTTGCAAATTTTCGTAATCTTTTTGGTTCCAAAACATTCACGTATAGGTGTATTTATACTGTATTGAAAAACAGTAATATCCTTCAAATCGGTTATCAAATAGGATTTCAATAAAGCTTCCTGACGCTCTTTCCAGTCTTTAAGCATCTCCGCCAATTTCGCATTAATAGTAATGTAGCGATTACTATTAGTGCTTTTTGGCGTGGTAACGATATTCTCGCCGTTCACCCGAGACATGGTTTTAGAAACGTGAATTTCATTTCGTCCAAAATCAATATCATCCCATTGTAATGCCATCATCTCCCCAGCGCGCATCCCAGTAAGATAAGCTGTAGTGAAGAAGACTTTATCAACATGATCCTTTTCATTAATAGCATCAATAAAGCACTTGAATTCCGCAGTAGTCCAGAATTTCATTTTCTGTTTAACGACTTTTAGTTTCTTGATACCGATACAAGGGTTCCGAATAATAAGGTTATCATCAACAGCGACATCAAAAAGTTTTTTTAGCAAAATCATGTGTTTATTAATACTATTGCTGGATAAACGTGTCTTTTCATCTTCGTTTAATAGCTTATCTCTGAATATTATGCAGTCTTTCTTTTCTATTTTTGAAACCATGCTTCCTTTAAAATAAGGCAGAATTCTATGGTTATAGTAACCTTTTTGTGTACGCACATAGGTTGGTTTTTGATCTACAATATAGTTAGCAAAATATTTATTCCCAATTTGCTCAAATGTTACTTTTAAACTCGTTACTAAGTTATTTTGGAAATATTGCTGTTTATAGTAACTTTCCAAATGCTCGGCTTCTGCCTTGGTTTTAATATTTGTTTTTTTTAATTCGGCGTTGTTTTTGCGCAATGGGATCATATCCTAAGCTCACGTCAATTGTATATCCTGTAACAGTCTTTTTAATTACCATGACAACTCCCCCCCCCTTTTGGAACGTATGTTCTCTTTGTGGGTAAATAAATATTGTAATAAGAGATAGAGTTTTTCTTTATCTATCTTGAAAAAAATACAAACAAGATCTAATAGTGCTGATTGATTTGGGAGGCTTTTCAGAAAATCTAGAACATAGCTTTTTTTATTAATTACGTGTGGTATAATATTTCCATAAGCACTAAAATAAGGAAGGATTGAGTAACAAGTGGCAAAGAAAATACAGTTACCAAGTGGCAGAATATCCGAACATGCGAGTGCAATCCAAACCACGACGAATACCTTGAAACTCCAACCAAAACCAAGCGTATCTTACTCCACAGGTAGTGCCCGCCAGTTAGTGGAAGGTGCTATGGAGTTTGCACAAATGACGGCATCTGCACCAACTGCGTTTCAAAAAGATACAGCGAATTTAAAAAATGTCGAAAAAGCATTCGTCGCGTCGGAAAAAGCATTGGGCGATATGCTACACAATGGAATCGAATGGATGGCAAGTAAAAAATAGGTCAGGGGGATACATAGAAATGCAACCAAGACAACGGGAAGAAGAGATTTGGGAAGAGCAAATCAAGAAAGAGCGACAATTTGAAGAGCTGGAACGACTGTTTGCAAAAACGAAACGAGCGCAAGAACATGTCTTGCATTTATTTCAAGATGCGTGGCAGGGAAATCGATCGCAACAGCGTTTAGGATTGATTGAAGAAACGATGACGGAAGAGTGGCAGAAACGGAAAAAACAGATGTACGCTGTAGATGATACTTTAAAAGAATCACGCCGAGCACATCAACGAGCGCAATTTGCATCGAGAGGGGCTAAGACGCATGCCAAGGATTGAGATTGGAGAAGTACGCTATTTTGTGGAACAGTTTTTGAGAGAAAGTGAGCGCTTACGAGGAGCATTGCAAGATTATCGAAAAGCTGTAGCCAAGCTGTTAGCGGATGATGAAATCAAAGGGGAATTTGTTGACAGTGCGAAAAGTTATTATGAAAAAGTACATTATCCGATTGTAGATACAACAACGGACTGCTTAACCGAAATGGATACGGTTTTGAAGAAATATATTCGAGATTTTGAGACGCAGGTAGATGATTCGTTCGGTTCACGCTTAGATTCGGATAAATTGGATGCCTTATATGCAGAAATTAGGCGATCGGAGAACTTACTAGATGAATTCAACCATGCGATGGAGTCGATGACGGGTGGTTTGAACATCGGGCAACAGATTGGGATGAAGCTGGGTCTTGAGGTATCTATGGGACAAATCAAAGAGGAAATCAAGATTTTAGAACGGTATCTTGATTTTGAGCATAGCCATACGAATATGATGGATGATGTGTTGACGCGGATGTATCAAGTGAAGACAGGCGTGAATGAAATCATGGCAGGAAAAGCGTTCAATGCAACGACACATACATACGATGCCAGTAAAATGCAACTAGGCTGGTTGAATCGTCTGGTACCAGAGAAGAAGCCGAAGAAAACCTATAACTTTGATGATTACACGAAAACGTTGGAGGGGAATTATTGGGTCTTAAGTAAAAATGGTATCACGAATCGCGAATCAGCAGAAGCTAGTATTGCCTACAATGATGGCTTAAAAGATGGTACGATTAAAGTAACATCTGAGGAAACTGGAGATTTTATGACAGATTATATGTTAGATGCAATGAAAGGTATCAATAAGTTGAACCCTGATGTGCCACTAACAAAAATGCAAAGCTTTTCAATCATTTCGTTTGTATTACTAGGTGGTATAACGATGAAAGGTGCAGGTAAAATGATACCTAAAAGTCATCTAGATGTGGCACAGAAAAAGTTGAAGATAAAAGAAGTTGAGCCTATTCAGACGATAGAAAATAGATATCCAAATGAACTACAGTCAGGAAAATCGTTTGACTATGTTTTGAAAAATGGACAAGTTAAAATTAGAGACGGTATAAATGAGGTTGATTTTATTATTGATAGAAGCGGCACACTCCAAGTAGGTAGGGGTCATTCCTATCTAGCTAATGGTGAGGATGTTTTAGCTGCAGGAAAATTAAAGGTTGATTCGTATGGGAATATAAGAAGGATTACTAATGAATCAGGTCATTATGCACCCACTGTTGCACATGCAAAAAATTATGAGCTGATATTTAATGATGCTGGGATTGCGACTAAAAATTCTTGGTTGGAAACTTATCAATTAGAGTTCACGAATTCTGGGTATGTCAATTTAGGGAACTTGAAGAAAATTGAATCTACTAAGCTGAAATAAAGGAGATGATCTCAATGGAAAAAATAACTCAAATGAACGAAGAAATATTTGCTGAGAACTTGTTGAGAGCTACTAATGAATTAAAAGAAAAAATGGGAATTCAAAGTACAGTAAATAAATTTATTATTGAGCCAGTTGAAGAAGAGGGGAAGATGTTGGACGGTGGAGATGAGATGATGAAGCGCTTGGTTTTAACAAAAGAAAACATAGGAGATAAGAAACTCTCAGTTAAAGATGTTGTCGGAGTCCTAGGTGGGCTTTTCCCAAGAGCGCCAATATGGATTAATATTTCTTTTATTGAGGTAGAGGAAGAAACAGCGATTTTTAGGCTAGACACTAGTTTAAGGTTCAGAAAACCAACACTGTTGAGAAACAGCGAAAGTGGACATGCACCTTTTAAAGTGATTTGTTAATTCTGTTTTAGTATCTATATTTCTCATTTAATGAAGATATGTTGAACTACAAGATATTTTTTGTAGTGAGAGGTACTGATATTGATGCAATTATTTTTGGAGGTTATATGACTATATTTCTTACAATTATTGGAGTCCCTATTTTTATCTTCACTGTGATTAGTTTATGTATTGGTGCTACCAATTTTATATTGATATTTTCAGATATATTTACAGGGAATAAATTTTTTCGCTATCAGTACGAGAATAAAAGGAAGGAGTTACAGTACAGAAATAGGTATAACATCCCTGCTATTAATTATATATTCTCTTTTTTTACTCTAACAGCCCTCATGGGTATAATTGGAAAGATGTTTGATATTGATTCAGTTTTGATTGCTTATTCTATTTCGATTTGTGTATATCCAGTTATACTGAACATAGGGATGTATAGAAAAACTAGTAAAATAGAGCAAGGTGTATATTTTAGGAATTTGTTAAAGAATCACAAAAAGTTCTTGCAGTTGTCCTTTTTACCATTAGCTTTTTTAATTACGATAATTGGTTTTTTATTCGCTTCAATGGACAAGATTGAGGGGTTAACAGGATGGACAATGTCGATAGAGAATTTATCTAAAATTATAGAGAGTATATATGATATGGAAAGTGCGGATGTAGATTCCCATTTTTTTCAGCACAGTCTTAAATTATTACTTATAATTTATATTTTTAGTGTTCCACTACAAGTCATAGCCTATTTTTGTAATCAGGTCAGCGAATATATATTTGAATGTGGTAAGGGATATAAAGCGTACTTTATACAGATTTGGAATGGATTTAAATGTATATTGAAACAAGCGGGGGGAAAAAAGAACAAGCAAGGCGATGGTGCGAAGAATAATGGTGAGTTTTAGTTGAGACATGAAGAATAGGTTGTCTGAAATAGTATTCTATACTCAAAAATTCCTAAATCTATAAAAATAACCCCAAAATCCATCAATATTCACAATCAAAACCCACTCACAGCAACATTTGAACCCATAATAATTCTAAAATTCAACTCTTAATCAGCGGGTCGTGGGTTCGATCCCCTCACAACCCATTTTAGAGTACCAAGAGTTTTCGCTGTATGCGGAGGCTCTTTTTAGGTTGCGAAACTGCAAAAAACTGCAAGTTGTAAAAAAATTAAAATAGGCTGTCGATATTATCAGACATACTTTTTTGCCGCTTTGGGAATAAATGACTGTAGATGTACCTCGTAGTTGTAGTACTGGCGTGCCCCATGTGCTCTCTGAGGGTTACTGACTCAATGCTGGCATATATTACTTTATTAAGAAGATAAAAAAGCTATCTAAACATAACGGATAGCTCTTGTATTTTTATGTTAAGGTATTTAATCTATAGCAGCTGTTTTTTTACAACTTAGACAACGATAATAATAACTTTTGGTTTTCGAAGAATTTTCAACGATCATTTTCCCGTTGTTGCAATGCGGGCAAGTGTTAAAATTTTCGATAGAATAGTTATATGATAAGGCTGCTACAAATTCGGGTGATACATTGGATATGAAATTAAATAATTTATCTCGTCCAATTAAGTCTATTTTTAAAGAGTTGGCTTTTTTTATAGTATTTTGAATGAAATAGGTTGTAGTAATTAATTGTAAGTGCTCTGCTTTGTGAATATGTTTTGCTTGTAGCAATTTATTCAAGACATCTTCGCCTATGTTTTTAGTTTTGCTAAGTGGATGTGAATGCTTAATTTGTATTGCTGTCGTAATATTCTTTTTTGTGATAAGTATGTCTGCGCCGCTATCATTGTAACCATCAATAATCTCAGTTTTATAATTTTGATAGTCATAGAGGCGTGCTATTATCTCTGTAAATCTATCATTTTTTGCTTTATCCCTTGATCTAGGTGGATTTACAAAAACATCAATGTCTTCATGGTCGAATTGAAATGGAGATTTTGTCTTTTTAAATAGAGATTCAATAAAATTATTCATGACTGTGTTCCCCCGTTATAATTTCATTTTATAAAATAACTAAATAGCTATCGTATGGTATCAACTTATAACTAAAGGATATCCTAAATTATTACAACTATCAAATGATAAGTGTAAATAACTTGTAGCAATTACGAGAAATAGCATAGAAATTAAGAATTCTCACGTACTAAGGTTAGGAAGTATATCGTGTTTTTTATATTACCCAATCTCAAGCAATCACAAAAAAAGGCCGTCCTGTCCACTTTTCAGCGACAAAACAGCCTTCTACATCAACCATTCCCCGTAATTAAATTCCAAACTAACAATGCCAAAGCTAGAACCAACAATAAATGTATCAACTTTCCGCCAATACGCAGAATCAAGCCAATAACCCAAATCACAAATAAAACGACAATAATAGTCCAAATAATTCCTGACATGTGTAACCTCCTAAGACTTAGTCATCTCTATCTTTACCACTCAGCAAAAAGCTGAAACCTCTGAACTTACGCCTCTACCTACCACTAACCTTATTCAAAATCACTAATTTCCTCAAACAAGGCAGTCCGACGCGGATATTTATCACGAATTTTATCAGCTAACTTCACAGCAAACTCACGGCCAGCTTCTTTCTGATAGCTTCTCAGCAAATGCGCAACCGTCCGGTAACTACTACGATTTGGGTTATTAGTCAAAGGTTTCTCAGCCCAATCGTAGTAGAGCTGATGCGCCTCTTCGTAATAATCGGTAACGAGATCTCCAAAATAAAGCTCCACACGTTCAGGTTGCTTCTGGCAATACGCTAGCAATGCCTCTGAAAGCCCTTCTTGTTGCAGAAAATGGCTGTAAGTACTGGAATAAGGCACCTGTTTATACGCCTCTAATACCCGCTGACGATAACTCTCCCAGTCCGCACAACGCGATTTTAATTTTTCATAACTAAGCGAATTCCCGTGAATATACTGCCACATCAACGTGTCGCAAATTTTCTCCAAGTCCTCTAAATTTTCGTAAACATATAGCCTATCGGCCAACCATTTAGAGCTGTAAGAATCCGAATAATCTATCTCCTCTAGCAAACGCGCCATCTCCTGATAGTTACCATCCTTTTTCGCTCGATCCAACAACCTCCGCAAAAACTCGGATTTCTCACGATGGGCATACATATACTCATAGGCCTCGTTCTCTTCGCCAAATTTGAGCATAATTGCAACAAGAAGTTCTGGCTTTGGATCATAATATTCACTGTCCAGACTCGCAACTTTTTGCTCTAATCGTTTTCGCTGAGCCGCGCTATCGCAAAATTGAATGGACCAAGTGTAGCAAGCATACGCAGGATCAGGCCAATCCTCATACAGTTTTCTCGATCCTTCTTGCATAAGAATGTTAAACAATGTCTTATGATCCGCAATCGGAATCTCAGGTTTATGTAATATCAGGCTATCCACTAACTCTGCAACTTCCAAAGCCACATCAAAAATCTCTCCATTAGAATCATCAGCGAATTGAATCATTCGAGTGCTTTCTCGTTGCGCAAGGAGAGCTAACTTCACCGCAAAAACGAAATCTCCCGTCTCTAATGCATTCTTCGCAGCATCAAGTGTCGCGTATACTCCAAGTAAAGCTTCAGGAAGTAAGTTCCACCGTATGAAATCATCCTGTCCCATAGTATCTGAAATCGCCTTTTTGATTTGCTTCGCATAAAATTCTTCCGTACCTTCAAGTTTTACCGTCTCGACTTTTTTCTTTTTCTCAACTAAGCCAGCCTGTAGTTCTGGATGCGTAATCAGTAGCGTGTAGAGCTTATCTACCAACTGCGCTTTGTCCCAACTTTGTAAAACTTTTTTAATCACGCCAGACTGATAATCTAAAATTTGATAGAAAACAGCGATTTCATGTTTACAAAATAGTTCGGAATCGTGAGGGCAATCGCAAGTGCTCTTTATAATATGGTTGTCCGCATCTAAATCAATAGAAACGTAGTACATATTTGTACCAGCCACGAACGCCTCGAAGCTATCACCATCGCCTTTTTCCAAATTAAAAACCTTATTCCTCTCAAAATAATCCTGTCCACATTCCAGTATTTTCTTAGGGACAAAATTTTCAAAATCGGCTAAACTTATCATTTTGATCACCCTCCTTGTGCTATATTGAGTTTACTATAAATGATGCCAATGCTCAAAGTTTATGTAGTCGCTAAATCCTCCTATATTCCACCTAAATATGGTATGCTTGTACGGGAGGTATATCATGACAAAAGATGTTAAATTAAGCAATGTAAAAGGTTTACTAATTTTCCTAGTCGTATTGGGTCATTTATTATTAATAGTCCGAGGCGGAATGGAGTCATTAATTATATTAATCTACTCTTTCCACATGCCAGCATTTATTTTTTTAAACGGTTACTTTGCGAAAAATGTGAATTGGAAAAAGATATTGAATTTACTCGTACTATACATAATATTTCAATCTTTTTACGCGGTTATCACATATATCACGCATTATGGGGAAGTATTCTCATTCAGGTTTACAACTCCGATTTTTCACCTATGGTACTTAGTCAGTCTATCTTGTTTCTACGCAGTAGCTATCATACTTAATAAAATAGGTAAGTTCAGGATAGGGAGCATATTTATCGTAGTCGTGATTTTGATCATGAGTGTCGGAATTCGTTGGTGGACGACAGGATTTTTGATGGAGCATCCGACTATTTCTGGTCAGTTTCTCTCTCTTCAAAGGACATTTGTATTTTCCCCATTTTTCTTATTAGGTTTCTATATTAATAAAGAGACCATGGGGAAACTCAGCAACTTTTTAGGAACATTTAAATGGAAAGTCTTTCTTAGCTCGCTTTTAATTTTTATAGTCATATACACATTGTCGAGAAATCCACTACAATTTGAAAATGCATTCTATGGTTTTCTGCAATCGAGCGCATTTGCTGATTCGGTCTCACAATTATTAAAAGTGGAATTCCAACAATATATCGTCGCGCTTCTTATGATTGCTATTATATTCATGCTTGTTAATAATCGCGAAAATATACTGACAAAATGGGGAGATAATTCGCTGGTAATCTTCCTTTTCCATCCTGTATTCTTTTTTGTTATCCGGATGCATGCCACTGATTTTCTACATTGGAACATCTTCGTAAAACTTGCTTTTGTGGTTTGCATCTCAATATTAGTATGCAGTTTTTTGGTTGCCATCAGTAGGTACATTCGCTGGTTGCTTTATCCTGTTGATAATATTTTGGAATTTCAAGAGATGAAGAACAAAGAGCTGCTGAAAGAAGAAGTATAATTTGTTGTGGTTTCAGTTAGTCGTGCGGATAGGTTATACTAAGTTGGACAGAACACGAACCAAATACCCTAAAAAAAGGAATGATAAAAATGCCAATCCAAATCACCACTCAAACTGAATCCGACATCCCCGAACTATGGGAAATCGAAAAAAGCGTCATGCTAAAAGGCACTACACCGCATGTCGTCAAAGAAAACGAGTATGAACAATTCAAAAAAGACATCATGACTCAAAACATGTTAGTCGCCAAAAATGAGGACGGCACCGTACTAGGCTCCCTAATTTACCACTATCCAGGTTCAGCACCTTCACGCCAAAGACAATGGCTTTTCGGAATCTCGGTCGCAAAACAAGCGCAAGGCCAAGGTATCGGCAAAATGCTGATTCATCGCCTATTCGAACTCGGCGAACAAAATAACATTGGAAAAATTGCGATGCGTGTCATGGGTGCTAACACGAATGCGATCGAATTTTACAAGCATCTTGGTTTTGTTCAGGAGGCGCATTTTAAGCGGGAATTTTGGGTCGATAATGAATGGATGGATGATTATCAATTTGCTTACTATCTTGATGCACCAAAAAACTAAGAAGCAGGTGAAATCCAATGTTCCAATTTGTCCTAGAACTCCTCACCGCCTTCATCGATGTCGCTCCATTCGGTGATTCTAAAGAAAAACGCGCCAAGCGAATGGTTGCTAAGTTATCCAAAGAATCCTGGTTCGCGAGCTACTACGATCAGCCTGCGTACAAAACCGCGCTTTACCATGACAAAACGATGCGCGACAAACTTAGTTCTTACAAATTCGTGAATAACCTCTATCAAAAAGAAAATTGTCGGCGCGATTTCCTAGCATATTGGGACGAAATCGCCTCACAGTAAGCTTGTTCCCATTCTTCAAACGACATTTCGGCGGTGCTTTCCGCTGTATCCAGCTCCACTGCTGTGATAAGTTCGAGCACATTGCGATCTGGATCTTCGAAATAGATCGAAGCGTGGAGTTGCGGCGCGCAGCCGGTATACCAAAAAACGCGATGACCTCAATGCCTCGGTCGGCCAACCATTTCTTCGATTTACGCATATCCTCCTTCTCTACATAAAAAGCAACGTGCCGAATCGATGCGTGATACGGAATCTCGACCTGCTCACTTTTCCATAATCCCAGCCAACTCTTGCCTTTTTCTAACTATACAAAAGCAACATTTTCCGAAACCGACGCTACTTCAAGGTCAAATTTCTTATAAAAATCCAGTGAAATATCTAACTCCTTCACTGGTAAATGTGCTTCATATAAACCTTTAATCATGTCCAAATCCCCCCTTCATCTTATACAAAACAATAGAGCGTTTCTGCTTAGTATTCAATATTTCTGCCTATTTACGAGGATTGGTATAGGTGCTAAACGATACTTTTTATCGGTAAGCTCAAACAGGTGAAAAGCTAATTTCGATAGATAAATAAACACCGTTAAATTCATTTTTTCACAAACTATATTCGATATTTAAAACAATTAGCCAGATTCTCCCGATATCACTGTCTATTTCATATTTAAATTTCGAATTCGATATATCCTTTATTTATCAATAGTTATAAAGAAAAATAATAATTATAAGGCTTCTTCTTTGTAGATCTTTCTAATTCTGTGGTACAATCAATAATAATGATAGCGTTTACATTGTGAAAAATTACTATGGTGTTTTTGTTATTTTTATTGTATGATTAGAAGGTACCATTCAGAGATGTTATGTCACGTGTTTTAGAGATTTTGCCGAATTGGTCATGTTAATAAATTTGGCGATAAACTAAGGGGGAAGTACATATGTCAGAAGAACAAACGCTAGAGAGAGGCTTGAAAAATCGTCACGTCCAGCTTATTGCAATTGGGGGCGCGATAGGAACTGGGTTGTTTCTTGGTTCTGGGAAGTCGATCCATTTAGCAGGTCCATCGATCCTTTTTGCCTACACGATCACAGGAATTATTTGTTTTTTGATTATGCGAGCGCTCGGTGAATTATTGTTATCGAATTTGAATTATCACTCGTTTGTTGATTTTGTTTTTGATTATCTTGGCAATGGAGCCGCGTTCGTTACAGGTTGGACGTATTGGTTCTGTTGGATTTCGATTGCGATGGCGGATTTGACGGCTGTCGGTCTGTACACCCAATTCTGGTTTCCGAATGTGGCGCAATGGGTTCCAGGATTAATCGCGTTAGTTATTTTGCTCGTGATGAACCTTGCAACCGTGAAGCTGTTCGGCGAAATGGAGTTTTGGTTCGCGCTAATCAAGGTTATTGCAATTTTAGCTCTGATTATCGTTGGTACATTTATGATTATCAAAGGATTTTCAACGGATGCAGGTGCGTCTAGTTTTACGAATCTTTGGAGTCACGGCGGTTGGTTCCCTAACGGTGCAAGCGGCTTTATCCTGTCGTTCCAGATGGTCGTATTCGCCTTTGTGGGTATCGAGCTCGTCGGTCTGATGGCTGGTGAGACGAAAGATCCTGAGAAAGTTATTCCAAAAGCGATCAACAACATTCCAATTCGGATTATTATCTTCTATATTGGTGCGTTAATCGTGATTATGAGTATTTATCCATGGAATGATATTAACCCAGCGCAAAGCCCGTTCGTGCAAGTTTTCGCGGCGTTAGGAATTGCGGCAGCAGCGGCTATCGTTAACTTCGTCGTTCTAACTTCGGCGGCATCTGCGTGTAATAGTGCGGTTTTCAGTACGAGTCGTATGGTTTACTCGCTAGCTAAGGAAAAAAATGCACCGTATCCAATGACAAAACTAACATCTCATAAAGTTCCAGCGAATGCGTTATTCTTCTCAACAATCGTTATTTTGGTGGCGGTTATTCTAAACTACGTGATGCCTGAAGGTGTATTTACGCTAATCACGAGTATTTCAACAGTGTGTTTCTTGTATATTTGGGGAATCACAGTTATCTGTCACTTGAAATATCGCAAAACACGCCCAGAACTTGCGGCGAAAAGTAAATTCAAAATGCCGTTATATCCAGTTGCGAACTACGTTATTCTCGCGTTCCTTGCGTTTATTCTAGTCGTTCTAGCGTTAGCGGAAGATACACGTGTAGCACTATTCGTGACGCCTGTCTGGTTTATACTTTTGATTGGGATTTATTTCATTCGCAAATCAAGAGGGCAAAAGCAAGAAGCTGGTGCGCCAGATTTAGATTAATAACTTGGAAACGTTCCTTTATTGGGGCGTTTTTTTTGGTTTAGTGTGTTAAAACTTGAATTTACTCTATTTCAGGAGCAAAATAGGGTATATACAAATAAATGCGATCAGATTAGGGGAATGTTGAATGGATTCGGTGCTTTTAATTACAATTATAATCGTGATTGTTGGCTTGGCCTTCGATTTCATAAATGGATTTCACGATATTGCGAATGCGGTGGCGACGAGTATATCGACGCGGGCGCTGAAACCTCGTGTGGCGATCGGGATTGCGGCAGTAATGAATTTTCTAGGCGCGATTTCGTTTACGGGTGTGGCTGTAGCGCTGACTTCGGATATTGTTGATCCGTTTGCGCTGAAGAACGGGGAATTTGTTGTTTTGTGCGCGCTAATTTCGGCAGTGATGTGGAATTTGATGACGTGGGTTGCGAAGATGCCGAGTAGTTCTTCACATGCGTTGATCGGATCGATTGCTGGGGCTGCGATTGCTTCTGCAGGTAGTTTTGGCGTGCTAAACTGGGGTGGATTTTCAACGATTATCATTGCGCTGATTGTGTCGCCGATTATTGGTTTTTCAGTCGGTTATTTGATTTATTCGCTGTTCAAATTCATTTTTCGGAATAAAAAGTTGGTGCAGACGAATCGACATTTCCGGATTGCTCAAATTGGGACAACGGCGATGCAAGCCTATGCACACGGAACGAATGATGCGCAGAAAACGATGGGAATCATTACACTGGCGCTGATTGCGAGCGGTTTACAGTCGGATTCCACGATTCCGTTCTGGGTTCAAGTGAGTTGTGCGGCCGCGATGGCGCTCGGTTCCTCGATTGGCGGTTACCGGATTATAAAAACAGTTGGCACAAAAATCATGAAAATTGAGCCTGTGACAGGTGTTGCGGCAGATCTAGGGTCGCTATCGGTGATTATGAGTGCGACGCTGATTCATTTGCCAATTAGTTCGACGCAGGTAATCGATAGCTCACTGATGGGCGTGGGGACGGCGAATCATAAGAAGGAAGTAAACTGGCGTACAGGAAAAAGTATGCTGGTAACTTGGATGATTACATTGCCTTGCGCGGGGATTATGGCGGCGGTTGTGTACTGGATTGCGGCTGCGATATTTTTATGATTGGAAAAGATCAATATAGATTAGATTTCTGGTTTATATTGGCGTCGAGGTTTCATTTATTCATAGGATGGATAGAAAAGTATATGATTCTAATAAAAAAATAGTAGATTTGAAATGCTAGGTAGTTTATACTGTGGCATTTTTTTCTGTCTATAAAAACGAGGAGTGAAATTTTGTGTTATGCTGTTTTCATCAACAGCGAAGAGGTGATGTATGCTAAAAGTAGAGAATTTAACGATGGTCGCCAGGGAGATGCTTTTGAAAGATATGAATGCGGAATTTGAGGGTGGGAAAGCCTATGGAATTGTTGCTACAAATGGTTCTGGAAAAACGACATTGCTCCGAATTTTAGCTGGATTGACAAAGGCGCAAAATGGTACAGTTTATGTAGTGGATAACGGTAAGCGGTTAGAGTTGGTCGCGACACGAAAAAAACTATTTTACTATGAAACTTCAGATTGGTTAGATGGGCATTTATCTGGGCTAGATTATCTTGAGTTTGTGAATGCCAGTTGGGCGGATAATGAGACGAATATTGGTGAGGTTATTCAGTACTGGGATTTAGATGAATTTGTGAGATTGCCAATTCGAAACTATTCTTTAGGCATGAAGCAAAGAATAGTTTTGGCGATGTATGCAGTAAGTAATACGGATTATTGGTTGATGGATGAACCTATGAATGGACTTGATGAAGCCAATCAAAAACGGTTTATAGAATTTATGAGTGAAGCCAAGCAACAAGGGAAATGTATTATCTTCTCATCTCACCAAAATGATAATCTTCATAGTATTTCTGATAAAGTTCATTACATAATTAACAAGGAATGGAGCGATGGTCGGAGGGGATATTGATAATGGCGCAACAAAAGCTATATTTAAAAAAATTCTATAAAAATAAAGGGAATCTAATACCGATAGTTATCTTTGTCGCAGCTATTCTATTTGTCATAGTTATGAATACGCGTGTTGGGGCGGAGAGTAATTTTCTAGCTATGGCGCAGGATGAAATAAAAACGAATAAAGCGATGCGTGATTTAAATGAACAGACAATGAAAGAATTAGCTGAAACAGAGGAAGAAAAGGCAGATTTTAAGGCGAACCAAGATGCAAGTAACATACGAATACAGGAGCAAGAACGGATGGTTAGTTTGTATAAAAATGAGGATTGGTCGGAAGCCTACAAGTGGAAGATTCGATTTTTGAAAGAAGCGTATGGGACGAACGCCAGTGAAGCACAGTTTTCGACAGAACTTAAAGAGGCGATTCTCCGGCAAATTGTTGTTTATGAGAAACTAGAAAAGCTGGATATTAAGGCTGATCAGGAAGATTTAGAGGTACAAGGAGTGACTTTTTTGTATCGCATGCTAGCTAATTTTTTCCCTGTGCTTTTCGTGATAATACTTTGTTTTACGTTAAATACAGTGTTTACCAATCGATTTAGAAATAATCTAGATCGATCATTACTATTCCCGCAAAAATATGTAAGAGGAACATCTGAAAGGCTGCTTTTCGCCTTATCGATAGCAATCTTTTCCTATGTTCTGAGCGGTGTGACGGCATATTTATCAGCGAGCTTATTATCAGGTGCAGGGAGTTTGAAATATCCGATGGCTCTAAATACTGGATCTGAAATAGTAACAAAGCCAGTTGGAGAACTCTTATGGCAGACGGTATGTTTGCAGATTTTAGCTATCGTTGTCGTTATATTAACCATAGATTTTATCAGTAAAATTTGCCGACGCGCAATGCCAACGTTATTTATTTCATTGTTAGTACTGGCCACTCCAGTTCTAGCAGTAGGTAAAATTGAGCCGCTGAACCGGTGGGCGCATTTATTACCGGGTAGTTATTTTAACGCAACATCGATTTGTGATAATACTTTGGCTTTATTGTGTGATAACGGGAATATTACGTTTATAAATGGTATTTTTGTTTTGGTAGCTACGATTGTGGTTTTGCTAGTTTTAATTTATGGGATAGATATTCGTAGGAGAAGTATGATAACGCTAGGTTCAAGTATTAAAAATAGTGAATTACTGAACAATATTTGATCGGTAGAATAAAGGGAGGGTAACATGAATACGAAACGAAATATGTATAAAGTTATATTATCGGCTATTTTATTAGTGGCCTTGGTGTTAGCGATTCAGCCAGGTGCCTACGCTAAAACGGTTCCATATCAAGAACGGTTCGATATCAATTCGATTACAGGTAAAAGAACGTATGTATCTTCTGTATCAAGAGGTGTTTCAAATAACGCATACTGGTATTCCACATCGACTAATAAAGTTAGTAGTGGATGGAATTATAATAGATATGTCTCGGTGCTCACTTACTATGATTCTAGTACTAAGAAATATTATCGGTAAGTAAAGCGGTGGAGGTCCTATATACGGGGTTTTCGCCGCTTTGTTTTGCATTGGCCTTATAAATCTCGCGTGATATAATGAGGTATCACATACAACAAGGAGGAGGACAGGTATGAAAATTTTGGTGATTGGAGTCTATGTTATATTGGTATTAGCAATGCTGGTGGCGCTTGTTTTTGGATGGGCATCAGATAGGGTTTTTAGTATTAGCCTCGTGGTCATTGTTCTCTACGGCATATTTATGAGATTTTATTTAAAAAGAACGAAAACATAGTGAAATACATGAATCAGGCACGGGGGGTCATTTCTCCGTGTTTTTTGGTGCCCAATTATTTTGCTACTTTGGTCGTGACGTTGGATTTCCTGGTAATTTTGAGCATGATATCCGTTTTGTGAATACCACTGATATCCACGCATCAAGTATCCGAAATTGCAATTGTACTTCCGAAACTGGCGGCTGTATAATTTGAGGTGTAGAGAAGATTGATAATATAACTCTTGGAGGTAATACAAATGACTGCAAAAATTACAGAAAAAATGCACTTTAGCCCAGCTTTCGAATATATCGACAATGGTATCGAACACGGCGTCCTTAGCCCATTTGAAACGAAAGAAGTCATCTTGAAAAAAGGCCAATTAATCGCAGAAGGCTTTAAACCACTGACTACAGATATTAGAATGTTAAAAGACGTGCCTGTTAAATTGCGCGACGGTATCACGATTTACACAGATATCTATTTACCAATTACAGAAGAAAAAGTCCCAACTCTCATCGCGTGGAGCCCTTACGGTAAGAGCGCTGGAACTGCACCGCGTTACAAAAACCTTTTCAATATGTTAGGTATGGGGAACGCGTGGAATTCAGGTCTAACGAAATTCGAAGCGCCTGATCCAGCTTACTGGTGTGCGCATGGTTACGCCGTTTGTAATCCAGATATGCGCGGTATCGCTCATAGTGAGGGCGACACAACGATGATCGGTTCCCAGGAGGCAGAAGACGGTTATGATTTAATCGAATGGCTAGCTGCTCAATCTTGGTCGAACGGCAAAACAGCCCTTACCGGAACATCCTATCTAGCCTTTTCACAATGGTATATCGCAGCAGAACAGCCACCACACTTAACTTGTATCAACCCAACAGAAGGTCTTGCGGACGGTTATCGCGATTTAGCTTTTATCGGTGGTATTCCTGATCAAAATTTCATTGAACGCTTGCAAGTAAATCACGTCAGCGCTAAAGGTGCCAAACGTGAAGACTTAGTAAAAGAAATGGGTGCTTATCCAAGGGCTGATGCCGCAATTTGGAAAGACAAAGTTGCCGATGCAAGCAAAATTACTGTCCCAGTTTTCGTTATAGCAAGCTATTCCAACACATTACACACAATGGGTACCTTCCGTTCATGGCGCACACTCGGCTCCACTGAAAAATGGCTTCGTATCCATGATCGTCAAGAATGGCCATATTATTATGATGAAGCTAATACAGAAGAATTGCGCCGCTTCTTTGACTACTATTTACTTGGCAAAGATAACGGTTGGACAAACACACCGACAGTACGCTATTCCCTTCTTGATTTTCATGGTAGCAACCAAACGGATATACCCGCAGAAACGTTCCCACCAGCAGCTAGTGAAAATAAACGCTTCTATATGAATGGTAAATTCCGCGCGTTACAAGAAAATCCAGAATCAGAAGATTTTCCAGTAAAATATGTTTCCAATAGCGTTCCAGGTCGCACTTCCTTCCAAATGACCTTCGACAAAGAAACGCATTTCGTTGGTTATCCAAAAGCGAAATTGTTTATGGAAGTGGACGGTTATGATGATATGGATGTCTTCGTTTGGGTTCAAAAAATCGATAAGCTAGGCAATGTTTTGAGCGAATTCGTTGTTCCAAACCACGGCGCAGCTCTTCAAGATTTCACGCAAGAAGGAGCATCCGCTTTACGTTACAAAGGTCCATGGGGACGTCTTCGTGCTTCGATGCGTCAACTTGATGGCAAAATGGCTACCGATGAAATTCCTGCTTACAGTTTTGACAAAGTGGAGAAACTAGCGCAAGGTGAAATTGTGGAACTAGATATCGTTCTAAGTCCATTAGGTCTATCTTATGAAACCGGAGAAACGTTAAGAGTTGTTATCAGTACAAAAGACGAACTTGGCTCAGTAATGCCAGGAACACCAGGTTGTACGCCAGATAATAAAGGCGTTCACGTGCTTCATACTGGTGGAGAATACGCTTCTTATCTTCAATTACCAGTGATGCCCAAATAACTTGTGAATTCAAGGTGGGAACTTTATAATGAAACTACTACCAATACTAGTTTGGAATGGAGTTATTATGAAGTTAACCACCTTGAATTATTTCGTTAAAGTCGCCACGGAAAGTAGTTTTACAAAAGCTTCTGAAAAGCTGTATATTTCGCAACCAACCTTAAGTAGGCACATACAAGAATTAGAAGCCGAGCTAGGGGTAGCGCTGTTTATTCGACATAGTCACAGCATTAAATTAACAAGTGCCGGGGAGCGATTTTTGACCGAAGTGAATGATATTTTAAAACGAGTGGATAAGTTATCTCATATGTTTGATGCGCAAGTAAGCCAGGATGAAACCAATCAAATTTTAAAAGTGGGGTATTTATCTAATTTCAATATGGGCAAAATGTATGAGTTATTTGAACGTTTTAAAGTCGTCCATCCAAATGTTCAGTTTTTGATGAAACAAGATACGCCGATGAAGCTAGCTGAAGGGCTCGCGGATGGTCAGTATGATTTGGTATTTAACTTATTAACTTATTTTCAAGCGGATGATAACGTTGAAAAAGCAGTTTTCATGGAAAATCAATTACAAATCGCTATGCCTGTTGATCACGCATTGAGTCATGAGAAGAAATTGCGGTTTGCAGATTTAAGCCAGGAAACGTTTGTTTTACTTGAAAGACAGCAGTCACCGGTCATTGTGGATTATGTGGTCGGACAGGGTCTCAAAAATGGATTCAATTTGAAGGCGAGTTCTTATGTGAAGGATCTTGATGAAGGGCTGTCTTTGGTTTCGGTTGGCAAGGGATCGGCTTTCTTGTATTCGGGAATGAATGATGGGACGCTGGAAGATAAGTATCGGATCAAGATTATTGATTTAGAGCGTGATAATGATGACCAGAATATTGTAGTCGCGATGAATAGAGAAAATGAGGCTAGTTTGCTTCGAGCGTTATTTGATTTTATACAGAGTGATCTAGCGGGTGTGTAGAAATAGGAGAACAATGAGAGTTTAAGAGTTACAAATTTAAGCGATTCTATAATAAAATATGGGACTATTTCGCTACAATTAAGATATTTTTACAGAGCGTGTATTAATTACAAATTTAACGCATTTTCCAGACATTAGGCATGGTAAAAATTTAATTACGTATTGACTTAATTTGTAAATAGATATAATATCATATTGAAACCTTTCAAATATAACTCCATAAAAAGTAATCCAATTTGTGATATAAAATATGCCTGTTGTATTGGTGATATACTACTATTGGATGACAGAAAACAGGTGACAAATGCTAAAAATAGAAAATTTAACACTCACTACAAGAGAAAAATTATTAGAAGAAGTAAATGCTGAATTTGAACTAGGCTCAGCTTATGGTTTAGTTGCACCAAATGGGTCAGGAAAGACAACTTTACTTCGTGTTCTAGCTGGGTTAACAAAAGCGGAAGCAGGAAGAATTTATTTAGAAGAGGATAATGAAGTATTAGACTTAGTATCATCAAGAAAAAAGATATTTTATTATGAGACGTCTGATTGGTTAGATAGGCATTTATCCGCATGGGATTATCTTCAGTTCGTTAATGAGAAATGGGCGGATGGAAAAGTGGATATAGAAGAGATTATTAAGTACTGGGATTTAAGCGATTTTGTTAAGTTACCAATTAGAAAGTATTCTTTAGGTATGAAACAAAAGACAGTACTAGCAATGTACGCAGTTAGTAATACAAATTATTGGTTAATGGATGAGCCGATGAATGGGCTTGACGAGGCCAATCAAAAACGGTTTACAGGATTTATGGAAGAATCTAAGAAAAGAGGAACTTGTATTATTTTTTCATCGCATCAAAATGATAGTCTCCACAGTATTTCCGATAAAATTTATTACATATCTAATAAAAAATTGAGCGATACAGCTAGAGAAAAACAGGAGGATTATGACTAATGGGGCAACAAAAATTATTTTTTAAACAGTTTTATAAGAATAAAGGGAACTGGCTACCAATCATTGTCTTCATTGTAGCTATTTTGTTTGTATTAATAATGAACACTCGTGTAAGTGGAGATCGAGATTTCGTTGCCATGGCTCAAGATGAGATACAGGCGAATAAAGAAATACTAACTTTAAATAAACAAACGATGAAAGAATCAGCTAAGACAGAGCGGGATAAAGCAGATTTTGAAGCAAGTGAGAAAGTAAATAAAGCGCGTGTTCAAGAGCAAGAAAAGATGGTGAATCTATATACGGATGAAAAATGGGCGGAAGCGTATAAATTGAAAGTTCATTTACTTAAAGAATCATTCGGATTATATACTGGTGACATAGAGGCCCCTGCTGAGCTTAAAGAATCGATTTATCGGCAAATTGCAATATACACAAAATTAGAACAGCTAGACATTAAATCTGATCAGGAGGATATGGAAACGCAAGGAGCAACATTTTTATATCGGACTTTGACAAATTTTATGCCAGTATTGTTTGTAATAATACTTTGCTTCACATTAAACGTAGCATTTACTGACCGGTTTCGAAATAGTTTGGACCGATCCTTATTATTACCGCAAAAATATGTAAGGGGCACTACTGAGCGCTTATTTTTTGGACTGATACTGGCGCTTTCTTTTTATGTGATTAGTTGCGTGGTTGCTTATTTATCTGCTAGTTTGTTATCAGGACAGGGGAGTTTCGACTATCCAATTGCTATAAATATGAAGTCAGGTATAACGACTAAACCCGTTGGAGAGCTTTTAGCTCAGACTGTATGTTTACAAGTATTGGCTATTATTGTGATTGTTCTAACTTTAGATTTTGTGAGTAAGATGTGTAAACGTGCGATGCCAACACTATTTATTTCGTTACTAGTATTAATTGGGCCAGTGCTTGCGGTTGGGAAAATTGAGCCACTCAGTAAATGGGCGCATATTTTACCTGGTACGTATTTCAATGCAACATCTATAACTAATAATTATTTGTCTATCTTGTGTGATAATGGAAATATTAATTTTGAGAACGGTGTCCTTGTAATGTGTGTTGCTAGTATTGGTTTACTGATATTAAACTACGGGATAGATAGCCGCAGAGGGGTTAACTTAACTTAGAACTTTTTCACAAATAAACTAGTAAAGTATTGACAATTAATTATTTATTGGTATTATTAAGTAGTATCATGATAAAAAAGGAGGTTTGATAATATGAATAATGGTAAAAAAACGGGTTATTTGTATCGAATTCTGTTAGTGGTTGTTTTATTGACAGGTTTGATAGTAGCAGTTCAGCCAGGGGTATATGCAAAATCAGTTCCATACTGGGAGAAATTTGATATTAACTCTTATACTAGTAAGAGGACTACTATTTCTACGCAAAGCAGGACAGTACCTAATAATGCTTATTGGTCCTACACAACTACTAATAAAATTAGTAGTGGATGGAACTATAGTAGATATATTACGCTATTACATTACTATGACGGTACTACCAAAAAATATTATCATTAATTAATAAGCTTTCGGGCTACGGCTAGAAAGTGAACGAAATACTGAAGAATAACCAGACATGATGTATAAAACAAGCAGTATTAGTTTTCGTTTTTATACATATCTCCCGTTATATGATAAAAACATCAATCTACTGAAGTTGCTCTATCTCATTTAAGATAGAGTAACCAATATAGATTGATGTTTTTTTTCATGGATACTACTGAAAATTTTTTAAGAACAACACCATATGCGCTTCATCAAAATACGTGTCATCAAGCTTCAACGCATGTTTTTCCGTACTAAAAACTTCAAATCCTAGTGACGTATATAATGTTTGCGCCATTTTATTCGAGGTAACGACAGATAAATAAACCTGCTCGACTCCCTCCAAACGTTGCGCTTGATCGATCGCGGTTCCAATCAATGCTTTACCGACGCCACTGCCTCGTCTTTCAGGAATGACATACATTGCCACGATATTCGCTCGATGCCGCATTTTCAGTCGTTCTTCCTGAATTAAAGTCACCACGCCAACCAAATGACCTCCGGAAAAAGCGCCAAAAGTTAGCGAATATGGTGATTGAAAGCGAATCTCGTATTTTTGAAGAGCAGTGTATTTCTCTTCTTCAAAACTCGTCGCAAAAGCTGCGGGGCTTTCTTGCAATGCGCGGAGTCTAATTTGGACATAATTATCAACGTCTGCCACAGTTAATAGCCTGATTTCCATATTTTCACCCCTGATTCCAAGTTTTTAATACTTAGTCAGTAACGATCCTGCTGCTTCGTCAATGATAAATACCACATTTGGGTGATTTTGCAAAATAGACGCGGGGCACTCTATGGTAATTGGACCTTCGAGTGTTGCTTTTACAGCCTCAGCTTTCCTTGTGCCAGAAGCGGTTACGAGAATCTGCTCGGCTTCCATCATGTCCGCAAGTCCGAGTGTCAGCATCTGTTCCGGCGCCTCTTCTCGACTAACTTTGTAATAAAGCATTGTACTATTAATCGTCGAATCATCGCTGTCGGCTAAAAATAGGCGTGAGTCAAACGGTGTCCCAGGCTCATTTGCACCTAGATGAGCATTAACGCCAAGACCGAGAATTTGCAAATCACGTTTATTGGCTTGCAAAATCGTATTATAACGGGCAATTTCCTCATCAAAACTAGGTAAGCTGCCGTCTAATAAACCGATTTCGCGTGGTTGTTTTTTGATTTGGTCATAGAATTTTTGATGCATATAATTATGAACGGTGAATGATTGCTCGCGCGGGGCGATAAATTCATCCAGGTTCATCATAAACACTTTTTCAATGTCGATATCATCATTATTGATACCTTCCACGAGTTTTTCAAACATGCCATCATAACTAGCGCCAGTCGTTGTATTGATAACGGGATTTTCATTTGAATCAATCACTGCTTTTACGACCTTATATGCCTCCTGGGACATTTCATCATATGTTTTTGTACGAATAATTTTCATCATGATTCCACCTCTTCCTTTTAGACTAGAATACCGTGTTTTCAGTTATTTTGCAATGTTCCTACTTGCCTTAGAGTTGACTGGAAGGTGTATACTGAAGCTGTTAAATAATTGAAGAAAGAAGTGTGATTAGATGAAAGTTGCACAATTAAACGGGCCAAATCAAGATTATACGATTGTTGAAAGAGAAGTTCCAAATCCAAAAGCAAATCAAGTGCGGATTAAAGTGGAGGCGTGTGGCGTTTGTCATAGTGACAGCATGGTTCGCCATCTTCCTGAAAATATGTACCCGGCGATTCCTGGGCATGAGATTGTTGGGCGTGTGGACGCGGTTGGCAATGGCGTGACGGAATGGAAAGTTGGTCAAAAAGTTGGCGTTGGTTGGCATGGCGGACATTGTTTCCATTGTGAAGCTTGTCGCCGTGGTGATTTTTCGAATTGTTCGGAAGTCCAAACATGTGGAATAAGCTATGATGGTGGCTTTGCAGAGTTTATGGTGGCGTCTCATGACGCGGTCGTTGCGATCCCTGAAGAACTGGATTCTGCGGAGGCTGCTCCTCTACTTTGCGCTGGTATCACGACTTTTAACGCCTTACGAAACAATATTGTTCGCGCGGGAAGCTTAGTTGCGATTCAAGGCGTTGGTGGCCTAGGACATTTGGCGATTCAATACGCGAATAAGTTGGGTTACGAAGTCGTGGCGCTCGCTCGTGGGGAAGAACGCGAAACATTGGCTCGTGAACTCGGTGCGCATCATTATTTTGATACGACGAAAGCCGATTGGAAGGAAAAAGTGAATGCGCTCGGCGGTGTAACTGTAGCGCTCGCGACAGCTCCGAATGCGCAGGCTATTTCTGAATTAACCATGATACTAGCTCCAAACGGCAAAGTGGTGGACGTTGCTGTGCCCGCTGAACCAGTTGAAATTCAAGCAGGAATCATGGTTGGCGGCGGCAAGTCGTTCCAAGGTTGGTATAGCGGAACTCCGATTGATGGCGAAGATACAGCGAAATTCAGCCAGCTTCAAGGCGTTAAGGCTATGATCGAAACCTATCCGCTTGAAAAAATTAATGAAGCCCACGATAAAATGATGGCTGGAAAAACAAGATTCCGCGCTGTTATTGTTTTTTAAAGAGTAATAAAGAACTGAATACGTGTGAAAAAGTCCTTGGTTACGCTTACGAGGGCTTTTTGCCGTTAATTTGTCACATGTATCGAAATGGAAAATCTGGGAATAATGAGTGTGATGCGCGGTTTTTGTTGTGTCAGAAACTCTAATAATAATCAGAATCACTATTTTGGAAATAAACCTGGAATGCTATAAAAGTAAGTTTTTTTTAGTTTGGTCTAAAATGGAGGGATTCAACACATATTGTGCTTTTTTCTTTAAAATATGATTGTTTCTGATTATCTGGCACGGTATACTTTTTATATCTAATCAACTCAATTTGAGTGGTTTTTGAATATTGAAAAGGGAGACGATGTTATGAAGCGGAAAATAATAATTTTTGGAGTTGCGATTTTGTTAGCCTTTATATTTGGAGGCGTAACAAAGACGCAAGCAGCAGAAGTGATTCAAGCAGATCAATTTATGAAGAAAAACGACAAGACGGCCGCAAAAGAAAATGTGCTTGGTTGGGCGAAATTAGTGGAGTCGGTGAACCAGAATGAAACGAATACGACAATTCAATTTGGTGAGGGAAGATACTATTTTGATAACACCTTGAAAATCCCGTCAAATGTCGTGATTAAAGGTGTAACGGCGAATCCAGAAGACAGTCAATTGCTATTTACAGCACCGAAACAGGGGCTCACAACTGAAGCAGTAAATGGGAAATACATAAAGAATATCTCGATTCGCGACCTAAGCATTCGCTATGACATTGATCCAGTCATAATGAGTGGATATGCTTACACTTTTTCACTGATTAATTTTGCGGGGGATTATAAAGATGACAGTACATCACTTGCGGAACCTTATGAATTGCTGGATAATATTCAGATTGACAACATTATTGCGGACGGAAACGAGCAGGCGAACTCGATTATTTACTTGGGTGGAATTAAGAACGGCTCCGTCGAAAACTCGAAAATTCGCAATTCGAATTTGCAGAGCGGCATTGTAATGGAGTATTGCCAAACGATGCTGATTGAGAATAATAAAATCGAGAATATGGGGCGCGTTGGGATTGTGATGTATCGCGGAAATGGTGGCAGTGGCACAAAACAAATCAGTATCATTGGAAACGAGATTAAAAATTGGATGCAGCGCTATGGAACGAAGCATTTTTATGCACCTGCCAACATGGAATATTCAGCGGAGGATCGTAAAGTGATGGTAGACGGCGGAATCGATAGCTATGGCGCTGGGAACACCAATATTGTCATTGATCGCAACAGCCTCATCGGTGGCGAGGGAAGCAACAAATACAATCCAAGCAATATAGTGATCAACAACACTGAACGTAAAAAGAAGGACCCACAAGCTACTGATTTAACGCCGCAACATGTGGTTCAAATGGATGACGCAGGCAAAATTATTCCAGGAACGCTAGATGATTCGTTGCAGAAAAACATGACTGGGTATATTGGAATCCGGTTATCGGGTGCTGAAAATGTGAGAGTTACGAATAACTTTGTTCAGATGGATAGCTATGATAATTTTGCGTTTATGGCACTGTACGAACGAGATCGCCAAGGTGTGAAGACAACGCCGAAAAATATTATCATCAAAAACAATGATTTTCATGCAAGTGGCAGGATTCGGTACCCAATTCGAATTTTATCAGGAACGATTAATAAATCACGCGGAATTAGTATCGAAAATAATACTTTTGACGTCAATGGTTTTGTAGATAATTATTATAAGGCAATGATCGAAGTTAGAAATCCTGTGGAGCTTTTGACCGTTACGGAAAATAAGGTGAGTTGGGATAAACAGGTGAATGGTTGGGTGACTGTCGCGAGTACGGGCTTGCCGAATTATGTAAATAACCTTGCTGTATGGGGAAATACGGGAACGAAGAAGAGTGATGTAACGAGATCTTTAGTGAATACGACCCCTTCTAGCTTGAGTATAACAACTGTGCCATTACCATCAAATACGACGCCGTTTATAGGAAATTTATACACGGGATATGCAGATTATAAAGTTGGTGAAACGAATGTGAAAGGCGCTATCAACAATAATTTCGGTCATTATCAAATTGTGACATTGGCGATTGATGGCGTCGGTCTCAAGAATGCAACGGTCAACTCAGATGGTACATTTCTTATCAATGCGAAGGCTAATAATATTACGAAAAATTCACAAGTTACGGTACGTTTTCGTGTGAGCGGGACGGAAACTTATGACTCGGAAATGCAGGTGAAAATCACAGAATAAGGGGTTGAAAACACACTGATACCAGTCATAAAAGTCCTTGCTGAAATTCGTCGCACGTGGTATACTCGTGGAGAAGAAAGCAAATGTGGGCAGGCACATGGTCAACTCGATATAGATGTCAGACATAAGGGCTGGCTGTTGGCGAGCAACGGAAAAACCTGTCATGGAAAGAAGGATAGCATTAGCTGTTCTTCTTTTCTTTATACATACTGATAATAAGGAGTGCAATCTATGTTAAAACAACTTACGACTGGACATGCATTTTTTAAGGAGCATTTTGTTAACAAGCGGGTTATTTATGTGTATAAGGAAAAACAAACGATAAAACAGTTCGAAATTTATATGACGGCAACGAACTTCATGCATTTATGTGGTGTACAGTATCGTCACGGTGCGGCTTCATTTTATAATGATATTACCAATAAAACATTGCGATTAAACGATGTCATTTTGAAAAAAGATGGGACAACAAAGCAGAATCTACAGGTACTTCCTCTGCTACATGAACTAGTTGGCGAGCATGTGAAAGTCTGTCTGCGTGGTAGTTATCTGCACTTATCTTATGATATGGCGATTAGATCTAATAAAAGTATTTTAGTAGTTACGCTGAAACATGCATCAACGGATAAATATGTGCCGACCTCTTTGCCGAATTTGCGGAATGGAAAATATGATACCCTTAATCCGAGTTTTGTGGTGCTCTGTATTATTAAGGAATGCTTGACGTCGGGAGCGCGTACGTATTTAGTTTATAAAGAAGATCATCAAGATGAAATACAGAAGTTTTTTGATCCAGATAGAAAATCGGTCCAATCTCCTAATGAGATAAAAATCTGACAAAATAGCAGCAATCTTCTCTTGTTTCAAGCGTTTCTTTGCGATGACTTCTAAGTATTGGTATAATTGGGAACATATGAGAGACATAGAGGTGATATGGGAATGAAAACATGGTTTATAGATAGAAAACTAGAAATAATAGCGATCGCATTGATTCTTATTTTTACGGCGCCATTATTTATTTTAGGTGGGAATAGCCATATTCGAATTCATGATAATTTAGATTCAAATATGACATGGTATAAGGTTTTACTGAATAGCGGGAACTATTTGGCGAAAACGGGAAGTAATATTCCTCAAATGCTCGATGGGGTCGCGCCAAGAGACTCTTTTGATTCTCAATTTGTAGGGATTGTTTGGTTGTATGCGATATTTCCAACGCCACTCGCTTTTGCTTTTAGCCAGCTGATTACGCGTATATTCGCATTTATCGGCATGCGCTTATGGTTACGTGATTACATCATTAAAGATCCATCCAAAAAATACATAACGCTGTTTGTAGCTGTAGCCTTTGCTTTGACACCGTTTTGGCCTTCGGGGATGCTTAGTACACTTGGAATGCCACTCGCATTGTGGGCGTTCTTAAATATCCGTAAAGGCAAAAAGAGCATCTGGAATTGGCTGATTTTGACGCTACTACCGTTTTATTCAAGCCTGATTCTTGGTTTTTGTTTCTTACTTTTCTTAGTTGCGTGTATTTGGATATACGATATCGTGAAGAAACGTGGCTGGAATTGGCGATTCTTTAGCAGTATAGCGTATATGTCGATCATTTATTGCATCGTCAATTATCGATTTATTTCACAGATGTTTTTCCAAACGAATGAGCCTGATTCGAGAAGTGCGTTTAGCTTGCCGAACAATAGTGTCTTAGGCTCCGTTAGGTTAACTTTTAAGAATTTTACTATAGGGCATACACATGACCAGCCACTTGCGACGTATGTTATCTTGCCAGTTATTCTTTTGGCATTGGTTATGATGCTGGTGAAAAAAGAGTGGCGGACGCAGAAACCATTTTTATGGTTAATGGCTCTTAATTTTTCATTGTCGATTTGGTATGCTTTTTGGTGGTGGGGCGCTTGGAATCCGATTAAAGAACAGATTTCAATTATGCGTTCGTTTAATTTTTCACGCTTTCACTTCTTGCAACCGTTCATTTTCTATGGATTATTTGCCTTGGCGCTTGTTTATTTTGCAAGTAAAGGTGGTTGGTGGAAACGGATTGCGATGATTGGCTTGGTCTTGCAACTATGTGTGGTGTTTGCGGGGAATTCGGAAATAGTATATCGTGCAGCTGGTACACCATCGATCGATCAGTTTTATGCGAAAAAAGAATTTCGGGAGATAAAAAACTATATTGGTAAGCCACAAAAAGATTATCGAGTGGCGAGTATTGGGATTCATCCGTCGATTTCGCAGGAAAATGGTTTTTATACGTTAGATGGGTACGTTAACTCTTATCCACTTAGTTATAAAGCGAAGTTTCGTGAGATTATTGCAAAAGAACTAGATAAGAGTCCGACTTTGAAGGATTATTATGATGGTTGGGGAAATCGCGTGTATATTTTCTCGGCAGAACTCGGTAAAAACTATCTTTTCGATAAGAATTCTAAGAAGCATATTAAGAATTTGGAGCTGAATACGCGAGCTTTCAAGGAAATGGGTGGCGAGTATATTTTTTCAGCCGTACCGATTGATAATGCGAGGGAAAACGATCTCCATTTAGAGAAAACATTTGACGATAAAGAAGCAGCTTGGAAAATATACTTATACAAAGTGGGTGATTTAAATGCGAGATAAACCTTTGTTGACAATTATTGTGCCTTGTTATAATGAGGAAGAAGTTCTGGCAGAAACGATGAAGCAGCTAGGCGCCATTTTGCACGATATGAAGGATAAATTGGTGATACATGAGGATAGTGACCTATTGTTTGTGGATGATGGTAGTCGGGATAAGACTTGGGAAGTTATTGAAAATGGGATAGCGATACAAGATCATATCAGTGGTGTCAAATTGAGTAGGAATTTTGGACATCAAAATGCGTTACTTGCAGGAATGAAGGCAGCTGAAGGTCGCGCGGATTGTATCATTTCGATCGATTCGGATTTGCAAGATGATGTTGGGGTTATTCCTGATTTTGTAGAGAAATATCGCGCAGGTTACGAAGTTGTATATGGTATTCGTGATGAACGTAAGACTGATACCCGATTTAAGCGAGGTTCGGCACACTTGTTTTACACGATGATGGGCAAGTTTGGGATTCATTTAATTCCCGATCATGCCGATTATCGCTTGCTCGGAAGTATGGCGCTGCAGGAGATGAACTTGTTCCCTGAGAATAATATTTTCCTGCGTGGTATTGTTCCGTTGATCGGTTTTAAGTCAGATAAAGTTTATTACCATCGTAAAGAACGTTTTGCTGGAGAGTCTAAATATCCATTGAAAAAAATGCTTGCTTTTGCGGCGGATGGCTTAACGTCATTTAGTGTCGCGCCGATTCGTTTTGTAACCGGCCTCGGAGCGCTGATGTTTATTGTAGCAATCGTGATTGGTATTTATACATTTATACAGCATTTATCAGGTACAGCAACATCAGGATGGTCCTCGTTAATGCTATCTATCTGGGTTATTGGCGGTATTCAGATGATGAGTTTGGGTGTAGTTGGTGAGTATATCGGACGTATTTATTCAGAAGTGAAGCAGAGACCGAGATTTATTATTGAGACAAATTCCTATGTCGAAAGTGGGCATGAAAAATGATTGGAATAAGTAGTTGTTTGACGGGGATCTGCTGTCGTTATGACGGTAGGTCCAATTTGGTAGAGGAATTAAAAAGGCTAATCGATACGGGGCAGGCGATCTCGTTTTGCCCTGAGGTTTTGGGTGGAATGCCGACACCTCGTGATCCCGCTGAAATCGTTGGTGGAAGTGCGGATGATGTTTGGTCGGGAAAAGCACGCGTGATGACGGTAAAAGGTGAAGATGTGACTGTGGAATTCAAAGCAGGAGCCTTAAAAGCTTTAAAAGAAGCACAAGCGCAAAATATTCATCAAGTTATTTTAAAGGCAAATAGCCCGTCGTGTGGTTCCGCGATGGTTTATGATGGCACTTTTTCTGGGAAGAAGATCGCTGGCGCTGGAATCACGGCGAGCCTGTTTCGTCAAAATGGTATTGAGGTCATGGACGAGGATGCATTCTTAGCGAGCATCACTCATCCATGATTTTTTCTGGATCACGGACTTTTTTTCTAGCGCGCAATAGTTCTGGTAAAGCGCCTGATCCAAGCATAACGCCGATAATGATCAAAATAAAGCCTAGAATTTGCATCATGCTGATTTGTTCATTTAGGAATAATGCTGCTCCAATGAGTGAGAAAAAGGGGTTCAGGTTCATAAAAATCGCAGTTTTTGATGGTCCAATTTGTCCGACTGCAAAATTGTAAATCAAATTTCCAAATGCTGTTGCGAATAGTGCAGAAGCAAGAAATAGTAGCCACATCGAAGTGGTTTGTCCGCTCATTTGGGCAAGTCCGTCTGGCTCTTGAATGAGGCTGGTGAAAAATAGTAATACGGAGCCAATTAAGAGCATGTATGCTGTCATTAAACGTGGGTCGAGTGAACCTGCGATGCGTTTAATAATGATGAAACTGAAGCATTGTGAGAGTATCGCGATGAAAACATAGATGTCCCCAAGAGAAATACCCGAAAGTCCTTGTCCGCCAGTGAGAACGATCAGTGAAACGCCGAGAAGTCCTGAGACGAGTCCGATTAATTGTGCTCTTGAAATGGCTTCATGTAAAAAAATAACCGCCAAAATAGCCGTCAAAATGGGACCGATTCCTAAAATAAGGCCACCGTTTGTTCCTGTTGTCATCGTTAATCCTGATGCTAGAAAATAGTGATGAATGACAATGTTAAATAGGCTGCCCGCAACAATATAGCCGAGTTCGCGCCGTGTTGGAAATCTGAATTTACGGATGGCAATGAGGAAAATGAAGACGGCGATTGCGGCTGTGAAAATTCGGAATGAAGTCATCGTTATCGGCGGAAAATGAGCGACTAAAACCTTTGTAGCGGTTACATTTAGTCCCCAACTTGCCATGACTAGAACGAGCAGTAGATAAAGTGATGTTTGTGTTTTCCCTTTTTGCATGTTGATTGAACCTTCTTTCTATGTAGACGATATGGCTAGTATAGCATAGAAACGGTCTGGGGTATAACCTAAATAAATCGGCGAAAAGCGCTCGTATTTAGGGAGTTTGGCGGACTTTCAGAGTCGCTCTGGATTCCGCCAAACTCCCTGAAGACAAACACTTTAGCTCGATTTGTGTAAAGCATGATTTTTCGTCCGGTTCTCTAGTCACTTAATCATTTTTTTTGCGGTCGCGCCAATTTTTACCGCGGACCACGATAACGTCACAAGGCGAGTGTGTGGCGATATAGTCAGAAACGCTACCTAATATAAATTGTTCTGTTGGTGTTAGCCCAGTGGAGCCGACAAGAACTAAATCGGGTTGGAATGCACCGATAATTTTTTTAACAAAAGTTGTTTTTGGTGTTCCGAATTTGACGAAGGTTTCTACGTTTTTGACGCCTAGTTTCTCGGCTTCATTTTTATAAATTTCAACAAGCTCTATGCCGTATGCTTTGGCTTTTTTTGCGTATGTTTGCTCGTAATCAATGAGTGGTGCGATTCGGCGAACATCTGCTACGAAGCCGATACCAAGCGTTGCACCGTCTTTTTTTGCGATTTGAATACCTCGTTTTAGGGCTTCTTCTGCTTCATTTGAACCGTCCACGCCAACTAGAATTTTATGGTAGATTGTCATTTTGATTTCATCCTCTCTGTGTCGCTATTCCCCTTATTAACACCATACCCATTTTTTAAGGGGATGATGCGTATTTTTTGGAGAATCGGATTTATTTGTGGTACACTTGTTGTGAAAAACGAATAATTAGAGACTGGAATGCTGACGCTTGCCGCCGATTTAGCTTGCGTATACACCAGAATCGTATACTGGGGGAGTCTTTCTTAAGACCGAGATATGGATATAATTCATGGACCCTTTGAACCTGTTGAGTTAGCACTCGCGTAGGGAAGTATTGGGGAACTTGATGTTACATATCATGACGCCTTTTCTTACGCTATTGCTGGCGCGAGGAAGGGCGTTTTTTTGTTTGGAAAAAAGGAGGAATTGGATATGGTACGTTTTTCGGAGGAATTGCATGCGGAGAATCGGGAAATTTGGCAGAGGAGTAAGGATCATCCGTTTGTGAAGCAGTTGGTGGCGGGGAGTTTGGGAAAGGCGGAGTTTCGTTATTATTTATTGCAGGATCATTATTATTTGACGCATTATGTGAAGGTGATTGCGCTCGGTATTGCCTATGCGGACGATTATGACGCGATGATAGAGTTGAGTCGGTCGCTTGCTTCTTTGGAGGTCTCCGAGCTTTCGATGCGTGAAAAATTTTATCCGTTTGTCGGGATCAAGGAGAAGGATTTAACGGGGATTGTACCGAGTCCAGCGGCTTATCATTATACGTCACATATGTATCGGGTTGCGGGATCGCAGTCACTAGGTCGAATTTTAGCGGGAATTTTGCCGTGTTATTGGCTGTATCAGGAGATTGGTGAGCAGTATGCGGGGGCGGTAAGTCCGGATCCGCTGTATCAGGCTTGGTTGGATATTTATCAGGATGCGGCTTACGCGGAAGGGTTACAGCGGCAGATTGATTTGCTTGATCGGGTTGCTCAGGGCTTGCCAGATGCGGAGTTGGAGGCGATGCGGGACGATTTTCGGATTAGTAGTTACGCGGAATTGGCTTTTTGGGACATGGCTTTTGAGAGGCAAACATGGGATGGGAGTGATTTAGATGGCAAATTGGCAACTTATTGAGGAGGTGCGAGCGCGAAATCCGTTGGTGCATGTGATTACGAATATTGTGGTGGCGAATGATTTGGCGAACGGGTTGTTAGCGCTTGGGGCATCACCGATTATGGCGTCGGCTGTGGAGGAAATGGTTGAACTGGGCGGTTTGGCAGATGTAGTCGTGATTAATATTGGGACGCTAAATGCTGATTTGGTAGCGTCGATGTTAGCAGTTGGAAAGGCGGCCAATGCTGCAGGAACGCCAGTTGTGTTAGACCCAGTAGGCGTTGGTGCAACGGCGTATAGACGGGAAACGGTTCGGCGATTATTGGCGGAGATTCAGTTTGCAGTGATCCGTGGAAACATTGGTGAACTTGCAAGTATTGCGGGAGTCGACTGGAACGCGCGAGGAGTAGACGCAGGTTCGGGCGATACCACGCAAGCGACGGATATAGCGTTAAAAGTAGCGCGCGAATACAAGACGGTGGTTGCGATTAGTGGCGCGGTAGATACGATTTCTGATGGAGAACATGTGCGGACTATCAAAAACGGTGATCCACTTTTACCTCAGATCACGGGTTCGGGGTGTTTGCTAAGTTGCATGATTGCTGCTTTTGTCAGTGTGACCGATGATTATTTAACGGCAGTTGTAACGGCATCAGCGAGCTATGCAATTGCTTCGGAATACGCTGCGAAAACGCTGAAAAGGAATTTACCAGCTTCTTTTCGGATCGCGTTTATCGATGAATTAGCCCTATTGCACACGCATGATCATGAAAAACTGGCATCGATTGAGGAGGTGCGTTGAATGTTCCCACAAGCAGTTACGATCGCAGGCTCTGACAGCGGTGGTGGAGCTGGAATTCAGGCGGATATCAAAACGTTTCAGGAACGCCGCGTCTTTGGAATGTCTGCTATCACAGCAATTACAGCGCAAAACACGAAGGGGGTTCAAGCGATTCACCCAGTTCCAATTGATATATTAGAGGCGCAGCTTGATGCTCTAAATGATGATTTTGCGATATCTGCCGTCAAAACTGGAATGCTCGTGGATGAGGCACATATTGCGAGTGTGATTTCTCGGTTGCAACGCTTCGACTGGGGGCCGCTCATCGTCGACCCAGTGATGATTGCTAAAGGCGGCGCCCGACTTGTAAGTAATGAGGCCATTGCTACTATCCGTGAAAATTTGTTACCGCTTGCAACAATAGTTACACCCAATATACCAGAAGCAGAAGTCATTGCTGAAATGTCTATCGAATCCACCGCTCAAATTAAAAAAGCGGCTAAACGTATCCAATTACTAGGGGTCAAAACGGTCATTATTAAAGGAGGTCATAGTGAGGATAAGGCGGAATCGCGAGACTATGTCTTAGACGGGGAGAATGAATTTTGGCTTGAGGCGAAGCGTGTTAAAACGAAGCAGACACACGGAACTGGTTGTACTTTTTCGGCATGCATCACGGCTGAACTCGCAAAAGGTGCCTCCACAGAGTATGCTATTCAGACCGCAAAAAAATTCATAACTAGCGCGATTTCTCAACCACTTAATATTGGGCATGGCAATGGTCCAACCAATCACTGGGCACATAGGAAGGAGAGTCAAGAATGATGATCAGCGAGATGTTAGACGTTTATTTTATTGCAGGGACACAGGATGTTTTGGCGGGAGAATTATTGCCAGTTTTAGAAGACGCTCTAAAGTCAGGGGTTACTTGCTTTCAATTCCGTGAAAAAAAGCTAACGGAGCCTGCCAAAATAGAATCACTGGCCAAGTCATGTCAGGAAATTTGCAGAAAGTATCAAGTTCCATTTTTCGTGAATGATGATGTGAAGTTAGCGCTTAAAATTGGGGCGGACGGCGTTCATGTAGGTCAAGAAGATATGGCGATTAGCAAAGTTATTGCGTCGTGTGCAGGGAAAATGAAGATCGGGCTTTCTGTTAATACATTGGAACAGGCGGACGAAGCAGCATCCTGTAAAGCGCTTGATTACATTGGTGTCGGGCCAATTTTTGCAACGATTTCTAAAGCGGATGCGAAACCGGTGACTGGTTTGAAATTGCTTCAGGAGATCCGCGATTCGGGGGTGACGTTGCCAATCGTAGCTATCGGAGGCATTACGCCTGAACGAGCAAAATGGGTTCGAGAGAGTGGAGCGCAAGGCATGGCAGTGATTTCAGCGATTACGAAATCAGAAAATCGTCGCGAAACCGTTGCAGCTTTTCAATAAAAATAATCGACTCCTGATTAAGAAGTCGATTATTATTTATTCTACAGATTTTAAAGCTTCAATCATGTCGACGCGCTTCAGTTTGACGTGCATAACAATCATGACAAGTGTTGAGAACAGCAAGGTTAAGAGCGCTGCATAGAGATAACTCATCGCGTGAATGGTTGGGCTGAACATCAAAATATCAACTTCGGCGGTTGATGTGACGAAGCGATGCAAGAATGTACCGAGGACGAACCCGACGAGAATCCCCATTACCGTTAAAATTAGATTTTCGCGGTACACATACATCGTGACTTCTTTCGGATAGAAGCCAAGCACTTTGATCGTGGACAATTCACGAATCCGCTCGGAAACGTTGATGTTAGTCAGGTTGTAGAGCACGATAAAGGCGAGTGCCGCCGCTGAAATAATCAAGACAATAATCACGATATCCAGGCTATCCATCGTACTTCCAAACGCATTGCTGGCTGTATTTGTGAATGTGACGGCTAACACGGCAGGATTTTTCAACATTTTCTCGGCAAAACTGTCCTGCCATTTTTGATCGGTATTTTTGAGTTGGAGCAGTTGAGTGTTATATTCTGGCTGGTTTTTGAAAACTTGATTGTAATAAGTTGGCGTCATATAAATATAATGCATCGCGTAAGTCTCTGTGATACCAGTGACTTTGATCGTGTAGCGGTTATTATCGCCATCTTTAATCGTCAAGGAATCACCAGCCTTGACGCCATACAATTTTGCCAATTTTTCTGAGAGAACTGCACCGTTGTTGGTTAGTGGCACCGGATCATGCGTCTTTCGGTCACGAAGCACAACGTAATCTTCGAAATTATCTAATGTTTTCGGTGTAATCAGTGTGGCACCTTGGTTAGCGACACCTTTTTCAACCGCCGTCATATTTTTCTGAGCAACATCGATGGCCCCTTTAATATTTGGCGTGTTTGCAATAGCGTCGTTGTAATCTTGAAGCGGCGTTTTCGTAGCATTGCTATCCAAAACAACGACAGCATCGTATTTCATAATTTGATCATATTGTAGAGGCACAATGTCACCAATCGAATTTTTCAGGCCGAATCCTGTGAGTAGAAGTGCGGTACATCCTGCTACGCCTAGAACCGTCATTAACATTCGCTGTTTGTAACGGAAAATATTTCGGGCGGTCACTTTGCTGGTGAAATTCATCCGTTTCCAAATGAAAGGCATGCGTTCAAGTAGGATTCGTTTCCCGTTTTTAGGTGCTTTCGGTCGCATCAAGGAAGCGGCATTTTCGCGTAATTCTGTGCGACAAGATACGAAAGCCGTTAACGTGGTACAAAATAGCGCTACCGCTAGGGAAATGAGGCTGTAGCTCCAATAAAACGAGATATCAAGCGCTGGTAAATTATAAAGCGAACCGTAGGCCACGAAGATGATCTGCGGGAACACTTGGAAGCCAATCGCGAGTCCAATCGCTGTACCCGTAATACTTGCGAGCGAACCATAAACAAGAAATTTAGCGATGATATCCATATTACTGTAACCAAGCGCCTTCAGCGTCCCAGTCTGCGTTCGCTGCTCCTCAACCATCCGCGTCATCGTCGTTAAACAAACGAGTGCTGCGATTAGGAAAAAGAAAACAGGGAAGGCGGTCGATAAAGAAGCAATCCGGTCCGCATTATCTTTATATTCCGTATAACCAGGATTATCCGTTCGGTCACTAATAAAATACTTCGGTAACTCAAGCGCATCCAGCTTTTCTTGCGCGATTTGGATGTCTTTTTTCGCTGTGGCAATTTTAGCAAGAGCTTTCTTTTTCTCCGCTTCAAAAGTGGCTAAGTTCGCTGCGTATGTTGCTTCGGCCGCGTCGAGTTTGGCTTTGGCAGCGTCCAACTTAGCATACCCATCTGCCTTAGCGTCGGCAAATTTCTGTTTTCCGCTTTCCAGTTGCGCCATACCATTCGCGTAATCTTTTTTGCCCTGCGCTAGCTTATCTTTAGCTTGAGCTAGTTCGCGTTTTTTGGCTTCTAATTCGAGCTGTTTATCTGCCAGCAATTGGCGATTTTGGTTTATTTCTTTTTGCGCAGCGGCTACCTCTTTATTGGCTGCCGCGAGTTGTGTCGTAGCTTCTTTTTTCAGGCGATTTAACTGGGTTTCAGAAAGCGTGCCGTCAAAATAGTCTTGAATGTAGCCACTGAGCTCTGGGCTGAATTCATCCGCGTTATCGATGATTTCTTGCTTGGTTTCGTCATCCAGATCCGCAACGGGAATATCGCCAAGCGTGTAGTTTTTGACAGAATCGTACAAACGTTGAACCATCGCGAGCTGTTCTTTACTCTCATCAAGCATCATTTGACCGTCTTCAAGCTCCAACTGCGCTTCATCCAATTGTATCTCGGCATCACTGATTTGCGCTTCGCCGTCTTTTATTTTCCGTTCAGCAGCCGCGATATCTTTCTTCGCCTGCGCTAATTTTGCTGTATTGTTATCAATTTCTGCTTGACCGTCCGCAAGTTTCGTTTCTAGCTCGCGTTTGCCATCGTAATACGTGGCCCAGCCTTGATCAATCTGTGCGCGCGCATCGTCTAATTTCTGTTGATTCAGGTCGATTTCTGCGAGACCATCCGCAATCTCCTTTTTCCCATCATTAATCTTCGTTTGACCATCCGCACGAATGGCACTAAGTCTAGCTTCTGGCTGTCCCTTCAACGCTTTTTTCACAAGCGCAGTATTGCGCTCAATCGCTGAATCATAGGCATCACTGTAGGCTTCTGCGCTCGCGGTATTGTCAAACGTCATGAATGCCGTCGAATAATATTTCGAATCAAAATCCGCCTCAGGAATCACCGCAAAAATATCAGCGCGTCCATTGCCAATCGTAGAAGTTCCACGTGTCCCTTTTTCGATGTATTCAGCGCTGGAAACCATGCCTACCACCGTAAAAGTTGTCGTTTGGAACTTGCCCTTTATCGCGCTCCCATCACTATTTACAAACGTGATCTTATCGCCAATTTTGTATTTTTTTGACGCTTTGGCAACGGAATCAATCGCTATTTCGCCGCTTTTCTGCGGTAGGCGTCCTTTTGTGAGTGTATATTTATTGATAACATTATTTTCAGGCAAAGAAAAAACCTTCGTAATGAGCAGCGAATCTTTCAACATCACATCAGACGTATAGCCAGGTTGCACATTTTTCGCACCTGGAATATTTTTTAAAATCGCGATGTCATCCTTGTTTAAACCGTACGTAGATTGTACCTGTAAGTCCATCAAATTCTGTGACGCATAATATTTATCGGTCGTGTTAATCATGTCGGGACCTGTTGCTTTCAAGCCAACAAAGAAGGCAACACCGAGCGCGATCAATAGGAAAATAGAAATAAATCGGCCTTTAGATTTTGCGATTTCTCGCCATATATCTTTCCATAATGCTTTTTTCATATGATTCTCCTTACCATTCTATGCTGTCGATCGAAACAGGATTTTTCTGGATCTTGACATCACGAACCTTAGCGTTATTAATCTCAATAATGCGATCGGCAATGGGCGTAATTGCTGTATTATGCGTGATGACAATAACAGTCGTACCAGTATTTCGACACGTATCTTGGAGTAACTTCAACACCGATTTCCCAGTATTGTAATCAAGCGCCCCCGTAGGTTCGTCGCACAACAATAATTTTGGCTGTTTCGCGAGGGCCCGAGCAATGGCAACACGCTGCTGCTCCCCACCTGAGAGTTGTGCTGGGAAATTATCCATTCGTTCTTCCAAGCCAACCTGTTTCAAAACGAGCTCCGCATCAAGCGCGTTCGGCGAAATCTGCGTTGCCAGCTCCACATTTTCTTTTGCCGTTAAACTTGGCACCAAATTATAAAATTGGAACACAAAGCCGACATCTGTTCGCCGATAACCAGTTAATTGTTTTGCATTATAAGCCGCGATATCCGTCCCATCAATGAAAATATGCCCCTCATCGCTCATATCCATGCCACCCAAAATATTGAGTACCGTGGATTTTCCTGCACCAGAAGGTCCGACAATGATAACAAATTCTCCTTGTTCTATCTGGAACGTAATGCCATCATTCGCAGTAACCACTTTTTCGCCTAATCGGTAGCGTTTATAGATTTGATCCATTTCAACAAAAGCCATGTGAGCATCTCCCTCATCGTATGTTAGTTTCCGAACATTAATTCTTTTATTATAGCATAGTTATTCTGGGAAAACTCCCAAATTCAAAAAAAATAAACCGCTGCATCCTTGCCATACAGCCAACGAAAAAAACATTACAGAACAAGTGTTCGTTTTTATCTTGACTTCGCATTCAGAGGGGTTTATAGTAAGATTACTCCTTAAAAATGGGGCGGGGGGAGATGAATAATATGAATAAAAAGAGACAAAGAGAGATCAATATTCTATTTTCGCGGCTGGTTGATTTTCACAATGAACAAGAGATGACGTTTCATCAATGTAACCGTAAATGTTTTATTTGTCGTAAAATCAGAAATCTGAGAATAGAGCAGGAAAAACTAGAGAACAATGATGAAGCGGCTAGCAGAGTAAGAACACAATTATCACTTATTAGTTATTTTTCGACCCACTCCAAAGATCAAATAGCACAGTGGGACGAACAAGAACGGGAACAATTATATGACACTATTTTAACCAAAATTAAGCAGTCTTAGGGGGAGTACAATGAATGAACAAGTGCAGAGAAGCAGAGCGTCTATTATTCAAGTACAACGCATTATTACAAGGTTTACCAAAGAGAAGTATGCCCAAACAGAATGAGGAGCACCAACTAAGATTACCCAAAAAACTAGTCGAAAATACAATGTATAGCGAAATTAAACAGATCACCGACGCGATAAATAAGCTGAATTATGATCAACGGGAGGTCATTCTGATGAAGTATTTATCGCAGAAGAGGCAGACCAATATCGAGGTTTATATGAATATTGGTTGGAGTGAATCTCATTACTATCGCCTGAAGAAGAAAGCGTTAGAAGACTTACTGGATGCCTATAAAGTAGAGTGTGGGGAAATGAACGGGCTACCGATGAATTAAAGAAGAAATGTCATACTAGAACGGGGAGGTATGATGAAGATGGGAAAGAAAAATTTGTATAGTTTGGAAGTGATTATTACGGGACTTGAGAATCTAGTAGCGAATGCCACCGAGATTACATTTGGTATCCTTTTTGTAGCCTTGCTCGTCTGGGTGATGCGAAAGAATGATGAGCGGGAAGAACGCTATCAAAAAACAATCGATAATTTGAGTGAGTTGGCACAGGAAATGAAAATCATCGAACAAGCGGTCAACGAGATGAGAGCAGATGTGATTGAGTTGAAAATGAAATAAAAAACAGTCTGGAGATTTCCTGCAAAGCCAAATCTTCAATTAAGAAAGGCTTTACAGGGATTCCAGACTGTACATATCGTTATTTGTGTATATCTCGAGGCTCTAATCCTTTACGGAACACATCACCGAGCACATTGAAGGCTAGTATTGTTAGTAAAATAAAGGCACCAGGGAAGAGCGCTAAATAAGTCGCATCTCCAATATAACCTTGCGCATTGTTCAGCATACTGCCCCATGAAGAATTGGGTTGCTGTACACCTAGACCAAGGAAACTTAGTGCAGACTCGGTTAGAATTGCAGCAGCGATATTTAGAGAAGCCGCCACGACAATAGATGGCATCGCGTTCGGAATAATATGCCGGGTAATAACGTGCCAAACGCTCGCGCCACTGGATTTAGAGTACAGAATAAACTCACGTTCTTTTAAGGATAACGTTTCTGCACGCACGATCCTGGCAACATCCATCCAAGATAGGAGACCGATAATCAAGATAATATTACCAATACCAGGTTTTAGGTAGGCATTCAAGATCATCAATAAGAAAAAAGATGGAATAGACATGAAAATATCTAAGAAACGCATCAATAAACTATCCACAATGCCACCAAAGTAACCACTGACGGTTCCAGCTACTGTTCCCACAACGAGGGCAATTAACATAGCAAGGAAGCCAACAGATAAGGAAACACGACCACCATATAACACACGAGTGAAATAATCGCGTCCATGGTCATCCGTCCCAAACCAATGAGAAGCACTTGGTGGAAGTAGTTTATCTTGAATCGATAAAGCATTTGGATCATAGGGGGAAAGAAACGCAAAGATACATGCTAAGGCGAATACTACTAAAATACCGATAGCAAACAGGCCACGTTTTTCACTTAATAGAAAATGCCAAAAAGTTCGTTCGCGTGGTAACTGTGCTTTTTCAACAGGTTGTGTATTTTTTGGCTTTGTAAATTTTGAAAGATCTGCTTTCATCATCGTCAGCTAACCTCCCTTATACGTGGATCAACAATGGTGTAGGCGATATCGGCAAGTAAATTACCAATAATGAGTAGTAGAGCTGAGAACATAGTGATCGCCATAATCATGGGATAATCTAGTTGAAAAATCGCGTTGATACCAAGAGACCCCATACCAGGCCAAGAAAAGACGCTTTCAGTAATAAAGGCTCCAGTAATAATTTGTGGTAGATACATGCCGAGCAACGTGATAACGGGAAGTAATGAGTTTTTTAAGACATGATCACGCATAATTTGCGATTTTGAAAGTCCTTTAGCATAGCCGAACAGCACATATTCTTCTTTTAGTTGATTAATCGTATTGGAGCGGACGTACCGATAATAGGAGGCACACCCTTGGAAAGTCAGGGCTGTAACGGGAAGAATCGCATGTTTAGCAACGTCCCAAAAAGATTCCACACCAATTGTACGCATACCAAGACTTGGCAACCAATGCAATTGAATAGAAAAAACGTCGATCAATATCATTGCAAACCAAAAAATTGGAATGGAAATACCGACATAAGATACGGCGTTAAGAAAACGATCTAATTTTGTATTTTCGTATGCAGCGGCAATTAAGCCAAGTGGAATAGAAAAAAGTAATGTAAAGAAAAGTGCAGTACCCATGAGACCGATTGTTGCTGGTAGGCGATCAAGAATTTGGCCAAGAACAGGCTGATTATTAATTAAAGAGTAGCCAAAGTTACCTTGAAGCACATTGCCTAGCCATTTGAAATATTGAACGTATATCGGCTGATCGAGGCCTAAGCTTTGTCGAATTCGTTCGACATCATCTGGGTTCATATTTGGCGTAACGAAAGAAGAAATTGGATCTCCAGGTGCCAGTTGAACCAGTGCAAAAGATACCAATGAGATGATAAATAGCATCGGTATAATTTGTAACACACGTTTTGATATGGTTTGTATCATGAAGAAAAGCCCCTAACAAAGAAAGTATAGTGAAACAACGTAAAGCCCTCACCAATAGGAAAAAAGCTTTAGAATGGCTCTTCTCCAATTGGTTTGGGGCTTCATTTTATACACATTAAGTTATTATAGCATGCGGGAGGCGATTTTTACTTAATATAAAGCTTAGATAAATCGCGGAACATGGTTACTGGTTGTGGTGTTGCTGCTTTTGTTCCTTGATATTGTTTGCCAATTGCAAGAACGGCATTATCATAAGAAATTGGATAAACAACGGCATCATCAGCTAATGTTGTTTGGATTTGTTCGTAAATCGCTTGACGTGCAGTATCATCAGCTGTTACCGCGCCTTTATTCCAAAGCTTATCTAATTCTGGGTTGCTATAATTCGCGTAGTTATATGGTTCGCCTGTCATATATAGCGTTTTATATGGATCAGGATCATTACCCATAATATATCCGCCAAGCATTAACGAGTAAGCAGCACTCTTACGATCAAGTGTGATATTGCTCATTGCCGTTGGGTCAGTTGGTTTAAGTTCAAGGGAAACGCCAATGGATTTCAGCTGTTCTTGAATATAAAGGGCGATACTTTCTTGGGCTTTACTGTTATTTAGATAGATAATATTAAGTTTATCGGAATCTTTATAACCACTCTTAGTCAAAAGTTGTTTTGCTTTGTCTAAATCTTGGTCGTAGGTTTCTACTTTATCAGTAAAGAACTTCGTGTTTTCAGTTAAGATGGAGCTTGCTGGTTTCGCATATTCTTGTGAACCATAGGCTGCGTCAATTAAATCTTTGCGATCTAGTGTTAAAGAAATCGCTTGGCGTAAGTCTTTTGATTTCAAAGCTGGTACGTTTTGATTGAAAGCAACATAGCTTAAACGATTTTCAGGATATGTGATGATATTGACATCACTTGCTTTTTCTACTTTATTTCGTTCTGCGGGCTGGATTGTTTTTAGGTTGATCTCGCCATTTTGCAAGGCAAGGTTGGCCGCATTTTGATCTTTTGTAATTCGGAATGTGACCTTATCAAGTTTTGGCTTGCCGTCGAAATATTTGTCGAACTTCTCTAATGAGTAGTATTCACCAGATTTATAGTTTACGAATTTATAAGGTCCAGAACCTACGGGATTATTATTTTTATCGCTTTTATCAATATTAGCTACGCCATCAAAAATATGTTTTGGAATAGGGAAGAATGTTTTTAATGTGTTTTCAAATGCTGGTGCTACTTGTGGTAAAGTGAATTTCACGGTTGTTGGATTTTCAGCAACTACTTTCACAGGCTTGTTATCGAAGACCCAGTTGCCACGATAAGGACTGTTTTGTTTTTCATCAATCATGGCATTTACTGAAAATACAACGTCATCCGCTGTCAAAGGCTTACCATCATGCCAAGTTAGGCCATCTTTCAATGTGACAGTATATGTTAGGTTATCTGCTGAAACGTCTAATTTATCAGCTAAAGCAGGTTTGCCATCAGATTCCCAAAATAGTGGCGCGTAAAGTGCTTGTTGAATTGTTAAGGTCACACGATCGCTGGAATAGTTTGGATTAACAACTTCGGGCTCACCAGGAACTCCGATAATGATAGAATTACTATCTTTTGAGCCGCTTGCGCTGTCAGATGAACTTCCAGAGCCTCCGCAAGCTGCTAATACCAACATTAATGCTAATGTAAAAACGAATACAATACCTTTTTTCATATATTCTCCCCTTTTCTGCAAATATGTTCTTTTTTAATTCTTACTGAATAAGTAGGAATTGGTTATATATAAAGTACCTCGATTCGCTTTTAAAGTCAAGGTATTTTGACTGGAACGAAAAAGTATTTTTTAAGACATGCTTTTTGGTATAATATAGAGGGAAATATCAGGATGGGATGTGTGGACATAAATGTTGAAATACGATTCGATATTGGAGACAAAGGCATACGATTTTCTTAGGCATAATAGGGATTTGAATAATATTGCTTATTTGGTGGCAAGTGGTTCCCATGGTTATGGGACGAATATTGCTGGAAGTGATTTAGATTTGCGGGGATTTTTAATAGAAGATGATCGTTATTTATTCGGTTTAGATACATTTGAACAGTTTGAGGAAAAGGATACGGATACTGTGATTTTTGGCGCGCGGAAGTTTATTAAATTATGCGCACAGGGAAATCCGAACATGCTGGAACTCTTGGGTGTTGACGAAGAGGAGATTGTGATTTGCTCAGAAGCGGGGCGGATAGTTCGAGATAACGTTGGTCTATTTTTGACGAGGCGGGTGGAGCAGACATTTGGTAATTACGCGAATGCACAGTTAAAAAGATTGCAGAACGGATTAGTTAGAAATGAGGAGTCGATCGCTTTACAGGAAAAGCATGTACTTGAAACGCTACATCGACAAATGCGTCATTTCAATGGGAAATATGCAAACTTGGAGGACGGATTACAGCTTAGAATAATAGAAGACGAGATTGTGATGGATGCGGGTTTGAAGAGGTATCCGTTACGGGATTTTGTAGGGATATACGGGGAATTACAAGCTACTGTCCGGACGTATGAGAAGTTTGGGAAGGCTACGGATACGCCAAAGGAATTGCCGCGTTTGTATAAGCACGCGATGCATTTAGTGAGAATGCTTGTGACGGGCCGTGATATTTTGGAGGGAAAGGGCGTCGTGACAAAGCGGAGAGCTGAGCATGATGTATTACTGGCTATTCGGAACGGCGATTTGTCGTTTGAGGAAATTTTTGAGCAAGTGGCGGTATTTCAAGAGGAGTTTGAGCGAGCGGCACGTGAGACGAGTTTGCCGGATAAAGTAGATATGGGGCAAGTTGAGGAGTTGCTAGTATCTCTATACAAAAAATAATCCACCCAAGCTAGAAATAAGCCTGGATGGATAGGATTTAATCTTCTTTTTTGTTGAACCAACGTTTTTTAGCGCTGACTTGTGCTTCTTTTTCAGCTTGTTTTGCTTCATTGATTTCGTGTGATACAAGCGCTTCGTCCATACGAACAACGCGACCGCCTAATTTGCTATTTACAAGATCATTGATGTATTCGTTATGCTCTTCCTCAGCGATAAGAATAACGCCAGTTTGACCTTCAGGTATTGTTTCTAGTGTTTTCTCAAAGACGTTCATGGCATCGCGAATTTCTTTGGCATCTTGCGTAGAGCCGATAATTGCACCGGTCATCCAGCCAAGTAATACGCCTAGTGGACCGCCTAAGATCCCAACTAGCATACCAATCAAGCTGCCTTTCATGTTTTTATCGCCACCTGTGAAGTCTAGGAAATCTTTTGCATTTATCTTATGGTTGCCATCATGTTCTACAACTGCCATTTGTTCGCCGTGAATTTTTCTTTCTGTGTGTAATGTCTTTATTTCTGAAAATGCTTGGTAAGACTTACTTTCTGTTTCGAAATTCATGATGAGAACTGTTTTGTTAATCTGTTTACTCATGTCGAATAGCCTCCTACTTTTCTATAAAATGTCGGGACGTTACGCCTCATGTCCAGTATACTCGTTCTGGGCTGCAAAAACAAAATATAAACTATTTTTAGTTTTTCCTGTGCGAGTTTCGGGAAAAGAATAATAAGATGATGGAGGGGATAGTATGATTAATGGTTTTGAAGGAATAAATATAGCGGTAGAAAATCCGGAGCAGTTTGTGCGCTTTTATAGTGAACAGTTGGGTGTTCCGCTCGTTTTTGAAGGGCATGGAGGCTATGTTGGGGCGAAATTAGCTTTTTCGCGTCATGATCCAGGTATTATTGTTTGGAGTAATGCGAACGATGATGTGGCAACTCACGGACTTACCGAGTTTGTTTTTCGGTCGGATGATCTAGATAAAACGTATGAAAAACTGAAATTGAACGGTGTCGATATCCAGCCTCCATTTATGGCTGATTGGGGTGGAAAAGAGCTGAGATGCGCTGATCCAGAAGGAAATAGCGTTTTAATTTTGGAAGGTGCCTATTAAGTTATAAAATGGAAAACAGCTGGTTTTGCGACGGGCTGTTTTTTTTGTTGCGAAAAGGGGATTTCACTAGCAATTATATCATAATTATGATATAATAATGATAATATTATGATAAGAGGAGGGCAAGGAAATGCCTGAAATTAGACCGGTTTCTGATTTAAGAAATAATTTTACTGATATTTCCAAGATTGTCCACGAACGTAGTGAACCTATTTTCTTAACGAAGAATGGACATGGAGATATGGTAGTTATGAGTATCGAAACGTATGAAGAAATGTGTCAATATGAGACGCGTGCGCTTACGAAATAAATAGGGAAATGGTGAGATAATTGGATAAAAAGAGAAACTATCATGTGAAATTTTTGACGGAAAAAGATGTAGCTATAGCTGAGGAAGTTTGCGTGAAATGTGAGGATTACTTCTTGATAGAACAAGGCGTAGCGGCAACAACAGAGAATGCAATGTCGATTATTACGGAGATACCTAAAGGGAAAACCAAGCACGATAAGTTTGTAATGGCAGTGCTTGACGAAGCGGATAAGCCGATCGGATTGATTGATGTGGTCGCGGACTTCCCTCGAAAAGGGCAGTGGATTATCGGATTGTTAATGCTAATACCGGAAGAGCGTGGGAGCGGATTTGGTAAAGTGCTGTATCAAGTTATTAAGGATTGGGCTTCAGATGGCAGTGCGGACTCGTTGCGGATTGGTGTTCTTGAAGAGAATAAAGAAGCCATTGGATTTTGGTCACATCTTGGTTTTGAAAAAGAGGAAGAGAAGCAGCAAACATATGGTGGGAAAGAGCATCTTGTGCACGTGATGGTACAAAAAATATAGGTGGTTACAAAGGGGAGCTATCCTCGTTATTTTTCGGGGACTATTTGAATCTCTACTTCACAAAAATCGGCGCTTGTTGCCGTTTTTTTGTTTACACCTATATATCTAGTTCGCTTTTCTGTAAGGGGTAAAAAAGCGTGAAGAGCATTGGAAAAGCAAAATTGACACAAAATGAATGAATTGCTTTTAGGTAGTTGCAATTTGTGTTATAATAAGAATATAAAAAGACGGAGGTGCGTAGGATGACATCAAGTATGGAAGAGAGCTTTGTGAATGAAACTGCAACAAAATTTGCTTATGAGCATACATGGGTAGCCTCGACGGATGAGATTATTAGTGAGAAATTAAGAGAGGCAGAAAGAGACTTTGTAACTGGAAATACAAGTACTTGGGAAGACGTGAAGAGTCGAGTAGCCATTTTGACAGAACGAGCGCGTGCTAAATCTGTTTTTGAAGGGAAATAACCTATGGATGGTAGCGTTAAGGTTAGCCTTTCTAGGCATGCTAGCATTGATTACGAGCGCATTTCGCTTTATTTATTAGAAGATTTGTATCAGTCTCGAGCAGAAGAGCATTTTAGCAGAAATATCGATACGTTGTTTTTAAATTTAGCGATATTTCCTAAAATGGGTAATCTGTATGATACTGACAAAGAGTTATCTAGGCCATATCGCAAACTTAATTTGGATAAGTATACGGTGTTTTATGTGTATTATGAAGAGCAGCGGTGTATTGAAGTGTATCGTATTTTAGCTGGGCTATCCAATTATATGGCTATTATTAAAGATGCTACGCCAATCTATGAAATATAAAAAATCTGGAAAGCGCATGTCTAATATAGAGACAGCATACTTTCCAGATTTTTTAGCGTGTTTTCAAATGACTTATTGATGCGCCGTTAATGAGTTTTGTTTCGATAATCATATTTTTGCTAGGGGTATCGTTTTGCTGGATTAAATCAAAAAGTAACTCGGTAGCAGCTTTTCCTAATCGCTTGGTGGGGATGTCAATCGCTGTCAGTGGCGGTGATAGAAAGGTGGAGACAACGCGATCATTGTAGCCGACGATGGAAAGATCTTCTGGTATTTGTAAGCCATGTTCGGAGGCTACTTTGTAAATGCTGAGTACTTTTAAATCATCTGTGGCAAAAATGGCAGTGGGCCGATCTGGGTGTGATAGCAACTGATGTGCGGCGTTATAAGCGTCTTCGGCGGTGTATCCGCTATCTAAAATCCAGTCGCGCCGAATGTCTAGGTTGTGATCAAATAGACAACTGCGATACCCGGCTAGTCGATCGATGGAGACGTGATAATTCAGTGGCGCGTGAAGACAGGCGATGTTTTTATGCCCATTTTTGATGAGTAGATTTGTTAGCTCGTAGGAGTCTTTGAAATTGTCTGTATCGACAGAATAAACATTTGTGTAGTTGCCATCGATTTTCCCGGTAACAACGATGGGGATGTTGAATGGATCTAGTTTTTCGAAAAAGGATTCGTCTGCGGGCGAGCTTAGCATGATAATTCCTTTGATCATTTTTTCTTTGATTTTGGCAATACATTTATCGAGTTCATCATCGGTATTTCGGGATGTTTGCAGAATTAAGTCGAAGTTCTGATCTTCTGCAATCGCCGAGATGGAATGAATGATTTCTGAGAAAAATGGATTTCCTGCTGTGGTCTTGGTTGGGCGATTTGAAATGACCATAATGGCGTCGAATCCTGAATTTGTTAGTGCTCGGGCTAATTTGCTCGGTTTATATTGTAGTTCTTCAATGGCTATGAGGACGCGTTTTTTTGAATCAGCAGAAATGTTTGTTTGATTGTTTAGTACGCGTGAAACGGTAGATTTCGAGACTCCGGCGTGGCGTGCTATGTCGTAAATAGTAGCTCCCATTTTAGTTATTTCCTCCTTGTTTCTATCTTGATGAGACCGTTCCCATCTTTATATATACTTATGCTATCTATTCTACTCAATTGTGGTAAAGATGTCCAATAAGAAATGAAACGTGTAGGGACAAAGTTTTGGATGAAATATTTTTACGATGTGTTAAAAAAGGTATTGACAGAAAGCGCTTTCTATAATATACTCTTTTTGTGGGAGCGGTACCATAAAAGGAGGTAAAAATGGATATTCTTTTAAGACGATTGGAATGTATATATGAAAGTGAAAGCGCTATATCTCTAGAGGGGAAGATTAGAGAGCGAATACAAGAAGCGAAAATGAAGAAATTAAAGCAACGGAAGTCAGGTTGGGATCAAGAAGATGTGGTTATGATTACATATGGTGATCAGTTTTGCGAAAAGGATCAACCTACACTGACGACGCTTAAGAAGATGTATGATAAGTACTTGGATGAGATGTTTGAAGTAGTTCATATTTTGCCGTTTTATCCGTATTCTTCGGATGATGGCTTTTCGGTGATTGATTACAAAAAGGTGAATCCGAAGCTTGGTGATTGGCGAAATTTTGCGGATTTGACGCAATCGACACGGTTGATGTTTGATTATGTTTGCAACCATATGTCGGCGAAAAGTGACTGGTTCGAGGGTTTTCTGAATCAGGACGCGGAGTATGATGATTTCTTTGTTTCGCTGCCGCAAGATACGGATTTGACGGCGGTTACTAGGCCGCGGGCGACGCCGGTTTTGACGGAGTTTGAGATGGCAGATGGTACGAAAACGCATATTTGGACGACGTTTAGTGCGGATCAGATTGATCTTAATTTTAGGAATCCGAATGTGTTGTTGAAAATGATTGATGTTTTGGCGTTTTATTTGGAAGAGGGCGCGGAGTATATTAGGTTGGATGCGGTCGGTTTCATGTGGAAAGAGCCTGGGACATCTTGCATTCACTTGGAAAAAACGCATGAAATTGTGAAGTTATTCCGCGATATTCTGGATGAAATTGCTCCAGGAACGGTGATGATTACGGAGACGAACGTGCCGCATAAGGATAATATTACTTACTTTGGAAATGGCCAAGATGAGGCGCATATGGTGTACCAGTTCCCGTTGCCACCGCTTGTTTTGCAGGCGATACATACTGGTGATGGGCAAGCTTTATCGGGCTGGGCGCGTGATTTGGAGTTGCCTGGTGAGAATGCTACGTTTTTCAATTTCCTAGCTTCGCATGATGGTATTGGCTTGAATCCGATTCGTGGAATTTTGTCGGAAGAGGAAATTTTGGCTCTGGTGGCGGATTTGGAAAAGGAAGGCGCGCTTGTTTCGTATAAGCAGAATCCTGATGGAACGAAGAGTCCATATGAGGTGAATGTGACGTACATGGATGCGCTGAATCGCTTGGCGGACAATGATGATACGCGGTTACAACGGTTCTTGTTGGCGCATTCGATTTTGCTGACTATTCCTGGGGTTCCAGCGGTTTACGTGCAAAGTATTCTTGGCGCTCGAAATGATCTGGATGGTGTTGCGGAAACGGGACATAATCGCTCAATCAACCGTAAAAAATACCCGATTGCGGAGATTGAAATGGGACTTGCGGACGCGGAAACATTGATGCATCGTACTTTTGAAGGAATTAAAGAAATGATTCAAGTTCGTAAAACGCAAGGCTTATTCCATCCCAATGTGCCGATGGAGGTTGTGGATTTAGGGAAAGAAATTTTTGCGATTAGGCGTGTGGATGCTTCGGGAGACAGTGTTCTTGCATTGCATAATTTATCTGATCAGCCGATATCATGTGATGTCGCTGTGAATTGGGATATTTTAAAAGATCAGCCGATTTCTGGGAGCGCTCCAATTGTTCTTGCTCCTTACGAATTCCGCTGGTTAACAAACAAAAACTAGGAGGGTTTTAGGTGAAAAAGAGAGGTTCGATTTTACTTGTTGTTGTGTTAATGTTGAGTGCGATTTTGGCGGCGTGTGGTGGTTCATCGGGAAGTGCGGATGATAAAGAAGTGACGATTGAATTCATGCATTCTTCGGTTGAAAAGGAACGTTTGGACGTTATTAAAGAATTAGTTGCGAAATTTGAAAAGGAAAATCCGAATATTAAAGTGAAGCAAGTGCCTGTCGAGGAAGATGCGTTTAACACGAAAGTTGTAACGTTGGCGCGGTCTGGTAAGTTGCCAGCAGTTTTGGAAGTAAGTCAAGATTTTGCGAAAGTAATGGATAAAGATAAATTGATCGATCAAGACGCGGTCAAAGACGTGATTAAAGAGGTTGGCGAGGACAGTTATTATGAAGGCGCGCTGAACTTGGTGCGTTCTGAGAATGGCAAAAGTTATATCGGCGTTCCGCTTACGGGCTGGGTGCAAGGTATTTGGTACGACAAGAAGGCTTTAGCTGCGGCGAATTTCGAGGAGCCAAAGAATTGGAATGACATTTTGACAATCGCGAAGCATTTTACGAATAAAGCGAACAAGAAATATGGTATTGCGATTCCTACAGCAGAAGGCGCGATGGCGGAGCAAGCATTTTCTCAGTTTGCGCTTTCTAATGAGGCGAACGTTTTAGATGCGAAAGGCAATATTACGATCGATACGAAAGAAATGAATCAGGCATTGACGTTTTATCAAGAATTATCGAAATACACGATGCCTGGATCGAATGATGTAACGGAAATCAAGGATGCGTTTATGAATGGTACGGCCCCAATGGCGATGTATTCGACGTACATTTTGCCGGCGGTATTTACGGATGGCGACCCGAGCAACGTTGGATTTATCATCCCGGAAGAGAAGGAAAAAGCGGTGTACGGAACGGTTTCGGCGCTGGCACTTTCGGACGGTCTGGATGATGCACAAAAAGATGCTGGTAAAAAGTTCGTGGAGTTCTTGTCAAAACCTGAGAACCAAACGAAATGGGTATTAATGTCTCCAGGTGGGGCGCAACCAGTAAATAAAGGCGTTATCGAAAACGAAGCGTATAAAAACAATGAAGTCGTGAAATCATTCGGCGCGTTGTCTGAGGAAATCGCGAAATCGTTCGATGATATTCAGATTTTCGGCTTAGTTGACGGTAAAAATTTCACCAAAATGGGCGATATCACAAGTTCAGGCGTTATCGCGAAAATGGTGAATAATGTGACGGTTGGCGGCAAGGATGTCGATTCGGAGCTTGAAAAAGCGCAGAGCACGGCCGAATCTAATAACTAAGAATAAGGAGGCACTATGAAAACAAAAGCATACAAACGCTCGGATGCAAAAATGGCGCTGGCCTTGCTGTCGCCTAGTATCCTCTTATTACTTGTGTTAGTGGCATATCCGATGATTTCAAACATTCAAATTAGCTTTTTAGAGTTACCGCTCAATCCGAATTTGGATTCAACGTTTATCGGTTTGCAAAATTACATTGATATTTTAACGGATGCTGAATTTTACAAGTCATTGGCTTTAACATTTGGCTATACGATTCTAGTAGTAGTTGGTAGTACAGGGATGGGGCTTCTGGTTGCGATATTCTTCAACCGGGAGTTCCGATTCCGGAAAACGGCGCGTTCGCTTATTATTTTGTCATACGTGACGCCGTCGATTTCCTTGATTTTTGCTTGGAAATACATGTTTAACAATAGTTATGGTGTAATCAACTATGTTGGTGGCGATATTCTTCATCTTTGGAAGGATGCACCACTTTGGTTTGATAATCCCGTTTCGAGTTTCATTTTAGTTGTGTTATTCGCGATTTGGCGCTATTTCCCGTATGCTTTCATCTCGTTCTTAGCGATTTTGCAAACGGTGGATAAATCGCTTTATGAAGCCGCAGAAATGGACGGGGCAAGTGTTTGGGATAAATTCAAAATTGTCACGTTACCAGCAATCATGCCAGTTTTGGCGACAGTTGTGACATTGCGTGCGATTTGGATGTTCTACATGTTTACCGACGTATATCTGCTGACGAACAAAGTAAATATTCTTGGGGTTTACCTGTATCAAACGGCCTTCGCGTTCAATGATCTAGGTAAAGCATCGGCGATTTCGGTGATTCTGTTTGTCATCATCTTCGTGGTCATCATGGTTACAAGAAAGCGAGTGAATTTAAATGGCGGTAAGTAGTAAAAAATCAAAACGGACGAAGAAAATTGTTTTTTATGTGAGTTTAGTGTTATTTCTCTTGTTCACGCTGTTTCCATTCTTGATTATGATGATGACGTCGTTTAAGAGTCCAAAAGAGGCGATTTCTACAACGCCAACATTTTTCCCGAAAGATTGGACATTTCAGCATTATTTAGATATTTTCAACCCGGATATTTTCCCGTTTTTGACGTATTTTAAAAATAGTTTTATCGTTGCGTTAATTGCAGCGGGGATTGCGGTAGTTTTAGGGATTTTAGGTGCATATGCCCTATCAAAATTGCGTTTCCGAGCGCGGACAACGATTAATGCGAGTTTTTATACGGTTTACATGTTTTCAGGTATTTTGTTAATTGTGCCGTTGTTTAAAATTATTTCGAGTGTTGGATTATATGACACGAGAACGGCGTTGATTATCACGATGGTTGTACAGACATTGCCGACTGCGATTTTCATGTTGATTAGTTATTTTGACACGATTCCAGTGGATATTGAGGAAGCCGCGATGATGGATGGCTTGAATCGGATGCAGATTATTTTGCGGATTATCGTGCCACTCGCGATTTCAGGGATTGTCTCTGTATTCGTGTATTGTTTCATGGTAGCTTGGAATGATTATCTGTTTGCGTCGATATTCTTGTCGGATTCAGAGCTGTTCACGTTACCGATTGGCTTGAATACGTTGTTTAGTACACCAGATTATATTTGGGGACGCATGATGGCAGCGTCACTTGTGACGGCATTGCCAGTAGTTATCATGTACGCTCTATCAGAACGTTTCATAAAAGGAAATCTTACCGACGGCGGCGTCAAAGGCTAGGTCAGAGCAACGAGAAGCATTCATCTTCGTCGTTAAAAGTTCCGTTCCAGTGCTCACGTACGCAAGTACGCTCCGCACCTGGTACTCACTTTTGCCTAGAAGCTGAAAGCTTCTCGTCGCTCTGACGGTTTGGTGGCACGGAGTTGGTTTGTAGGTGAAAGAATAATTTGGGTGAAAAGGTATTTGAAAGCACTCATATTCTTTATTACGTACGAAGTACGTTCTGTGTTGCTATTGCTTTTGTTTGGAAGCTGAAAGCTCCATATGGCTCTGATAGTTCGAGAATGAGGATTGCTTAAAAAATAGATTTGGAATTTAGAAGGGAAGTTTGACTGATGAAGAAATTGATTGCTACGGAGCCGCGGGTTGCGGATTTGGTGGAATATGTGGATCGGGAATTGGCTAAGGATGAGGCGCGGATTCAAGTGAAGTTTGCGTCGCCGAAGCATGGTACGGAGGTCGTTGATTTTCGTGGTGTGAGCCCGTTTATTGATGAGGAGTTTAACGAGGAATGGAATATGTTTATGCCGCGTGCGGAAGGTTCTGCGCGTGGGATTGTGTTCGGGGAGTTTCAGCTCGGGAACATGGTTGTCGGCGAAATTGTTGAGATTGGCGCGGATGTGACGGAGTACGCGATTGGGGATATGGTTTGCTCGTACGGGCCGATTATGGAGACGGTGATCGTGAAGGCGGTTGATAATTATAAGCTGCGGAAAATGCCTGCGGGCGCGAGTTGGAAAAATGCGGTTTGTTATGATCCAGCGCAGTTTGCGATGAGTGGTGTTCGTGAGGCGCATGTGCGTGCGGGCGATTACGTTGTGGTCGTTGGGCTCGGCGCGATTGGCCAAATTGCGATTCAGCTGGCGAAAAAGGCTGGTGCGAGTATCGTGATTGGCGTCGATCCTTTGGAACATCGTCGCGAAATTGCGATGCGTCATGGTGCGGATGCTTGCTTTAACCCGATTGGGACGGATGTCGGGTTTGAGGTTAAGAAATTGACTGGCAAACTTGGCGCGGACTCGATTATTGAGACGAGCGGGAATTCGCAGGCTCTTGAGGCGGCGCTACGCGGGATTGCATACGGCGGAATTATTTCGTATGTGGCGTTTGCGAAGCCGTTTCCAGATGGATTTAATTTGGGACGCGAGGCGCATTTTAATAATGCCAAAATCGTGTTTGCACGCGCGTCGAGTGAGCCGAATCCGGATTATCCACGTTGGAATCGGAAGCGTATCGAGGAGACTTGCTGGGAGCTTTTGATGAACGGGTATTTGGATTGTGAGGATTTGATTGATCCAATTGTGAGCTTGGACGAGAGTGCGCAGGCCTACATGAAGTACGTGGATCAGAATCCAGATTTGAGTATTAAGATGGGAATCGAACTTTAAAAGGAGACGGACAATGATGAAAATTGGGACGCAGAATCAGGCATTTTTTCCAGAGGGTATCATGGAGAAATTCGAATATGTGAAGGAAATGGGTTTTGAAGGTTTCGAAATCGACGGAAAACTGCTCGTGGAAAACGTGGCGGAGGTCAAAGCGGCGATTGCGGCGACTGGAATTCCAGTTTCGACAGCGTGTGGTGGTTATGACGGCTGGATCGGTGATTTTATCGAGGAGCGTCGTTTGCGCGGGTTACAGGAAATTAAGGTAATTTTGGAAGCGCTGCAAGAGGTTGGTGGAAAAGGGATTGTGGTTCCTGCGGCTTGGGGAATGTTCACGTATCGCTTGCCGCCGATGGTTTCGCCGCGTTCGGAAGCTGGTGATTTCAAAGCTGTGAGTGAGTCGCTCGTTTATTTGGACGGCATTGCGGCGGAGACTGGGACGACGATTTTTCTGGAACCGCTGAATCGCTATCAGGATCACATGATTAATTTGCTGGGCGATGCGCGTCGTTATATTGAGACGAATAACTTGAAACATGTGAAAATTATCGCGGACTTTTATCATATGAATATTGAGGAAGACGGGATTTCGGAGGCACTTCACGCGAATCGTGATTTGGTGGAGCATGTGCATGTGGCCGACAATCATCGCTATCAGCCTGGCAGTGGATCGCTTGATTTAAAAAAACATTTCGACCAGTTGAAGGCGGATGGCTATGACGGATTCTTGACGTTTGAATGCCGAGTTCGTGCGGAAGATCCGGAAAAAGCATACAAAGATGCATTGGAACATTTGAAGAGCTGTAGATAATAGTGAGCTGCCTCTAAAATCCGATTTTGGGGGCAGTATTTAGAGGGGGAACATGAAGTGAAGAAAGTGGCGATTATTGGCGCGGGGCAGGTGGCTGAGAAGGTGCATGCGGCGTATTATAAAACGCGGACGCAGGAATTGGAGCTGGTTGCTGTCGTTGATCCGGATGCGACTCGTGCGGCGGATTTTGCAGAACAAAACGGTTTTGCACGTAGTTACGTGGATGCGGCGGAGATGTTTGAGACAGAAAAACCGGATATGGTGAGTATTTGTACGCCGAATCGGTTTCATTTTGATAATGTCATGTTAGCGTTGTCACACGGTTCGGCGGTCATGTGTGAGAAACCGCCTGCGATGACGGCGAATGAGGCGCAGCAGATGCGTGATTTGGCGTTGGAGTGTGGTCTTGTTTTGGCGTACGATTTTCATCATCGATTTGCGACGGATATGCGCGACGTGAAGCAGGCTTATGCGGATGGCGTTTTGGGCGAGGTTTACATGACTAAAGCAAAGGCGCTGCGCCGTTCGGGGGTTCCAGGTTGGGGCTCATTCACGAATAAGGCATTGCAAGGCGGTGGCCCATTGATCGATATTGGTATTCACATGCTCGACGCGGCGATGTACGTGTTGGATTTTCCGCAAGTCAAGAAAGTGACTGCCAAAATGTTTCAAAAAATTGGGACAAAGAAGTCGGAAGGGACTTTTGGCACGTGGGACCCTACAAAATATGACGTGGAAGACGCGGTTTTTGCGTTTATTGAATTTGAAAATGGTGGCTTGTTGCAGTTGGAGACTTCTTTTGTATTGCAGATGAAGGAGAGTTCGGTTTTGAATGTGGAATTTTTCGGTGATGAGGCTGGTGCGACGTTGTTCCCGGCGGAGATTTACACGGATCAGGCTGGTGAATTGGTCACGATTTTGAAGAAGGAAACGGCGGATGAGGAACGACATGCAAAAAGTATGCAGGCGTTTGTGGATCGGGTACTTGGCGCGGATGTGATGGTGGCTGACGCAGAGCAGGGTTATCAGGTTCAGCGTTTGATTGAGGCGATTTACGAATCAGCAGAAAAAGGTGAGAGTGTATATTTATGAGTAGAATCAGTGTATTACGGGAGAGTAAAATAGATCCACATTATTTTGATACGTATGCCAGTTTGATGACGACTGGGAATGGCTACATGGGCGTTCGTGCGGGATTTGAGGAGGATTATCCGGAGCAGACGCGTGGCATGTTTGTGGCGGGAATTTATAATAAAGCGCAGGGGCAAGTGAGTTCTGATTTGGTAAATTTGCCTGATGTGACGCGGTTTGAGATTGAAATCGATGGTGTGAATTTCTCGATGCATAGTGGGGAAGTTCAAGGTTTTGAGCGGGTGCTGGATTTGGCGACGGGCGAGGTGTGTCGCGAATTGGTTTGGCAACACCCTAATGGGAAGCGGTTTGAGCTTTGTCTGAAGCGTTTTGTGAGTAAGAAGGAATTACATAAGGTGTATGCGAAAGTTGTGATTACGAGCCTTTCGGGAGACGCAGATGTGCGGATTCGGACGGGAATTGATGGTCAGCAGACGAACTTTGGGACGCAGCATTTGGTGGAGAAATCGCTTCGTGTGTTTAGCGAAACGTGGATGCAGGGCGGTTATGTGACGACGCAAAGTGGGCAGGATGTGACGGTGACGTCGATGATTAGCACGCCAGGAAGTTTTGCAGCGAAGAATCGGCAGTTGCTCGTGACGGTGAATGAGAAGTTGGTGGCGAATGAGCCATTTTTACTGGAAAAGGTAAGCGTTATCGCATCGAGTTTGGAGACGGATAATCCGGCGGAATTCGGACTTGGCGAAATCCGCGAGGCAAGGAGTTATGAGGAAGCTTTGGCGGAATCACGCGGTTCTTGGCAGGAATTTTGGCAGGATTATCGGGTTGAGGTGACGTCGGAAAATGCGTTTGATCAGTTGGCGCTGGATTTTGCGGCGTATCATCTGGAAGCGATGACACCGGCTCATGATGAGCGTTTTAGTGTTGGGGCGAAAGGGCTGACGGGTGAGGGTTACAAGGGGCATGTGTTCTGGGATACGGAGATTTTTATTGCGCCGTTTCATTTGTATAATCATCCAGAAAAGGCGCGGAAGTTGTTGCGTTATCGTTATCTTCATTTGGAGCAGGCGCGCGAAAAAGCGGCGATTAATGGCTACCAAGGGGCGTTGTTTCCATGGGAGAGCGCGTTTAGTGGGGAAGAAGAGACGCCTGAATTTGCAGCGATTAATGTTCGGACTGGGAAGCGTCAAAAAGTGGCGTCGGCTCTTGCGGAACACCATATCGTGGCGGATGTTGCGCATGCTGTGGTCAATTATTATGAGGCGAGCCAAGATGAACTGTTTATGGAGCATGATGGGTTGCAAATTTTGCAGGAAACGGCGCGTTTTTGGTTAAGTAGGGCTGTATTAAAGGACGGGAAATATGTTATATTAGATGTAATCGGTCCGGACGAGTATACGGAACATGTGGATAATAATGCATACACGAATTATTTGGCGCACGAAAATGTGTATCAGACGTTGCGCTTTATGGCGAGATATGGTCAAAAACATACGCCGTTTTATGATTTATGTGAGGCGTTTTTACGGAAAATTTATTTACCGCAGGCGGATGCTTCGAAGTTGATTCCGCAAGATGATACGTTTTTGAGTAAGCCGGAAATTGATTTGACGGAGTATAAGGCGCGGCAAGGGTCTCAGGCGATTTTGCTGGATTATTCACGTGCGGAAGTGAATGAGATGCAGATTTTGAAGCAGGCGGATGTGGTGATGTTGCTTTATTTGATGCCGAATCTCTTTGCAGAGGATATTGTGGCGCGGAATTTGGATTATTATGAGGCGCACACGATTCACGATTCTTCGCTGAGTAAGGCGATTCATGCGATTGTGGCAAATCGGGTTGACCAGCAGGATAAAGCGTATCGGTTTTTCGAGGAGGCGTGCCGAATTGATTTGGAGGCGGCTCCTGGTGGGACGGATGAAGGTGTGCATGCGGCGTCGCTTGGTGCGATTTGGTTGACTGCGATTTTCGGATTTGGCGGAGTCGCGATTGCGGATGGCGAGTTGCATTTGAATCCGCGACTGCCCGCTGGATGGAAGCGCTTGGCATTTTCGTTTGTTTGGCACGGGGAGCGCTTGGAAATCGAGTTGGAATCGGACAAAATTCGGGTGACAAAAGAGACGACAGCGCCAATTCAGATTCACATTTTTGGTGAGAAGCATCGTATGACGACAGGACTAGAAATTTAAATTTTGGAAGGAAGAGCGATCATGAAGATAGTCATTGCCCCAGATTCATATAAGGAAAGTTTAACCGCGCAGGAGGTTGCCGAGGCGATTCGAGTGGGATTTGCTGGCGTATTTCCAGACGCGGAGTATCGGCTTTTGCCTGTGGGCGATGGTGGGGAAGGAACGATTGCGATTCTTGCGGCGGCGTCTGGTGGCGTGATGGAGGAAGTGCGCGTGACGGGGCCGTTAGGGGATGTTGTGACCGCGAAAATGGCGTTTAGTGCGGATCGGACGCGTGCGTTTATTGAGATGGCGGAAGCGTGCGGCTTGCATTTGGTGCCGCTTGCAAAACGTGATCCGCTTGCGGTTAGCACGGCGGGTGTCGGCGAGTTAATTAAGCATGCGCTGGACGCGAAGGTGCGGGAAATCGTGATTGGTGTCGGCGGAAGTGCCTCGAATGACGGCGGAATCGGCATGGCTGCGGCACTTGGCGCGCGATACTATAACTTGCGTGGCGAACTGCAGACGCCGATTGGTGCGAATTTGAGCGCGATTAGCTCGGTTTCGCTGACGGATCTCGATTCGAGACTCAAGGAAACGACGATTCGGATTGCGGCTGATGTGGAGAACCCGCTATGTGGCGAGAATGGCGCGGCGGCTGTATTTGGACCGCAAAAAGGATTGGCGCAGGACAAGATTGCGAGCATTGATAACGCGATGCAAGGCTTTTATTCGATTTTTGAGCATGATGTACGCGCGTTACCAGGAAGTGGTGCTGGTGGCGGAATGGGCGCTGGTTTGATGCTATTTACCGGTGCAAAATTTGAGCCAGGAATTGAGCTTGTTTTGCGGGAGTTGAAGATGGAAGAAGCTTGCGCGGATGCAGATATTATCGTAGTTGGCGAGGGTCGCATGGACGGTCAGACTGTCTTTGGAAAAGCGCCGATTGGTATTGCGAACTGCGCGCCTGATAACGCGACGGTAATTGGGATTTGTGGTAGTATTGGAGATGGAATTGAAGCGGTTTATTCGAAAATAGATGCGGTATTTCCGACGATTGCAACAGCTGGGACGCTCGCTGAAATTTTGCCTAAAACGCGTGAAAATATTGAACGAACAGCCCGAAATGTGGCGGTTCTGCTGAAGGGGAGAATATAGTGAGACAGTTAGAAGCAGTTATTTTTGATTTAGATGGAGTCATCACAGACAGCGCACATTTTCATTATTTGGCTTGGAAGAAACTAGCAGCGGACATTGATATCGAGATCGACGAGGCCTTCAATGAAACGTTAAAAGGAATCAGCCGCATGGATTCGCTCGACTTGATTTTAGCAAAAGGTGGGCGCGAAAATGACTTTACGCTAGAGCAAAAAGAGGAACTGGCGGCGAAGAAAAACGCGCATTACGTGGAGTTGTTGAAAGATTTGTCTCCCGCGGATATCTTGCCCGGCATCAAGCCATTGCTCGACGCGATTCGTGCAGCAAACTTGAAAATCGCCCTAGCTTCGGTTTCTAAAAATGCGCCGATGGTTCTGGCAGCGCTCGATTTGACGGACAGTTTTGACTACCTTGCTGATGCAGCTAAAATCACGCATTCCAAACCAGACCCAGAAATCTTCCTAGTAGCAGCCGCTGGACTTGGCGTGGAGCCTGCGAACGCGGTCGGAATCGAGGATGCACAAGCTGGTGTTGACGCGATTAAATCGGCTGGTATGAAAGCAATCGGCGTTGGAACAGGGCTTGTTGGAACGGACGAATTAGTTAGCGATACATCGAAACTGACGCTTGCCATGATTCAAAAAGTATTTCAAATATAGTAAAACGTAGCTTGGGAGTTGATAAAAACATCTCAAGCTACGTTTTTTGTTTAATTAGGATAATAAATAATCATGCTCAACCGACACATATCGGGGCTCGGGTTCGTGTAGACATGCTCTTGATCCGCCTTAAAACGAATCGAATCACCATCTTGCGCTTTTAACTGCTCGCCATTTGTCGTAATCACAAGCTCACCTGAAAAAACATTAATAAATTCTTCGGTACCATCGGGATGAGGCGTTGATTCAAGCCTTCCACCAGGATCAATTTCCAAATAGTATGTCTCAAAGCGGCGTTCACTATCAAAAGTAAACATCGGGTAATTGCGACATTTCCCATCATCGGCGATCAACGGTTCACGCGTTTTCCGATCAATCACTTCATAATCAATTTTTGGCTTCGTAACAAGTTCTGTAAAAGAAACCTTTAAACCGTTCGCGATTTTCCATAAGGTTGAAATTGTCGGGTTGACGTCTCCGCGTTCGATTTGTCCTAGCATACTTTTGCTGACACCAGTAAGTTTCGCTAGTTCATCGAGGCTGAGGCGTTTTTTTTGACGGGCCAATTTTAAATTTTCTGAGACTACGGCACTGATATTATCCAAGTCTTTTCCTTCTTTCACATTGACAATATAACGCACGTAATGTATTGTATACTGTATAAACGTTATAGTATCCTTTTTGTGTATTATATCATCCGGTGAGAGGAAGGTAAAGAATATGTTTAATATAGCAGCATTTTTATCATATATTTTTCTGACAGCGTACACACCAGGACCGAATAATATTATGGCGATGTCAAATGCAAGTAATGATGGCTTTAAAAAGAGTTTTAAGTTCTGTTTAGGAGTTTTAGCAGGCTTTTTTGTAATTGTAGTCGCTTCTGCGGTTTTTAGTGCCGCTTTATATGATTTTATACCAACCATTGAGCCATTTATGCGTTTTATCGGGGCTGCGTATATTTTGTGGTTAGCTTGGACAATTTTGCGAGATAAACCGAAGAATTCGAACACGAAAAAAGTGCGCTTAGACCCAAATTGCTTTTTTACAGGAATGGTCATGCAGTTCGTGAACGTAAAGGTGATTTTATATGGGATTACGACTTTTTCGACGCTTGTTTTGCCGTATTTTAGCGGTGTATGGCAAGTATCTCTTTTCATCTTGATTTTGACCATTGTCGGCTTTTCAGGAACATGTTGTTGGGCGATGTTTGGCTCGATTTTTAGCAAGGTATTCGCAGAACATAAAAAAGGACTCAACATTGTCATGGCGCTGTTACTCGTTTACTGCGCTGTCTCGATTTTGATGTGAAAATGTGGATTGTCTTTTAACTCCTAGCGTAGTAAAATGAATGAGATATACAGAATTCGAAATACTTCGAGAAAAAGGAGAAAAAAGTATGCTATTTAGTACGACGACATTTTTATTTGTATTTTTACCAGTTGTTTTAGCTATTTACTTTATCACACCGAAAAAGTTGAAAAATATCATGTTGCTGCTAGCCAGCTTATTTTTTTATGCATGGGGAGAACCGAAATTCATTTTTGTTATGTTACTTTCGATCGCGCTTAACTATGTGTTTGGACTGCTTGCGGACAAGGCGAAGCGGGAAGGAAAGCATGGTAAGTTAGTCATCACGTTGATGGTTATTGGGAATTTAGCGGTTTTGGGAATTTTTAAATATGCGAACTTTGTTGTTTTTAATTTGGAAACGCTTTTCGGCACGAATTTTGAATGGACGGCGATTGCGTTGCCGCTCGGGATTTCATTTTATACATTCCAGGGGATGAGTTACGTGCTCGATGTCTACCGTGGTGACGGGCGCGTGCAGAAAAATCCGCTTAATATCGCGCTATACATATCATTATTTCCGCAACTTGTCGCAGGTCCAATCGTACGTTATCAAACGGTTGCGGATCAAATTGAGAGTCGGAAAGTTGATGTTAACTTATTTACGAGTGGAGTGAAACGCTTCGTCATCGGTCTAGCTAAAAAAATGTTTATCGCAAACAATTGTGGACTCGTAGCGGATCAGATATTTCAAAGCCAAGGCGGGGGCTTATCGGTCGGTACGGCGTGGATTGGTCTGATTTTCTACTCATTACAAATTTTCTTTGATTTCTCAGGTTACTCCGACATGGCGATCGGTCTTGGACGGATGTTCGGCTTCAAATTCCTTGAGAACTTTAACTACCCATACATCGCAAAATCAGTATCCGAATTCTGGCGGAGATGGCATATTTCGCTTGGAACGTGGTTCAAAGATTACCTCTACATTCCACTTGGCGGGAATCGTGTTTCTCCTATTAAAGTCTATCGAAACTTGGCAATCGTTTGGCTTGCGACGGGAATTTGGCACGGTGCGAGTTGGAATTTCCTGCTTTGGGGCGCGTATTATGGACTGTTCATCATGCTTGAAAAAGCCTTTTTAGGAAAAGCGTTATTGAAAGTTCCAGCAGCTCTACAGCATGTTTATGCATTAATCGTCATCATCTTCGGGTGGCTACTATTCCGAATCGACAATGTAAGCGATATTTGGAGTTACCTTGGTTCGATGTTCGGTTCTGGCGTATTCTGGGACGCGCGGGCAACCTATTATATGCATGAATATGCAGTCGTGTTGATTATCGCGATTATCGCGTGTACACCGCTTGTGAAGAACCTTTTTGCTAGCGAAAAATTGCTATCGTTCATGCAAAGTCATCGCGCGCTACACGTAACAAAAGATGTGGCGACACTTGCCGTTTTGGCTTTCATTTTCGTATACTCCGTCGCGCTCGTTGTTGGCTCGACTTTCAATCCATTCATTTATTTCAGATTTTAAAACGTTAGGAGAATCACTGTGAATAAAAAACTATTTAACATATTACTATCGGCAGGATTTCTACTCTTTATTTTCGGCGTCTTTTTCTTCTATCTTTTTGCTGGAAAAAACCAAGTTTCGATTTTGGAGAGCCGAAATTTGGCACAAGAACCTGAGTTTAGCGCTGAGGCAGTAGCAAGCGGCGACTATATGCGGAGTTGGGATGTCTTTTTCAATGATCAATTCCCGCGTCGTGATGCGTTTACGGAGTTGAATATGCGTGTGAATCAGTTGGCGTTGGGGCAAGATGTGTATAAAGATGTATACGTCGCGCCAGATGGCTATTTACTGACAAAAGTGGAGCAATATACGAAGGCAGATGCGGATGAAATTGCTGATCGTGTGAACAATGTTGGTAAGGAGTTGCAAAAACAGGATGTTAAAACAAGTTTAGTGCTCGTTCCGAATAAATCAACGGTATTTGAGGACAAATTCCCAACCTACTATCCAAGCTTTGGCCGTGAAGGATACGAGCGTTTAATGCCACTCATTAACGAGCAGTATGTGCAAAATATCGATGTCTCGAAAATCCTTTACAAAAACAAAAACGAGAAAAATATGTTTTACTACACGGATCATCATTGGCAAGCAAAAGCGGCATTTTTAGCTTCGGAAAAAGTGACGAAAGCGATGAATCCGGACGTGAAACAATTGATGATGGACGACTGGACTTGGAAATTGGAAGGTTTGCCATTTTACGGTTCGGATGCTCGGAAAACAACATCTTCCCTTGTGTCTAAGTCTGATCAGGTGATGGTTGCGACGCAGAAAAATCTGAGTGCTCCATATCAATTGGATGTTATCAAGGAGAAGCGCGATTCTTTGTATGTGATGAGTCGTTTGACGGACCCTGCGGTATACGCGAATCGTTACACAGCCTACATTGGGACGGATTATCCAGAGCTTCATATTAAGACGCCAGATCCGCTGACACAGAAGAATTTGTTGATTTTCAAAGATTCTTATGCGAACGCGTTTATCCAGTTTATCGCGCCGTACTATGCGAATGTACACGTGTTGGATCTGCGTTACTATAAAAATCTCGACTTGCAAGCGTACGTGAAAAAATATGATATTGACCAAGCGTTGTTGTTTTTCAATAATAATTCGATTTACGCGACACCGCAATTAACAACATTTAAATAGGAGGCGATACCATGTTAACGCAAGAAACGATTATGCAAGTCGCAACGAGTGAGGCGAACGCTGGCGATTTCCCGAAAGTCGTGCAAGGGTTCAAAGCGGCCGGCGTTGTGAAATACGATTATCTCGTGGAACCAGGAATGTATGTATTCTGGGACGAAGAAGGCGCGAAAGTCGAAGCACAATTGAATGGTATACCAAAAAGTGTGGGCTCGGTATCATCTGAGCAAGGTATAAAAGACGCGGTGAAACAAGCCCAATCTGGGAAAATTGATTTCGAACAGTTTTGCGGGTTAGCGGGTGCGGCAGGTGTTCCGGTCTGGCATTCGGATTTGATCGAGATGGTAGTTACGTATGAGGATGGGGACGGCAAGGTGCTACTGCAAGAGCCGATTCCTAGTAAATAATTTGATGTGACGAATAAATGAAAAACAGGCTAGGTTACCGCGAATATGCGTGGCAACCTGGCCTGTTTTTCATTTATTTCTTCGTTTCATAAAGCAAACAACTAAGATACGCAAACAGCAACCCGTCTGTTTTTCGCAGCGACAGGTTCGTTAATTCCTGAAATTTATCGATCCGATACTGAATCGTGTTGCGGTGCATAAATAGGGCTTTCGCAGTCATGCTCAGGTTTCCTTGCTGCTCCCAAAGCGCCTTAATAAGCGGTTTCCAAGTTTCATCTTTCTCAAAAAGCTGGCCGATCGCGCGTGAGAGTAAACTGCTTGTCAACTGCTCAGCAATCATTGGCAGGCAATTGGATTCAACGGTTTGCACGAGTTGGCTGGAATTTTGTCGAAATAGGCGTTGTTCCTCGGCAAATAAGTCGCGGAGCAAGGCATCTTTCTCGTGGAATAGTCCCATGAAAAAGTGAACCTGAATGTAAAAATCACTTTCAAGCGTTGTCGCGATGGCGTCGAGTTCTTCTTCACCAAGCAGGGACCCGACTACTTTTTCGATCAGAATGCCATAATCTTCGGTCAGCATGAGTAATTCGGTATCCTGCGCGAAGAAACTAATCAACGCTTTTTGCCACTCAAGCAATGTTTTTTTTGAGGGAGGCGTGGATTGAATTTGGAATTGTGTGATGCGGTAGGAGGGTTGTTCTGGCTTGATTATCACCTCTTCTTGTGTGAATAGTAAGGTGTGCCATTCTGCGAGTCGTTCATTTTTGAAAATAGGTGCGGGTGCTTGAAAAAGGGTTTGCAGTAATTCTGTTTCTGCCGATGTCAGCGTTCTCTTTGGAATCGCGAAATAGTATGGATTCTCATAAAAGAAGAGGTGTGCTGTATTTATTTTTAACGGTTTTTCGGAATATGTAAGGTCGGGATAGCGCTCTTTAAGTTTTTTGATTTGCATGGTTCTGGCCTCGCTTTCTACTATATTTATTGTGTCAAAACCGTCTGTTAAAGTCAAATTTGATTGCGAAGGTTAGTTATATTCGCTATAATGGATAAAGTTGATGACGCAACCAATTGTAGGTTGGGAAAGAGGAGAAGTATGGCAGAACATTATGAAATTATCGCGAAATCAATGTCTATTGTGAATCGAAATGGAAATGCATTTAAATTAGATAGATTGAGAAAGTACGGTCTCGGTGTTGGGCAATTACGTTATATTACGACGCTTTATCATGAGAATGGCCTGTCGCAGGACACGATTGTGAAGCGTTTTATGGTTGATAAGGCGAATGTGGCGCGGCATATTCGGCGCTTGGAGGAACTTGAGATGATTCGCCGAGAAGTCGACAAGCAGGATAAACGGAAACATCGCATTTATTTGACGGACAAAGGCAAGGCGGTACAACCAGATATTGAAGAAACGATGAAGGCTTGGTCGGGCATTTTGACAGAGGGATTTTCAGATGCGGAACGCGCGCAGTTGCTAGATTTATTAGTACGGATGGCTGAAAATGCGCAAAATCATGAAAAGGCGGGTGAATAAAATATGAAGGAGCAGAGTAAACGATTAGGGGAAGATAAAATTGGATCGCTGATGTGGCGTCTGTCGGTTCCGGCATTTATCGGAATGTTTGTGATGGGCATGTACAATATTGTCGATACGATTTTCGTGGCGCGGGGCGTGGGATCGCTTGGTGTGGCAGCACTTTCGATCGCGTTTCCGGTGCAGATGATCATGATGGCGATGGCCGCTATGTTCGGAATCGGTGGGGCCTCGATTATTTCGCGGGCACTTGGCGCAGGAAAGCAGGAGGAAGCTAATCGCGTGTATCATCAAGTCGTTTGGTTGGTGATTATCTCGAGTTTAGTCCTTGCGATCATCACGTTTATTTTTCTTGATCCACTCGTAACGATGTTTGGCGCAACGCCTGAAATTCACCAATACGCGAAAGATTTTTTGCAGATTTTATTGCTGGGTTCAGTGTTTCAAACCTTTGCGATGGCGATGAATAACATTGTTCGTTCAGAGGGTAACGCCAAAATTGCGATGCTGACGATGATTATTTCGGCAGTTTTGAACATGATTTTGAATCCAATTTTTATTATGGGTCTTGATATGGGGATTCGTGGCTCGGCATTTGCAACCTTGATAGCGCAAGCGGTCGGCGCGATTTGGCTGCTTTTATACTTCCTTTCTGGAAAAAGTTCGCTTACGTTGAAAGGTATCCGATTCCATATTGACTGGAAATTATCTGGAAGTATCGTCGCGATCGGTTTTCCATCCTTTATTATGATGTCGGCGGGAAGCATCGTGTCGATATCGGTGAACTGGATGCTTAATATTCATGGCGGAACGATGGCCATTGCGGCGTATGGTGTGGCGAATAGAATCGCGTCCTTCATGATTATGCCGATCAATGGTGTGACACAAGGAATGCAGCCAATTGTCGGATTTAACTACGGTTCGCGCGAATATAAACGTGTGGTGAAAGCGGTGAAACTATCGATCGTGGCGGCGACAGCGATGTCACTTATTGCGTTTGCGGTTGTGGAATTATTCCCAGATCTGCTTGTTAGCGTGTTTACAACGGATCAACAATTGTTAAGAGACGGTGCGCATGCGGTGCAAATTGTCTTGTTAGCAGCTCCGACAATTGGATTCCAAATCGTCTGTGGTGGCTTGTATCAAGCCCTTGGTCGCGCCCGAATTTCCTTTGTGATCTCGCTAATGCGTCAGATTATTTGTTTGATCCCGTTACTCTTGATATTGCCGAATTTCTGGGGATTGGACGGCGTTTGGTATGCCTTCCCGCTTGCAGATGTCGCAGCATTTACGGTGTGTTTGATTATCATGTTGCGGACGTGGCGTGGATTGTTTAAGAATCCGGAAATGGTTTAGAAATAGAGGATCTCACTGCGGTGGGGTTCTTTTTTTAGAGTTCCTAAATGAAAGCGCTTGACAAAGGCTGGTTGATGAACTAAGATGTGTTTATATAGTTTGTTTGCAAAACTAACCAACCTGAGGAGGAACAAGAATATGAGTTATTTTCCGAATGTAAAAAAAGTACAATATGAGGGCGCGGAGTCTGATAATCCGTTTGCTTTTAGACATTATAATCCCGAGGAGATCGTTTTAGGGAAGCCGATGAAAGAGCATTTACGCTTTGCGGTGGCTTATTGGCATACATTGACACAAGATGGTTCTGATCCTTTTGGACAAGCGACGAATCAGCGTACTTGGTTGACAAATGACCCACTTGAGACCGCTAAAAATCGCGTCGAAGCGGGATTTGAATTTTTCACAAAGTTGGATGTACCGTTTTATTGTTTCCACGATATTGATATTGCGCCTGAGGGAGCGAGCTTGGCGGAGACGTTTAAGAATCAGGATATTATTGTGAAAATGTTGAAGGAAAAGCAGGACGAGACGGGTGTGAAATTGCTTTGGAATACGGCGAATATGTTCTCGAATCCGCGTTATGTGCATGGTGCAGCGTCAACGAGCAATGCGGATGTGTATGCATATGCGGCGGCGCAAGTGAAGAAGGCGCTTGAAGTTGGTAAGGAACTCGGCGGGGAAAACTATGTGTTCTGGGGTGGCCGTGAGGGTTATGAATCGCTACTCAACACGGATATGGGCTTGGAGCAGGATAATATGGCGCGATTCTTCCATATGGCGAAGGATTACGCACGTGAAATTGGCTTTGACGCTCAGTTCTTGATTGAGCCGAAACCAAAAGAGCCTTCGAAGCATCAGTATGATTTTGATGCGGCGACAACGATGGCTTTCTTGCAAAAATATGATTTGGCGAAGGACTTCAAGTTGAATTTGGAGGCGAATCATGCGACACTTGCGGGACATACGTTTGACCATGAGCTGAATGTGGCGCGTTGTTACGGTGCGCTTGGATCAATTGATGCGAATCAGGGCGACTTGTTGCTTGGGTGGGATACGGATGAGTTCCCGACGGATCTTTATGCGGTGACGCTTGCGATGCACCAAATTTTAGAGAATGGTGGAATTGGTCGTGGTGGCGTGAACTTTGACGCAAAAGTGCGACGTGCTTCGTTTGAAATGGACGATCTTTTCTTAGCTCATATTGCTGGTATGGATACGTTTGCGCGCGGTTTGAAAGCAGCGGCACGTATGAAGGAAGCTGGATTCTTGGATAATTTGGTCGCGGATCGGTATGCTAGTTTTAAAACGGGCGTTGGTGCGGATATCGTTGCTGGCAAAATGGACTTCCATTCGTTAAGCAAATACGCGATGGAGCATGATCAAATCAAGAATTCATCGACGCATTTAGAGTTTGTGAAATCGCGTTTGAACGACTTTTTGTTCTAAGAAGGTGGTAGAAAAATGAGATATGTATTAGGCGTTGATTTAGGTACGAGTGCATTAAAGACGGTGCTTTTTGCGGAAAATGGTGAGAAAATTGCGGAGGCTTCGGCGGAATACCCGATTTTTGCGGACCGAGCGGGTTTTAGTGAGCAGAATCCTGAAGATTGGTTTGATGCTTTCACGCGTGCGGCGACGCAGATTGCGAAGCATCCGGAAAGCCAGGAGATTGCGGGAATCAGTTTTTCGGGTCAGATGCATAGTTTGGTGCTGCTTGGGGATGATGAGCAGGTGTTGCGGCGCGCGATTTTGTGGAATGATGTGCGGACGACGACGCAGTGTGAGGCGATTACGGAGAAACTTGGCGCGAAGCTGCTTGATATAACGAAAAATAAGGCGTTGGAAGGCTTTACGTTGCCGAAATTGTTGTGGGTGCAGGAGCATGAGCCGGAGATTTGGACGCAGGTTTCGCGTTTCCTCTTGCCAAAAGACTATCTTGGATTCCGACTGACAGGCACGATGCATATGGATTATTCGGACGCGGCGGGAACGCTGTTGCTCGATTTGGCGCGCGGGACTTGGAGTTCGGAAATTCTGGATACGTTCGGGATTTCGGCGGGAATTTGCCCAGATTTGCTTGCTTCGACGGATCAGATTGGGACGCTACTGTCTGAGATTGCGGACGCGACGGGCTTGCCGAGTGGAATTCCGATCTTTGCTGGTGGCGCTGATAATGCGTGCGCGGCGGTCGGGACGGGAATTCTTGAGGAAGGCAAGGCGTTACTCAGCATTGGGACGTCGGGCGTGTTTCTGACGTATGAAGCTGATGAGGACAAGGATTATCACGGCGATCTGCATTTATTCCATCATGCGAACGCGGACGGTTACTATTCGATGGGCGTGACGCTCGCTGCGGGCTATAGTTTGAGCTGGTTCAAGGATCAGTTTGCGCCGGGTGAGAGCTACGCGGAGCTTCTGGACGGCATTAACGCGATTCCTGCTGGCTCGGACGGTTTGCTTTTCACGCCATACATTGTGGGAGAACGGACACCATACGCGGATAGCAAAATTAGAGGTAGTTTTATCGGCATTGATGCGCGCCATACACGGACGCATTTTGCAAAAGCCGTTTTAGAAGGGATTACATTCTCGTTACGCGATTCGATGCAATCGATGAAAAACCGAGCACAGAAAAAATTTGAATCGGTCATTTCCACGGGTGGCGGAGCGCAAAATGAAGACTGGCTTCAAATGCAAGCGGATATTTTAGGTGTACAAATCGAGACGCTGGTTAGTGAACAAGGTCCAGCGTTAGGCGCAGCGATGATTGCCGCGGTTGGTAGCGGGATATTCGATGATTTAGCGAGCGCTGTTCCAACTTTTATTAAGAAAAAAGCGTCATATAGCCCTAATATGGAGAATCATAAGGTATATGACGATTTTTATGAGGCGTATCAAGAAATTTATCCAGCGACGAAGCAGATTTGTGAACGCCTAAATTAGGTTGAAAAACTAATTTATGAGTTGCGAGAGCATTGACAAAGTTCCCAAGGATAGCGGGGCGGAAGTATCAATAACATATAAAAACAGCAGGCAAAGCCCTATTGGGTGTTTTCTTGCTGTTTTTTGTACGCTGTCCTTTATAGATCTGTTTTTTTTGATACAATGGGACTTGGGAGAGTAGAAAAGTACTCCATTATTTGTTTGGGAAAAGGTACAAAAATATGAGTCCATGATGCTTTCCAAAGTGATGTGAAAAATGTAGACTGAGATTATGGACTCGGTATCTTATTTTGAAGGAACATGAAAGGGGAAAGTGAAATGATGGAAGCGTATTGGGAAAGTTTTGCGAAGAAGAATGGGCTTGATTTGGAATGCCCTGCGGCGTGGGCGTTTGGGGATGGTGCGGAAATGGCGGATCGGCTGGGAGCGCTCGTTGTGAACGGGGTGAAAACGGCGACTTGTGCGGCTCATTGTGTGCATGAAATAGAAGGTGAGGCAATTCCACAAGTTGGCGAGTATAATATCATTTTGGATGGGAAAAATGAACCATTGGCGATTATTCGTTATACGGAAGTGGAACTTGTGAAGATGAATGAAGTATCGCGGGATTTTGCGAGGTCGGAAGGAGAAGGCGACCTTAGCTATGAGTATTGGTATGAGGCTCATGTGAACTTCTTTACCTGGGAATTGGGGCAGTATGGGCGGGAGTTTACACCAGATTTATTGTTGGTTTGTCAGCGGTTTGAAGTGGTAGATGTTTTTGAACTGTATGAATAAATATAACTAATGAAAATTGTTAAAAGGTATTGATTAGGGACGTATTTACTATTTGCCTGATTTCCATTATAATGAAGTTAAACACAAAAAGGAAGGTGAATCGGCTTGGCAGAAACGCTCTATTATACTTATTTGGATGAGGCTAAGAAAACTACATTAACAAAAGAATTTGAGCGCCAAGAAAAAGTTGTGCCTAATTTTTATGGGATTACAAGTATTACTTTTGAACAAAATTATTATATCCAGACCTTTGAAAAGTTATGGTTAGAATTTAGGCGGAAGCACGGAGTACCAGATGAGGAATGCATGCATTTTGTGGAGTATAGAAAGCTCTGGAATTTAGCTGATAGAGAAAAGTCTCTGGTATACAGTCGCTATTGTCAAGATGGAATTTTTAATGAAGAGAAATTGATTGCATTTTTTCAGGAGTTGCAGGATCTCCTTTTGCAAGCGAATTTTTATCTCATATACTCGGATCGCTATTTTTATAGCAGAAAATATTTAGACAAAGAAGGCAATGTGACGAGGAAAAGGTCTGAAATTGGCAAGAAAACTGTATATCGTTTACCATATGTTGTTATGAAGAAGCATCTAGATTCCCTTTTAAAAAGCTTGCTAATAGATCCAGCCAGTGGTTTGCTAAGCGATAAACGTATCAGGCAAGTAAGTACAAAATTGAGATTTGATGCGGATGGAAAAGATTTTGATGGGAAAGTAGATTTGAAAATGGCATACCATCATACCATGGCTACAGGAAGTGAACGAATAAATACCAAGGCAGCAAACGAACTTTTAGATGAAATTCGTTTTATTAGAAAAGAAGAGGTAGGAAGTTACTGTGAACCATCGCATGCGGGGCTTGAGGTAGTTGATTTTATTTGTTCGTTACTCGCTAGTGATATTAGGTATAATCTATTCTTGGATAGTAGAGATGTGGAAAAGCAGTTGATGGCTCATAGTGGGAAAAACAGGCATGCATATTGATGTTTGAGGATAGCATGGGTGGAATAATAGATTTTTCACAGGTGTTTCACTCGAAATTAAAGTATATTAATATTTGTGAAGAAGAGTTATAATTGCTTTGACATACGGATAAATTCTGTGGTATAATTAGGGTGTCTTAGGAATAGTATTGCTGAGGCGACCCTCGCGGATAGAATCTGGCGAGTTTTTTTGTACCAAAATAAAGGCCTGGACCCACTGCGCGCGGTGAGTTCAGGCCTTTATTTTGGTTAGTTTTTCAGCTCAAATCGTGGTACTTCCAAAAAGTTCGAAATCGTCACAACTGCAGCGCCGAAAAGGATGGATTCTTCTCCGAGACTGGCTTTTTTTATTTCGATATTTTTGGCCGTTAGATGTGGTAATTTCTGCTTTATCTTTTCTGGGAAATCTGGAATAAGGCGGCTAATTTCGCTATGAATCGCGATCACTTTCGGGTTGTAGAGCGTGATAGCGTTGTGAACGGCGATGCTTAGGTAATCAATCATATCACCGAGAAGCTTCGTCGCGATTGGGTCGTTTGCGGCATAGGCACGATACAGATCAGGAATGATAGCTTCTGGATTTTGTGTGAGGTCGCGATACGTGTCTAAAATCACTTTTTCGGAGCTATACGTTTCTAGGCAACCATTGCCACCGCATGTGCAGTGATTCCCGTTCACTTGCACGATCATGTGGCCGATCTCGCCGCTGAGGCCATTTTCACCAGTGTACAGCGCGTCATTCATGATGATTCCAGCACCAACTCCAGCGTGAATACTGATGCCCACAAGGTTATGATAGGAGCTATTTTTGGCATGCTCACTAAGCGCGAAAAGATTGGCTTCATTTTCGAGAAAAATCGGAAAATCAAAATGTGCTGCGAGCTCTTCGGCTAGCGGGAAATCGGTGAAATCATAGGCGGGCGTAAAGACGATCTGATTGTTATGAATCACACCATGAATGGCGATCGTCATGCCAACAATGCCAAAAGGTGATTTCGGAAGCTTTTCCGTTATTTCTTCGATGATTGTGATTAATTCAGCGGTGATTGTTGTTTTTTCGATCGTTCGGAAGGGGAGCAGTTTTCGTTTTCGGATCGTGCCATCTAGATAGTGAATCATCGTGTCTATGTAATCATAGCCGATATCGATGCTAACCGCGAAACCGGCAGCTTTGTTGAGCTCAAGCATGATCGGTTTGCGACCGCCTTGGATAGTACTTTCACCGATGCCGACTTCTTTGATCAGCTTTTGTTCGATCAGTTTTTTGACGATCGCGGAAACACTTGCTTTATTTAAGCCGATTTTCTCGGATAATTTGGCGCGTGAAAGAGGTCCATCATTGACGATGACGCTCAAAACGGTGCGTTCATTGGTTTCTCTAATACCTATTCGATTTGCAAACATTGCAGTACCCCCTTGTTCTCTTATCTATTGTAGCTTTTAAAGAGTGCTTTGTCTAATAAGAAAGCGCTTGACAAAATGAGATATTCGTATTATTATAATGTTAGTTAGTTTATCATGCTAACTAACTCGTTTTAGAAACTGGAGGGACAAGAAATGAAATTTACAGATGGTATTTGGCTTGTAAAAGAGGGTTTTGAAATCCAGAATCCGAAAGAAGTATTTGACTATCAATTGAAAGCGGATACAGTTACCGTTTATGCTCCTTTTAAAAAAATTAAATCGCGCGGAGATACGCTAAATCTTGGTTTGATGACGACAGAAATAAGTTCGCCGCGAGAAGACGTGTTCACTGTTCGCTTGAAGCATCACGATGGTGGGAATCGCACGTCGCCTGCATATGCGATCAATGAAGAGCAAGTTTCACTGAAAACGACGGATGAAGAGAAAGCGATTACAATTGAGTCTGGTGATTTGAAAGTTGCGATCGATAAGGAAAACTATGCGTTATCTTTTTATGGAAATGAGCAGTTTTTGACGAAATCGGATGTGAATGGTCAAGGTTACGTTACGTCTGCGGATCAGAATTACATACGCGAACGGCTTGATTTGGGCGTTGGAGAGAATATTTATGGACTTGGTGAGCGCTTCACAAACTTTGTGAAAAATGGCCAGACCGTGGATATTTGGAATAAGGATGGTGGCACGAGTAGTGATCAGTCATACAAGAATATTCCGTTTTTTGTGAGTAATAAAGGTTATGGCGTATTTGTGAATCATCCCGAGCATGTGTCGTTTGAGGTTGGTTCGGAGCATGTGTCAAAAAACCAGTTTAGTGTTGCGGGTGAGACGCTTGAGTACATGATTATTTACGGTCCGACGATGGAAGAAATTTTGCGGAAGTATACGGATTTGACTGGGAAACCTGCATTGCCGCCTGCTTGGTCGTTTGGTTTATGGCTCAGCACGTCGTTTTGTACGGATTATGATGAGGCGACGGTGAATTCGTTTATTGATGGGATGAAGGAACGCGATATCCCGCTTGATGTGTTCCATTTTGACTGTTTCTGGATGAAGGATTTTGAGTGGTGTAATTTTGAGTGGGATCGTCGTGTTTTCCCAGAACCTGAGAAAATGCTTGCGAACTTGAAGGCGAAGGGTTTGAAAATCTGCGTTTGGATTAACCCGTATATTGCTCAGAAATCGGCGCTTTTTGCGGAAGGTAAGGAGCATGGCTATTTCATCAAAAATAAAGACGGTTCTGTGTGGCAGTGGGATTTATGGCAAGGTGGGCAAGCGATTGTCGACTTTACGAATCCAGCGGCGTGCGCGTGGTATCGCGATAAGTTGAGCGCTTTGATGGATATGGGCGTGGATGCGTTTAAGACGGATTTCGGCGAGCGGATTCCGACAGATGTGCAGTATTTCGACGGCTCGGACCCTGAAAAAATGCATAACTATTATTCTTACATTTACAATGAGGTCGTGTTTGATCTTTTGAAGGAGAAACGCGGTGAGCAGGATGCGGTATTATTCGCGAGATCGGCGACGGTTGGATCGCAAAAATTCCCAGTTCATTGGGGCGGTGACTGCCTTTCTACGTATAGCTCGATGGCGGAATCGTTGCGCGGCGGCTTATCGTTCATGCTATCTGGATTCAGCTTCTGGAGTCATGATATTGGTGGCTTTGAAGAGGGCGCGACACCTGATATTTATAAGCGCTGGACGCAGTTCGGCTTGTTGTCTTCGCACAGTCGCTATCACGGGAATGTGGAATATCGTGTACCATGGATCTTTGATGAGGAAGCGGTGGACGTGACGCGGAAATTCACGAAACTGAAAATGCGCTTGATGCCGTACTTGTTTAAGCAAGCGGTGACGGCGCAGCGTGATGGGATGCCGATGATGCGCCCAATGGTACTTTCTTATATGGAAGATCCAGCAACAGCAACACTTGACCGCCAGTACATGTTAGGGGAAAATTTACTTGTAGCGCCGATTTTCAATGATGAGGGACGCGCGGAATTTTACCTTCCAAAAGGCAAGTGGACCAATATTTTGACGGACGAAGTGTATGACGGTGGCGCTTGGGTTAGCGAGCATCATGATTATATGAGCTTTCCGCTATTGGCGAAGGAGAACAGCATTATCGTGTGTGGCGCGAAAGATGATCACGCGGAATATGATTATGCCGAAAATCCAACCATTCACGTTTACGGTTTTGAAACGGCTAGCGCACACGCCGAAACGGTTATTTTCCAAGCAAACGGTACGCAAAAAGCAACGATCCGCGTTGAAAATAATAATTCTGAAATTACAGTTCACACAGAAGGCTTAGCGAACTACGAAGTAATCTGGCATAAACAACAGGAATCAGGCGTAAAAAAATACGAAACATCTGAAAAAACAATAAAACTAGTATAAAAACTAGAGATTGGGACACAAGCCAAAACAAGGACGAAGACTACTGCACCATCTATATTGGGTAGGATGTACATTTGGCTGTAAACAAATTGAGCGAAAGCGTTTGCATTCCGGGAGTTTGGTGGAAGCCGGAAGCGGAGTGTACGACTGTACATGAGAACCGGAAGTCCGCCAAACTCCTGGAATGCGAACGCTTGTCGCCGATTTATTTAGGTTATGTCCCAACTAAACTAAAAAAGGTGGGAAAAATTTATGGAAGCAACAGGAAGAATTTCGACGGAAGAACCATTGAAAGCGATGGTGCCATGGAAAGAACGAATTAGTTATGGTTTAAGTGATACTGCATGTAATCTAGCATTTCAAGTTATTTCGACCTATTTAATGTTTTTCTATACAGATGTATACGGACTAAGCGCTGCGGCAGTAGGAACTTTATTTCTAGTTGCGCGTGTCATCGATGCTTTTGATGGACCGATTATCGGGATTTTCATCGACCGTACCAATACACGTTGGGGCAAAAGTCGACCATTCTTCTTGTGGTTTGCGATTCCATTTGGCCTCATGTGCGTATTAACCTTTACAACACCAGGCTTTGACGACGCTGGAAAACTGGCATGGGCATATATCACATATATTTTAGTAGGTATTTTATATTCTTGCGTGAATTTGCCGATCACATCGATTTTGCCAAGTTTGACGAATAACCCGCAAGAAAGAACGGTACTTGGAACGGTTCGCCAATTCGGTGGAACGCTAGGACAAATCATTGTAACTGTGTTTACATTACCAATCGTAGCAGCACTCGGAAAAGGTGATGACCAAAAAGGCTTTTTCCTCACGATTTTGATTTTTTCGATCGTGGCAGTTGTTTTATTACTCAACACTTTCTTCAATACAAAAGAACGGATTGAAAATGTGCAAAAAGTCGTGCGTTTGAAAGACAGCGTGAAGGCGATTAAGCGTAACTGGCCTTGGGTTATCATGATTTTGATGAACTTCATTTATTGGATGGCAATGACCATGAAAAACCAAACAACGATTTACTTCTTCAAATATAATTTAGGCCGTGAAGACTTGGTGCCGATGATTATGGCGCTGGCTTTTGGTTCACTTTTGACACTTCTTATGACTCCTGCTGTAGCTGGTCGATTAGGAAAACGAAACACGATGGTTGGCGGACTTATTTTGGCGATTATCGGGCAGGCGGTTATGGGTGTTGGGGCGTATAGTTTGAGTGTACCAATTATCATCGTCGGCGTTGTGATTAACGCGTTTGGAACTGGATTTATCTCCGGACTTCTGTCGGTTATGCTTGCCGATACTGTCGATTATGGCGAGTGGAAAAGCGGTGTGAGAGCACAAGGCTTGCTGACGTCCGCATCAAGCTTCGGCGCGAAATTCGGTATGGGAATTGGTGGCGCGATGACTGCGGGAATTTTGGCTGCAGGCGGTTACCAAGCGAATAAAACCCAAACAGCGAGCGCACTACACGCGATTGAGTTCAACTTTATTTGGATTCCGATTGTCGGTTTTGCGATTGCAGGAATTGCGTTGATGTTCTATAAAGCCGATAAACAAGAGAAGATGTATCTTGTGGAATTGGCGGAACGTAACGCGAAATTGAAAAATGAAGAATAAACGAGTAGGCGCAACCAGAAATTTTCTGGTTGCGTTTTTTGATTTAGAGCATAAAAAAACAAGCTAGCAGGGGAACTAGCTTGGAAAAAGGAGTGGATAGTCAATTACGAAAAAGGGGGGAAACGTAAAAGCTATCTTGTTTACAATTACTATATTACAGAAAGCGGATGAAAATAAAAGGAAGGGAATCTAAGAGTTTCATGAAAATGAAAACGTGCAAGCCACACTGAAATTCACGATGCCGTTTTTTTCGTCCAGCGAAAACCGTTTTCGAAAATGTTGTAACCGCTTGCACGAGCGCGCCTATATCCTTATAATGAACCTAACAAATACGTAAGACAGAGTCATTTTCAAAAATTATCAAGGGCGCTAAAATAAAATTGGAAAAATGGGAATATTTAGTCGTTTCTCTATTTTAACCAAACAAAAAGGAGAGTTTAAGGATGAAAAAAATCGTATCAATCAGTTGTATCGTAGCGGTCTTAATGCTTCTAGCGAGTTGCGGCAGCGGAGACGCTTCGAGTTCAGAAGTGGAATTTTACACCGATAAAGGCGGAGAAAACGTTGGTATTATGAATTCGATGTCGGACAAAATTAAGGATGATGGCGGTGTTGGTTTCAAAACAGTAGGATACACAGAAGTGACGGCGTATGAAACAACGGTACAGCAATCACTTGATAGCGACAAAGCGCCAGGCCTGTTCACATGGTGGAGCGGCGATAAATTGAAAAAATTAGTAGATAATGATTTAGTCGTGGATTTGACGAAGGAATGGAAAGACTATTATGAAAAAGAAGGCGTGAATCCAAGCCTCGCGGATGCCTTCACCATCGATGGCAAAGTATACGCAGCGCCATTTAGCGTCCTATATAACGGTATTTTGTACAACAAGCATATATTCGATAAGTATAATTTAGAAGTGCCAGAAACATGGGACGATTTCATCAAAGTATGCGACACCTTAAAAGCGAATAAAATAGATCCAATCGGTTTGAAAAATGATCCTTGGGCCAGTTTCCTATGGTTCCAAACGCTAATCGCGAGCTACGATCCTGACTTGTATGTCGGACTAACGAATGGCGATATTAAATATACCGATCCTGAAATGAAAAAAGTGATGAAAATCTGGCAAAAGATGATTAAAAAAGGCTATTTTGGCGAACCGGTAGATCCAGCGTCACAGATCAAAATGTTCTCCTCAGATAAAAGCGCAATGGTTTACGAACCGACTGTGACCTCTGCTACGCTGAAAAAAGACTACAACATGGAACCAGGAAAAGATTTTGACGTATTTGTTCCTCCTTCCATGACAGCGAACGCCAAAAAAGTTATTTTCTTCGAGGCATCGCCAATCGTTGTTTCCAAGGAGAGTAAACAAAGCGGAGATGCGAAAAAAGTATTGCAGAGCTTCTACAAGAAAGATGTCCAACAGATTTTTGTGGATGAGGCTGGAATAATAAATACAGATAATACAAAATCAGACGATCCAGTCAATGGTAGCTTTGTTAAAGAAGCGGCTGATGCGAATAAATATCAGTTGCTGGTGCGTTATTACGAAGCAACACCGAGTGAGGTCGTAACCGTTGCTACCGATGAATTATGGAAGTTTTTCTACAATCCGACAGATGCGATGCTGGATGACACGTTAAATACAATCCAAAAAGCTGCAGATGGTGCATTCAAATAATGTGGGAGGCAAGGGGGAGCGGGCAATTATAACGCCGCTCACCTCTTGTTTTTAAAAGAAAGGTGTGTCATATATGAGTCTACAAGCCAAAGTGAGCATGAAAAGAGCCAATGGATGGAGAAATTATTTGTATATTGCACCAGCAGTACTTTTTGTTTTCTGCTTTTGCATTTTGTCCATTATTTTCACATTATTTATTAGTTTTACGGATTGGACTGGTTTAGGCAGGTTTAAATTTGTTGGGTTTAGCAATTATGTCGCGGTTTTCCAAGATAAAAACTTCTTGCTATCTTGTATTAATACGCTGGTTTGGGTGGCTGCAGGGCTCATTATTCCAGTCGTGTTCCCGTTACTTTTTGCGATTGCGATTACGAAAAGCTCTTTTTCAACGCTATTCAAAAATATATTTTACTTCCCGAACGCGGTTTCAGGTGTTATTGTAGGGTTGATTATGACGAGTTTGCTGTCCATGTATGGCTTGCCGCAACTACTCGGGATGCTGGGATTTGAAAATTTGGATAAAAACTGGCTCAACATTCCTTACGTTAATACTGGCGTCATGATTGGGGCTAGTGTTTGGCAGGGCATCGGCATGAATATGTTACTTTTTATCATTGGTTTGGTGAATATGCCAACAGAACCAATCGAGGCGGCAAAAATGGAAGGGGCGTCCGGAATCGGTTTATATACGAAAATAATTTTACCGTTATTAAAACCGACGATCATTGTTGTTGTACTTATGTCCTTGGTAAACAGTTTCAAGACATTTGATAGCATTTGGATCATGACTGGCGGGGGGCCTTATCGAACTTCGGAAACGCTTGCCGTGACGATGTACAAAGAAACATTTTCGAATAACCATCTAGGAATGGGCTCGGCAATCGCTGTGATGCTATCCGTGATTATACTCTTTATTTCTATTTTTTACTTACGAAAAACATTCACTAGGGAAGGGAGTCATTAATTATGATGCAAACAAAGCACGCGGGAGTCGGGAAGTGGACGGTAAATATCATACTTATTATTCTTGCGGTCATCTGGATTTTCCCGTTCCTATACGTTATTGTCAATGCCGTGAAAAGTTCTGCGGAATATAGCACGGGAAACTTCTGGGACTTGCCAAAATCATTTTCTATTTCGGAAAACTGGCAGTACTTAACGCAACAAGTTCAGCTGGGTTCGGGTTTTATTAATAGCATACTTTACGGCGCGCTAGGCGGTGGACTCGGTATTATTATGGCAGCACTGGCAGCTTACGCGATTGAAACGCTCAAAATTAAGCACGGTTTGCTGTGGTTTTTCATCATTTATAGCGGGACTATTTTTCCGTTTCAAGTGTATCTGATTCCGATTTTTAAAGCGTATAACAAAGTGGGGCTTTACGACACGCGAGTCGGCATGATCTTGATTTATGCGGCGCTGATTATCCCGTTTAGTGTGTTTGTATTGCGAAACTTCTTGATGGGTGTGTCTAAAGAAATGCTGGAAAGCGCTCGAATAGACGGGGCATCGGATTTCTATATCTTCCGGAAAATCTACATGCCAATGGCCCGTGCACCACTCGCAGCGGTGTTTTTATTCCAATTCACGTGGATTTGGAGTGACTTGCTATTCGGGATGACGTTGACGAAATCAGAATCGGCGCGACCAGTAATGGCAGCGGTATCACTACTCGGCGGCGCAACAATACAGAAAGTCCCACCGATTTTGCTCGCGGCTATCATCGTTTCGATTCCTACCATTATTTTATTCGTCCTGTCACATAGAAACTTGGAAAAAGGATTTATCGTTACTACAAAATAAGGAGTGTTTTAGAAATGGCTTTATCGAAAAAATGGAAATTGTACGTGTTGCATCATTCGCATACCGATATTGGTTACACCGAGCGCCAAGAGAAATTAAAGCGGTATCATGTTGATTTTATTCAGCAAGCGATTGATATTTTAACGGATATTGAAAATGGTAAACGTCCGGAATGGGAAGGTTTTCGCTGGGTATGTGAAAATTATTGGCAGGTGGAAAACTTCCTTGCAAATAGTAGTGAAGAGAACATTGCTTGCTTTGAACGCTACGTACAGGCGGGTCTTATCGATATTTCGCTCAATTATTTAAACATGACGGAATTAGTGGATAATGATGTGCTGAATCATAAATTGGCGCAAGGCAGGAGTTACGCGGATGGGTTAGCGGTACCACTTGATTCCGCGATGACTGCTGATATTAACGGTTATTCGTGGGGTTATGCCGACGCACTGGCCAACAACGGGATTGAGAATTTATTCAGCTGTATTCACACGCATCACGGGATGTTTCCGCTCGGAAAAAAGCATCACGGTTTTTGGTGGGAAGGTCCAAGTGGCGAACGCGTTTTAACATGGGTGTCGGATCATTATCATATGGGAAACGAGTTATGCTTAGTGCCGGAGCATGGGATTACGTATTTGTTGGAGGATCGCTTTAACGAGAAGGCGGCGGTCGCTGATTTTGCGATTGCGGAAGAACGGATTTTCCAATATATCGAGAAGCTGGATCAAGACGCGGAATATGACTATAATTTTGTGCCAATTATGGTTTCGGGGATGAGCACGGATAACGGCGCGCCGAATGGTCGGATTTTGGAGCGGCTGAAGGCTTGGAACGACAAACACGGCGAGCAAATTGAAATCGAGATGATCACGCTGAATCACTTTTTCGAAATTTTGCGGAAGGAAATGAATGAGTTACCGGTGTATCGCGGTGATTGGAATGACTGGTGGGCGGATGGTGTTGGCTCGACGCCTGCGGTTGTGAAGCATTACAAAGATGCGCAGCGGAAATATCATATTGGCAAGCAGTTGGCGCCTGAATCGGTTGTGGCGGACAAGGCGTATCTTGATGCAGTGGAGTACGAGTTGGCGCTATACGCGGAGCATACGTGGGGCTATTCCTCATCCGTGACCGAGCCATGGGAAACGCTCGTCAATGATTTAGATTTCAGAAAGTCGGCTTATGCGATACGTGCCAATCAGTTGGCGTCGCTGAAACTAGATGAAATTTTAGCGGCAAAAGGGGAAGTCACGATTCGACCTGACCGCGAAAAACTGTTTAAAGTCATCAATCCGCAAGCAACGACGCGTACGGATAGCGTTCGCCTGTACATCGAGCATTGGGAAGACGTAGAAGGGGCAAGCGTGGACATTTTACTGCAAAATATCGAAGTGGTGGATGAAGCGACTGGAAACGTGTTGCCATCACAAGTTAGGGAAATCGCGCGGGCAAAAGAAGTGGAGGTTGTCATAGAACTGGCAGCTTTGGAGGAACGGATTTTGCGGATTCGGCTTAAAAAAGAACTGCAAAAAGAGCAGTATCGCTATTTAGCGGTGGATAAAGTGAAGGATATTATGTACGATGGTTGGCAAGATGGTCTGCGTGTAAATGCGCATCAAGTGGAAACGAAATATTATTCGATGGCTTTTGACGAAACGCAGGGAATTGTTTCGCTGGTTGATAAGCAGGATGGGCGTTCGTTGCTTCGAGATAACATGGAGCACGCGCCGTTTGTAGGCATTTATGAGCGTACCACGACGGAGCCAGATGCGTGGGAAGTTCGTCATACAATGGGACGTAACCGCAAAAAAGTAAACACGAATCGCCACATATCGACTTTACGAAATATCCGAGTAGGTGAAATCGGTGATGTGAGCGCGACCGTCGTGTTTACCTATGATTTGGAAGGCACGCAAATGTATGAAATCCACATGAAGGTTTATCGTGATACGCCGAAAATCGACGTTACGCTTCGCTTGCACAAAGATAGCATTTGGGATCCTGAAAATCTGTATATTTCGTTCCCATTCACGGCGGGCGGAGCGGAGGACCTTTACTTTGATAAAACAGGTTGCTTGGTACGGCCGGGAATCGATCAACTTCCAGGCACGAATCAAGAATTTTATTTAGTTCAAGAAGGCGCGGCTTATGTTGGTGAAGAGAAGTCGGTGATCCTGGCATTGAAAGACACGCCACTGCTCGTTTTGGGCGATTTGAAGCACCATCTTATTGAACTATCTGGACAAGGAAGCACACCGAAAAACAAAGAACCGCTTTATGTTTGGGCGATGAATAATTTCTGGGAAACGAATTTTAAAGTGGATTTGGCTGGGTTTTATGAGTTCCGGTATACATTGGCGACATTGCAAACAAATGAGGCTGCTGTTGCGATTGATGCTTGTAAATCTTATAATCAAGGCTTTTTATCGATGTATGTGTAAGGGGTGTATGACTGAATGTATCGAATTGGGATAGATATTGGGGCGACGAATATGCGGGTGGCTTTGTTTGATCGGGACAATCGGTTGGTGGCGCGTGAGCAAGTCAAAACGGAAGCTGCGTTAGGACCCGCGCAAGCATTGGAAAAGTTAGTGAATATGATTGGCGTAGTTGATCAAGGGCGCTTGGCGATAGGAGTTGGGATTGGCGCGCCGGGACCACTAGATACAAGCAGTGGCACTGTTTTGGATGCACCGAATTTGCCTGGATGGTACGGATTTCGGGTTCGAGATGAGCTTTCCAGTCGTGTCAATATGCCAGTTATCTTGATGAACGATGCCAAAGTAGCGGCTCTTGCTGAGGCCAAAATGGGCGCGGGTGCAGGGTACGAGAGTGTGCAGTATATCACCGTTAGCACTGGTGTTGGAGGTGGCTTCGTCTGTGATGGGGAGCTGTTTTCTGGGAGCCATGGACATGCTTCGGAAATCGGGAATATGATTGTTGGGAACAGTACGCTTGAGGATATGTGCAGTGGCAGCGCTTTGCTTCGAGCGAGTAAACGTTTGTTCGGTGAAGATAAGACAGCTGCTGATTTATTCGCGCAATATGAAGCGAATCATGAAGGAGCACGCCAAGTAATCGACGACTGGCTACATCATTTCGCTGGCGCCCTAACATCGATTATCCAAGTCATCGATCCAGAAGTTTTCGTTCTCGGTGGCGCGGTAATTTTGAATAATCCGTGGTTAGTAGAAAAGTTGCACCCGATTGTGACGCGACAGGTGTACGATACAATGAAGGAAACCGTTCAATTAAAGGTGGCTAGTTTAGGAGATGACGCGGGGCTTTACGGGGCTGCGATGCTTGTTAAATGAAGGGAATGGTGACATTTTGGATAAAGAAGTTTTGAAAAATACGAGCCTTGATAAGGAATTGATGGGCGATGATACGTATTTACGATTACGGCGAATTACGGATGAAATTTTAACAGAGGCGATGCGTGACAATGCGGAACTTGCGACCTTGATCGATAATGCGGTAGATCAAGTGTTGGAGCGCGCTAATCTTTCTGATAAGCTAAAACGGATGTTCCGAAAATGCATGCTAAATACGATTACGACAACACTGGTGCAAAAAAAGGACGACTCGGCATTTCTGTTTACGGGCGATATTCCAGCGATGTGGTTACGCGATTCGGGTGGGCAGTTACGCGTGTTTTTGAATCTGGATGATCCGAGCGGGAAGTTGTACGACGTGATTGGGGCGGTAATTCGGCAACAGTTTCGCTATATTCTTCTCGATCCGTACACGAACGCATTTAATTTTGCGGGAAATGGGAACTGTTGGAGCGCGATTGATAAGAGTGAACGCCAAAATCCGTGGAGTTGGGAACGTAAATATGAGCTTGATTCGCTTTGTTTTCCTGTGGAACTTGCGTATTTTTACTGGAAGCAGACGGGGCGGGTGGATTTATTTGATGGCGATTTCTTAGCCGCGGTTAAGGAGTTAATACGTGTGTTTCGTGTGGAGCAGCATCATGAGGAGCAGTCGGAGTACTTCTTTATTCGCGATAATGGGATTGAGCAGGATAGTTTGCCGAACGACGGACGCGGAATAAAAGTCGGCTATACCGGGATGATTTGGTCAGCTTTTCGTCCTAGTGATGATGCGTGTGAATACGGATATCTGTTGCCTGCGAACATGTTTGCCGTTGTGATTCTTGGATATTTAGAGGAAATCATGACCGCGTTTTATCCAGAAGAAACGGACTTACTCGGCACGATAACAGACGTGAAAAAAGAAGTACAAGCGGGAATCGTTGAATTTGGCATTGTCGAACATCCGAAATACGGAAAAATTTATGCATATGAAGTGGACGGTTTGGGTAATAGCAATATCATGGACGATACTGGCGTTCCGAGTCTGCTATCGTTGCCATATATTAAGTATTGCGATACGGATGATGCGATTTATCAAAATACGCGCCGATTTTCATTATCAAAGGATAACCGGTATTATTTTGAAGGGACCGCCGCGAAAGGATTGGGAAGCCCGCACACGCCACCAGAATACGTTTGGCATATGGGACTGGCGATTCAAGGTCTAACTTCGACGGATGAGGAAGAATGTCAAGAGTTGCTGCGGTTATTTGAAACGACGGATGCAGGGACAGACCTGACACATGAAGGATTTTTAGCCGACGATCCGACGATATACACGCGCGAATGGTTTTCATGGTCGAACTCGATATTTTGCGAATTTGTGTTAAAAGAAATTGGGAAGTTGAAGCTATAATTTGTTTTCAATACGACGAAATATCTCTGTGATTATTTTTCGAGTAATTATGGAGATTTTCGTTGTATAATGGGCATATATGAGGAAAAGAGGTTTTAGCCATGAAATCAGGAATTGTACAATTGCAAGCGCTAGCAAAACAGTCGATGGGGTCATATCAAGACATTGCCAAATATATCGTGACCAATGCAGAAACGGTAAAAACGATGCATATTACACAATTGGCGAATGAATGTTTCACGAGTCCGGCGACGATTGTACGGATGTGCAAGAAACTGGGCTACAAAGGGTACACTGATTTTAAGCAAGACTTAGTACTGAACTTACATAAATGGTTTTTCGAAAAGCAGGAAGTGTATAATCGCGGGTATATTTATCCGAATAAGGCAGCGATTGAAATTGGCGAAGTGATTACGAACTTGACGATAAACGGGATGATCAAAAGTGTGCAGTTTTTGGATTCGGAGTTGGTGACAGATTTAGCGAAAATACTATACGAGGCGAAGCGGATTGATTTCTACGGTTGCGGGGTTTCGAATTTGGTAGCGCAAGATTTCTCTTACCGGTTTATGCGTTCGGGGAAGAGTACGAGCGCTTTTGCGGACTCGCATATTCAGATTTCGCAAGCGCAGCAATCGGATGCGGGCTGCGTGGCTGTTGGGATTTCGTATAGCGGGGAGACAAAAGAGGTGATCGCGTCGCTCGAAATCGCACAACAACTGGGCGCGTACACGATTTCGTTCACATCGGAGGAGGACAATAGCTTGGCGCAGGTGGCTGCTTGTAATATAACGGTAGCGCAGATCGAGCATCCAGAAGGGTTTGTCGCCGCGGCGTCACGGATTGAGATGTTGCACGTGATGGATATTATTTATTCGGTTTATGCGAGCACGTATGATGAAACGATCGCAGCGAAAATATCGCGGACACGGCCTTATTTTAAGAAAAAGAGTGATGATGCGGATGAGGAATGAAAGTATCGGTGATTTTTATTCACAACTCGCTATCCGCCCAAAATTCGGTTATACTATGAGGTAACGAAGTTCAAAAAGGAGAACCACATGAATACAAATGAAGTGATGCGGCAACTCGAATCTCTCGGTTCTGAGCAAACGAAAAAGACCCTCTGTAAACATGGTGCGAACGAGCCGATTTTTGGTGTTAAAATTGGGGATATGAAGAAATTCTTAGTCAAGAAAATAAAGGATTCAGATGTTTCTCGTGAGCTTTTCGCAACTGGGAATTATGATGCGCAGTATTTAGCTGGCTTAACGATCAATCCGAAAGCGATCACGAAAGAAGAGCTGCTTAATTGGGCGGAAACTGCGAATTGTTCGGCCATAAATGAAGCTATCGTAGCGAGCCTTGCAGCGGAAACGCCATATGCGATCGAACTCGCAAAAATTTGGATGGCGTCTGGCGAAGAACGAATTGAGGACACTGGATGGAGCTGTTACGCTAATTATTTATCCCTTGCGCCGAATGAGGAAATTAACGAAACTGAGGTGCTGGAGCTTTTAGAACAGGTTGAAAAGAATATTCATGCTGCCAAAAATAGTGTTAAATATACGATGAATCAATTTGTCATCTGCGTTGGAACTTACTATCCACCTCTTCTTGAAAAAGCGATTTCCGTTGCAGAAAATATCGGCCAAGTTCACGTAGATATGGGTGATACTTCGTGTAAGGTCCCGCTAGCAACGGGTTACATCGAAAAAGTGATTGAAAAAGATCGCGTCGGGAAGAAACGCAAACGCGCGATTTGTTAGATATGAGTTTGTGAACATGACGTCATTTTAAAAGCTCAGTAAATCGATTGCTATGCGGTTGTTTTACGGGGCTTTTTTGCGCTTTCTTTTCGGACGGCGTAAATGGTTTTCGCTATTGGCTAAAAGTATTGTGGAAAGCGCTTTAAATTCTTATACTGGAAGCATGAAGAGAAGGAGGCGTTGACATTGGGGAACAACCACACAACATATAATCACTGTCCAACAACGAAGGTGAAAGGTGATTTTGAAACATGGACGGGATTTCAAACGATATTTTCGGAGCTTTCAAGTGCGATAGCTGGGCGAGCGGATGAGAAAATGGTATTGGTAATCGAGACTTATCCGGGAGTGCGGATGGAGGTTTTGCGTCGGGATTTGGAGGCGTATTTTAAAGAAGCGACGATATTATGCGCTGATGATTTTGCGATGACTGGTCAGGAAATTCAGGAGAAATTCGCGATGCTAATTACGGAAGATCGCGTTTTTGGACGGATGGCGGCGATTAAGATCGAGGATTATTACGCGAAATCGCAGTTGGAGTTGTTACGGCAAAAAGTGGCGCTGGCTGACGGTTTGACGATTGTTTTCGGAACTGGCGCGAGCTTGGCGGGGGATGCTGATATGACGGTTTACGTGGACGTTGCGCGTTGGGAGATTCAGAAGCGGATGCGTTCTGGTGAAATTGGAAATTGGAATGATACGAATTTGGATGAGGATATTTTGCGGAAATATAAGCGTGGATTTTTCTTGGATTGGCGGGCTGCTGATCGGTTGAAGGTGGATTTGTTCGGGGAAATTGACTATTATGTTGACGAAAATGTTTTGGAGAATCCTAAAATGGTGCGCTGGTCGGATTATTGTTCTGGGCTTGAGCAGATGTTGCGGGGACCGTTTCGCCTCGTTCCGTATTTTGATCCAGGTGTATGGGGCGGGCAGTGGATGAAGGAGAATTTAGGCTTGGATTCGAGTGTGGAAAATTTTGCGTGGGCGTTTGATGGGGTTGCGGAGGAGAATAGTTTGTATTTGCAATTTGGCAATACGAGGATTGAGACGCCGGCGATGAATGCTGTTTTGAAATATCCGAGGGAGCTACTGGGCGAGTTGGTGTTTAGCCGATTTGGAGCCGAGTTGCCGATTCGGTTTGACTTTTTGGATACGGTGGGTGGGCAGAATTTGAGCTTGCAGGTGCACCCGGATAAGGAATACATTAAGAAACAATTCGGCATGGATTACACGCAGGAGGAGAGTTATTATTTGCTCGATGCGAAGGAGGATGCGGTCGTTTACTTGGGTGTGAAGGATGGCGTGGAGTCGGAGGAGCTGATCGCGGCGCTTGAGGAGGCGCAGACAGGTGCGGCGGAACTTGATGCGACGCGGTATGTCAATACGTTTCCAGCGAAAAAACACGATCATTTCTTAATACCATCAGGCACGGTGCATTGTTCGGGCGCGGATTCGATGATTCTTGAGATAAGCCTGTGCGCGTATATTTTCACGTTCAAGTTGTGGGATTGGGGACGCTTGGGGCTAGATGGCAAACCGAGGCCGGTGCATATTGAGCATGGAGAAAAAGTGATAAATTGGGATCGTTCGGAGGATTGGGTCGCGGAGAATCTGGTGAATCATTTCGAGACGCTGGTTGAGACGGAGACGCATAAAAAAGAGAAGACCGGGCTGTATAAGACGGAGCAAATTCGGACAGAGCGGGATTGGTTTACTGATTTCGTGGATTATGATAATACAGAAAAAACGGTGAATATGTTGAATTTGGTGGAGGGGGATAAGGTCGTTGTAGAGAGCGTGGACGGGGCGTTTGAAGCGTTTGAAGTGAATTATGTGGAGACGTTTGTGATTCCCGCGCAGGTGGAGCGATTTAGGATTAGGAATGTTGGGGAAAGCGCGCGGGTTGGGGTTTTGCGGGCGAGGGTTATGTGAATAGGAGGGCGCAATCAGGGGTTTGCTTGTTGCGTCTGATTTTATATTCGTGAACACCTTGGACTAAATGGTTATACGAGATATAATTAAGTTATAGTGATGACTACTGGTACGATAATGCTTTGTTTGTTTGCCAAGACATTTTGGAAGAGTTTTCAGATGAAGATAGGGTGAATTTAACAGCTATGATTCCAAATGAGACGAATAGATGGAAAAAGCGATTAGTCGAATGCTTAGGTGGTACAGATACCTCATATGAATTAAGAATAATATTAGATATTATCGATACGCCAGATGATGATGTATTCGTTGCGTGTATCGATTCTCTGAGGGGATTCGATTGGGATGGGATGGATAGTTCTATCATGGAATCGTTGAAGAAGAAAATAGACAAGCTTTTAGTTGGCGCATCATTACCAGTAAAGAATGTATTAGAGAATTTTCTTGAGAAAGATTGAGTAGAAAATTGAAATATTAGAAAAATATAGCAGAGGTTTATAGTTATGGCAGTCTATGTGTTGATGATAAAAGAACTGGAAAATGATGTGATGGTTAGTTATAAATTTGGACCTAATGAGCAACAATTAGGAATAATAGAATTTAATAAAAAAGCTAGGAAATTTAAAGTAGTGGAAGAAGTGAATGAGCCTCATGTATCTAATGAGGCATATGAGCATTGGGCTATAGAAAGAATTGTTAGAGTCGTGGCACGAGAAGGTAGTGTTTTTCCAGCGAGGATGGTTGTGGAAAAGTGAGGATATAACTAACCAGATTAGAAACTAGTTGAAATTTTTACGTATTTGAACACGCTTTAATGTAAAATGCGGCGAGTCGTAACTAACAAATTACACAGCCTCACTATTCACAATTCCTAAAACCAAGGCCATCAGCGCTTTCAAGACGTTTTTGGTCTGTATTTTTATATAGTATCTTTATATACTTTGATTTTATAATATTTTGACTATTTGTGTGTGGTCGTTTACACTTACAAGTGATACTAAATAAGAGGGATGAAGGTGAAGAAACCAATGTTCAAAGGCAAGAGCAATCGCTACTACTGGATAACCGCAAATGGCACACTCAAAAACAAATAGGCAGATGTGAGATAAACTTGACGATAAAAGCGGAATTACTGCTTGTTATAGCACCGCTGATTTACATTTCATTTTTGATTAGTTGGATAAGAAACAAAGCACCTATCGAGAAAATTGTCTTCAAAAGCTTCCTGTTTTTCCAATCGAGCTTGAGCCGGAGCTTCGGGAGACTATGTTTAAGAATACGCGGTGGATTAATGTGATTCCGTTTGCGACGATTAGCGAAATATATGTGTACCGGAATTTCGATAACTACGGCACATTTTTTCAAGTCGTTGCGAATATCATTATGTTTATTCCTCTCGGATGTTTGTATGCGCAATGCTCGAAATATCACGTGACGTGGAAGCGGATGTTGATGACGGCGTTTATTTTTACACTTTCGATCGAGATGGCGCAGCTGATTCAGAATCTTTTATACCAAGCTATTCCGCATTCTATCGACGTGGATGACCTCATTTTTAACACGGCGGGCGGCATGATTGGATTTGCGATATTTTACGTCTGTAAGCCTCTTTTTCGTAAATGGAATATATATGAATTTTAGGGCGGTGGAAAATGCTGAAAAAGATATTATTGATTATTGGAATTCTGCTAGTCGGACTCTTCGCCTATATTGGAGTTGTATGGGTGAAGGACGTCTGGCCGGTTAATGACACCTCGCTAAAAGATGAGCAGATTGGTAAATTAGCTATTGGAATGGATGAATCTCAAATTAAGCATTATTATCCTGGGTTTGAGATTGTGAGCGAGGACGACGTAACTTTATATTACTTTGATGATGAGACTGGTTTTATTGTAAGGGCAGATGCTAAAACGAACAAAATTGTCTGCATGGAGCTCAGGGAGAAAATCGATGGGCAGAAGTTTACGACAGGAAAGGGAATTGGCCTTGGTAGCAGTCTGGCGGATATTAAACGGGAATACGGGACTGATTACAGGAAGAAAAATACGGAGATGTATGGTGATGTTATTGAATTTCAGGATTCGAAAACTAATCAGAAAATCGGTTTTGGAATCAACGCAACAAATGATAGTGTAACGGTTGTTGTATTGTATAATTATGATGTATACAAATTTCCGTATTAGGTATCACAACCAATATACATATGCATATAGATATGTTATAATAGACGTGGAAAAAGATATTCATATGTTACCCAAAGCGAAGCCCCCATCTCGGGTAAGGAGATGGGGGCTTCTTTTTTGGTTAGCAAACCGTCTACTATTCTTTTTCTTGCGTCGAGTCTCTAACCAGTGATTGAAGATTGCAAGGATGCAACCAACAATGACCGGCGCAAGAATGGTAGAAAAGATATTCACATGTTTCCCTCCTTCCCTAGATGCTGTTTTCGTCTAGAGGTAGACGGCTACTCAAGTGTAGCATGTTATGAGGTCTATATTTTTTAACTTGAACACAACTTTCTTTTGCTCAAAATAAAAAATGGGGTGTCCGATTTACCTGGACACTCCATTTGCTCATTTATAATCTTTCCCCATCCGATAATGCCCGCCGATTTTCGGAATCACGAACTCTTCTCCAATCGAATAGAAGCCCATTTTTTCATAAAATCCAGTCGCAATTACGCGTGCGTTACACCAAAGTAAATCGGCGTCACGTCGCACGAGCTCTTCCTCCGCAAACACAATCACAGCTTTACCAAGTCCTTGCAGCCGTGCCTTTGAATCACTCGCCATGCCGCGTAATCGATACTGTTTTTCACCTTCAAAATGATCATCCGACTCTTCATAAAAACTCCCGATTGCGACCAGCCGTCCTTCGTCATCAAACACCCCAACATGAAACGTCGTCTCATCCTCGTCTCCTGGATAGACCAACGCCTCCACTGGATGATCTGGAATCAGCACGCGGTGGCGCAAATCGTGTGTTTCGCTAGCTTCTATAAACCGTGTTTCCATCTATACCATTCCCTCTCTCAAAAGCAAGTTACTTGGAATGATTGTACCCAATTTCGCACGATTTAGCAACGATTATTGTGAGATTTTCGCGAATTCTGCATCGCGCAATGCCACGCGGCGAACTTTTCCAGAATCAGTTTTCGGCAAACTCTCTACAAACTCAATGCGTCGTGGATATTTATACGGTGCGGTGTGTTCTTTCGTGAAGTTCTGCAACTCTTTCACAAGCGTCGAATCTCCAACAAAACCGTCTTTCAAAACGATGAACGCTTTCACAACCGTACCGCGAATCTCGTCAGGGCTTGCCACAACAGCGACTTCTTTCACGCTCGGATGGTTCGTCAACGCGTCTTCCACCTCAAACGGTCCAATTGTATATCCAGAACTAATAATAATATCGTCATTGCGGCCTTGGAACCAGTAGTAATCGTCCTCATCACGGTACGCGCGGTCGCCGGACACGAAATAATCGCCGCGAATCGCTTTTTCAAGACGCTCAGGCTCTTTGTAATATTCTTGGAACAGCGCTGGGAAATCTTTGCGCATCGCGATATCGCCAATTTCGCCGACACCAACAGGCTGGCCATTTTCATCAATAATCGCCATGTACTCCGGCATAATCGGCTTGCCCATCGAGCCCGGACGAATCGGAAACTCCACAAGCGTCCCAATCAGAAGCGTACTCTCGGTCTGGCCATAACCATCGCGAACCTTAATGTCAAAATTGTCTTGGAAAACTGTGATAACTTCGCGGTTCAGCGGCTCACCAGCAGAAACAGCGCTGCGCAAATGACTCAAATCATACGAATCCAAGTGGTCCGCCTTCGCCATCAAACGGTATTCCGTCGGCGTACAGCAAAGCACATTAATTTGCTTATCTTGCAAAAGTTCCAACTGTTTCGCGGGACGGAAACGCCCATTATAAATGAAACCCGTCGCGCCTTTGCCTAAAACAGACAAGAACGGCGACCAAACCCACTTTTGCCAGCCAGGTCCAGCCGTTGCCCAAACCGTGTCGCTCTCGCGAATATCCAACCAGTGGTCCGCGGCGATCCGAATGTGTGCGTAACCCCAACCATGCACATGCACCACACCCTTCGGATTCCCCGTCGTGCCTGACGTAAAGGCCAGCAAACAAGGATCATCTTTGCGCGTCGCTACCTTCTCAAATTCGGCGTCAGCGTCCTCAATCAACCGCTCATAACCCAGCCAACCATCACGCGCGCCGTCCGCCCCAACAACAATCCGCGTCACGATACTAGGCGCGTCCACGATCTTATCAAACTCCGCCGTACAACTCACGTCCGCAATCACAGCTTTCACGCCCGCATGATGAATCCGATATTCCAAATCATGCGCCTTTAAAAGCTCCGAGGCAGGAATAATAATCGCGCCCGTCAGCCAAATCCCCATATAAACCGCGTACGTCTCCAACAACCGCGGCATCATCACAATCACATGATCGCCCTTCCCGATACCAGCATCCTTCATCACAGTCGCAAACCGGTTCGCCTGCTCTAACAAATGATGATAAGACCATTCCTTCACATCCCCAGCCTCATTCTGCCAAATCAGCGCCGTTTTCTCCGAGTCAAATTGTGCAATTTCATCCGTAATATTATAAAATTCAGGTGCAATTAAATTTTCAGATTTCACTTTGGAACATCTCCTTGGGTTTATTTTTGGTGTTTCTCCTTGAGGCATCATTTTTATTGTTACCAGGTACTAATACATGGTACTATAACCTCCTAACCAAAGCAAATAAAAGGCACAAACCGCATACCTATGCTAAAATAAAGAAGATATCGAAAGGGGAAACATCCATGCAAAAAGAAATCTATATGCGCGAGGCCTTACTCGAAGCCGAAAAAGCACGCGAAAAAGGGGAAGTCCCGATTGGCGCGGTTGTAGTGCTTAACGATGAAATCATCGGACGCGCGCACAATCTCCGCGAAACGACAAAAAACGCGATCACGCACGCCGAGATCCTAGCGATCCAAGACGCCTGCAAAAACCAAGACGCTTGGCGACTCGAAGGTGCGGAACTCTACGTCACGCTTGAACCTTGCCCGATGTGCAGCGGCGCGATTCTACTATCCCGCATAGACACGGTTTACTACGGAGCACCTGATCCCAAAGCCGGAACAGCTGGAACGCTCATGAACCTACTTCAAGATTCGCGCTTCAATCATCAATGCGAAGTAGAAGCTGGACTCTTAGCTGATGAATGCGGTGCCATCCTAACCGACTTTTTCCGCAATTTACGAGCGCAAAAAAAATTACAAAAGAAGCCGTAATACCTATTTTAATTCAATTTATCCCCATTATGCGCTAATATGTGAAAAAATGCGCAATGCACTGATACGTCTAAACTCGCCTGCCCGACTCACTTTATGACTCCATGTTTTCCCTTATGAAATTAGAACCAAAAGAACTAAACAAATTTAGGTCAAAATGAGATAGAATAAAGATTAGGTAGAACTTATTCTAATCTGTCAAAGATGCGAAGGAAACCCGTTAGCCTCGACAAAATTTGTTAGAGGGCGCAGTGAAAACCTTCTTTTGGTTTTTGCGGAGGCCACGAAAATTTCGAGAGGGCGGTTTCTGTAGCTCGCTTCACGCGTTTATTTATGTGAGAAATTAGACACAGTCTGAGAAGTAACTATTTTTCAGTGGAATCAGGGGATTTCCGTACGTGTTTTTTCTTATATCATGATTTGTGAATTTTAACACAAGGTATCAGAACGGTATTCGCAGTTTTTCACAATCGATAAATGTGTATAGTAAAAAGTCGGCAAATTATTATAATGCTAACAAGCTGGGTTAAATGCCCAATAAACACAAAAGGAGGAAAAAAGGTGGATAAACTTTTCTTAGCTAGACTTCAATTCGGATCAACAACCGTTTTCCATTTCTTATTTGTACCACTTTCTATTGGACTTGTATTTATGGTTGCTCTTATGGAAACGTTGTATGTTGTGAAGAAAAAAGAAATCTACAAAAAAATGTCGAAGTTTTGGGGACATTTGTTCTTAATTAACTTCGCGGTAGGGGTAGTAACAGGGATAATTCAGGAATTCCAATTCGGGATGAACTGGTCGGACTATTCGAGATTCGTAGGGGACGTATTTGGGGCACCGCTTGCAATTGAAGCGCTACTTGCCTTCTTTATGGAATCAACATTTATCGGACTTTGGATCTTCGGCTGGGATCGCTTGAACAAGAAATTACATTTAATGTGTATTTGGCTGGTTGCACTTGGAACAGTTTTCTCCGCGTTCTGGATTTTAGCGGCGAACTCATTCATGCAACATCCAGTAGGATTCCAAGAAATCAATGGACGTGCGGAAATGAACGATTTCTGGGCGCTTATTACGAATGGACAGTTACTTGTGGAATTCCCACACGTTATCTTTGGTGCGTTCGCGACGGGTGCGTTCTTTGTAGCCGGGGTCAGCGCGTACAAATTACTTAAAAAGCAAGATGTGGACTTTTTCCGAAAATCGTTCCAAATCGCGCTCGTACTCGTTATTATCGGTGGTTTTGGTACGGCCTTCAGTGGTCACCAACAAGCGCAATATCTTGTTAAAACGCAACCGATGAAAATGGCGGCGACGGAAGGTATATGGGATGATACGGCCGATCCGGCACCGTGGACGATGATCGCTGGGATTGATGTTGACAACAAGAAGAACACGTGGGAAGTTAATATTCCGTATGCGCTGAGCTTCTTATCCTACTCGACGTTCTCTGGTAGCGTTCAAGGTATGAATTCGCTACAGGCCGAGTATCAAGAGAAGTATAAAGATCGTTTCGGGGCGGATATGAACTATATTCCACCAGTTAAAACATCATTCTGGAGCTTCCGTATTATGGTGCTCTCCGGTATGTTAATGATTATGTTCGGCTTGTGGGGAGCTTTCCTTGCATGGCGCAAAAAATTAACAACTTCAAAATTATATTTACGTTTAATGATTCCAATGATTGCTTTCCCGTTCATCGCCAATTCAATGGGTTGGATTATGACGGAAGTAGGGCGTCAACCGTGGGTAGTATTTGGCTACATGTCAACGGCTGATGGGGTCTCACCGAACGTCTCGGCAGGCTCGATATTATTCTCGCTCATTGCGTTTTCAGCGATCTATCTGGCGCTTGCAATTGTGCTAGTCTGGCTGTTTATTCGCGAAATCAAAGCAGGGCCATTTGCACACGATCATGACGATAAAAAAGGTAAGAAAACGCCTGCGTCTGTCGATCCATTTGATTTGAAGGGGGCGAAATAAGATGGAATTAAATGAACTGTGGTTCCTTTTAGTTGCTGTACTTTTCATCGGCTTTTTCTTCTTGGAAGGGTTTGATTTTGGAGTTGGAATGTCGACTCGTTTTGTAGCTCGAAATGATATGGAGCGTCGTGTTTTAATCAATACGATCGGTCCTTTCTGGGATGCGAATGAGGTTTGGTTGCTGACGGCTGGGGGCGCGATTTTTGCGGCGTTTCCGAACTGGTATGCGACAATGTTTAGTGGTTATTATATTCCACTTGTCTTCTTCTTGCTGGCGCTCATCGGCCGTGGTGTTTCGTTTGAATTCCGCGGGAAACATGATACAAAAGCTTGGGTGAAAACGTGGGATTGGGTTATTTTTATCGGTAGTGTTTTGCCGCCGTTCTTACTTGGCGTCTTGTTCTCGTCACTTGTTGCGGGGATGCCGATTAATAGTGAAATGAATATGAATGCAGGATTCTTTGATTACATTACGCCGTTCTCGCTTATGGGCGGATTGACGGTTACATTAATCTGTTATTTCCACGGATTGCTGTTTATCACGCTTCGTACGCATGACGACATTCGTGAACGTGCGAATCGGATTGCAAAACGGATGTGGTTCGTAACGGTTCCTGTACTTGCGATTTTTGTAGTGATGGCGTTCTTCTATACAGATATTTTCCAAGCTCGTCCAGTCTTATTGCCAATCATTATCGGCGCGACTGTTGTTTTCTACGTAATCTCTGCGATTGCTCTTTGGAAAGGTCGCGAAGGTTGGGCATTTGCCTTTAGTGGACTTGGAATTGTTGGAACGATCGGCGCGATTTTTGCGGGATTATTCCCACGTGTCATGATTAGTTCGACAAGTTCGCTATATGATTTAACGATTCATAATGCAGCATCCGGCGATTATTCGCTGAAAGTAATGACAATCGTGGCTCTGACGCTTTTGCCGTTCGTACTAGGTTATCAAATCTGGAGCTATTATGTGTTCCGCAAGCGTGTATCCAGTAAGGAGAAAATGACGTACTAATGGGTAGAGATTTATTAAAATACCAAGGTATAAAACCGATCCTTGCAATGCTAGCCGTCCTGACAATTGTTCAGGGCGCGGCTATCATCGCGATGGCAAGATATTTAGCAACTGCGATTACAACGTTATTTCACGGGGAACCGTGGGGGAACGCGCTGTTCGATTTAGGCCTCTTTGCGGGGGCTTATCTCGTACGGCATTTTTTGAATGTATGGAAACGCAAAATAGTCTATGATTATGCTGCAAAAACAGGGACGAAGATGCGCCAGGAACTGCTTTCAAAATTGTTTCTACTTGGGCCGCGCTATACAAGTGCGGAAGGGACAGGGAAAGTCGTGACGATGGTGATGGAAGGCGTCGCTGATTTTCGACGCTATTTGGAGCTCTTTTTGCCGAAATTGATGAATATGTCTATTATTCCTGTGATGATTTTAATCTACGTATTTATAGAAGATGGGACGTCGGGCACGATTTTGATTTTGACGTTGCCGATTTTGATTCTATTTTTGATTATGATTGGGCTGGCAACGAAGAAACAGGCGGATCGCCAGTTTGAGACGCATCGTGTGTTGTCGAATCATTTTGTGGACTCGCTAAAGGGACTTGAAACGCTGAAATATTTGGGGATTAGTCGCTCGCATGAGGGGAATATTGCGAAGGTGAGTGAGGATTACCGGAAGGCAACGATGGGGACTTTGCGAATGGCGTTCTTGTCTTCGTTTGCGCTGGACTTCTTTACGATGCTTTCGGTTGCGACGGTGGCGGTGTTTCTAGGGCTAGGTTTGATTGAAATGACGATGAATTTGCCGATCGCGCTCGGGATACTTATTTTAGCACCGGAGTACTTTTTGCCGGTTCGTGAGGTTGGCTCGGATTATCACGCGACGCTAGACGGTCAAGAGGCGGGACGTGTGATTCAGGAGATTATTAATAAGGACGTGACGGAGGTTGCGGCGGATCAGAAGTTGGAGTTCGACGCGAATACGTCGTTTACTTTGCAAAATGTGACGGTGCAACATCAGGCGGACTCGCCGACTTCGCTTGACGCGGCGAATTTTACGGTTTCGGGTTTTGAAAAGATCGGGATTATTGGTGCAACGGGGGCTGGGAAGTCAACGATGATCGATGTGCTGAGTGGCTTTTTGGAACCGACGGCGGGTGAATTTATTTGGAACGACACTGAACGTGTGCAGTTGCGTGATGCGGCTTGGCAGAGTCAGGTGACGTATATTCCGCAGCACCCGTACCTTTTTCATGAAACGGTGCGCGAGAATATTCGTTTTTATGCACCGGATAGTACGGACGCGGCAGTGGAGCAGGCGGCGAATGAGGCTGGGTTGCGCGATTTAGTGGCGGAGCTTGATGCGGGTTATGATACGCTTGTTGGTGAGGCTGGGCGTGTGCTTAGTGGTGGTCAGGAGCAGCGGATTGCAATTGCGCGGGCTTTTCTTAGTGATCGCCGAATTGTGTTGATGGATGAACCGACGGCGCATTTGGATATTGAGACGGAGTATGAGTTGAAGCAGCCGATGCTTGATTTATTTGAGAACCGTCTTGTCTTTTTTGCGACGCATCGTTTGCATTGGATGCTTGAAATGGACCGGATTATTGTGCTGGATCATGGTGCGATTGTGGAAGTTGGCACGCACGAAGAATTGATCGCGAAAAATGGCTTTTATGCGAAATTAATCAAAGCCCAATTGGAGGAGATCTGATGATAAAAAGTAGCTGGATTGGGCCGTATATCAAACAAAATCGGATGCTTTTCCTCTGGGTTATTTTGCTCGGGTTGTTGACGGTATTTTCAACGGGAGCGTTAATGTTTACATCGGGATATTTGATCTCGACAGCGGCAACGATTCCGGAGACAATTTTACTTATTTATGTGCCGATCGTTGGTGTGCGGGCATTCGGAATCATGCGTGCGGTATCGCGTTACGTCGAACGTCTGGCGAGTCATTCGCTCGTTTTGCGGATTTTGGCGAAAATGCGTGTGCGTTTGTACCGTATTATTGAACCGCAAGCTTTGTTGATGCGTTCGCGTTACCGGACGGGGGATATTTTGGGGCTTCTTTCGGATGATATCGAGCATTTGCAAAATTACTATTTGACGACGCTACTTCCGAACATTGTGGCAATGGTTTTATATGGTGGGATTGTGATTTCACTTGGCGTCTTTTCGATTCCGTTTGCGATTCTATTTTTCGCTTATATCGCGCTGCTCGTTCTTGTGATGCCTTGGGTGTCGCTACTTTATGCGCGTGGAAAAAATGCGTACATGAAGCAGGAACGGAATAAGTTGTATCAAAAATTCACCGATGCTGTGTTTGGTATCAGTGACTGGATGTTCAGTGGTCGTGAAAAAAGCTTTATCGCGGATTATGAGGCGGATGAGAAATTGATGCTGGCGGCTGAAACGAAACAGGCGCGTTTTGCGACATTGCGCGACTTTATTGGGCAACTGATCATCGGAGTTATGGTGCTGTCGATGGTGTATTGGACAAACGAGCAAGTCGTGGATGGCGTTTTTGAACCGACGTTTATCGCGGCGTTTGTGTTAGCGATTTTAGCTTTATCGGAGAGCTTTATTCCGGTGAGTAATGCGGTCAGTGATGGCTCGCTTTACAAGGATTCGATTGCGCGTTTGGAAGAGATTGAGGACGCGGAACTTCTGACTTGGGAAGAGGAAGGCGCGCTTGAAAAAGTGGCGATCGATACGCAAAATGTAACTTTACGTACGGAAAAACTGACTTTTGGTTACACAGATGTGAAACCTGTTTTGCGAGATTTGGATTTTGAGTTGAAGCAAGGCGAGAAAATCGCAATTTTAGGCCGAAGTGGTACTGGGAAATCGACATTTTTGAAATTAGTGCAAGGGGCTTTGGCGCCAACATCAGGCTCGGTTACGTTAAACGGGGACGATGTGGCGAAACTTCGACCGCAAATCGCGGACATGATTTCGATGCTGAATCAGAAGGCACATTTGTTTAATACGACGGTTTTGAACAATATTCGAATGGGAAATCAGGATGCAACGGATGAAGAAGTCGCAGAGGTCGCGAAACAAGTGAAGTTGCACGACTTTATTATGAGCATGCCGGATGGATATCATACGCAGATGACGGAGATGGGCGCGCGCTTTTCTGGTGGTGAACGTCAACGGATTGCACTAGCTCGGATTTTGTTACAAGATACGCCGATTGTAGTGCTAGATGAGCCAACTGTGGGACTTGATCCGATTACTGAGAAGGAACTACTGGGAACTATTTTTGAGACGCTGCAAGGGAAGTCGCTCGTTTGGGTGACGCATCATCTTGTTGGTGTGGAGAAAATGGATCGGGTATTATTCTTAGAGAACGGGGAAATCATCATGGAGGGAACACATCAGGAATTGTTGCATCAGGAAGAACGTTATCGTCACTTGTATGAGTTGGATCGTCCAATTAAGCTGTGACTAACGTAATGAAAGGTAATATTTATCACACTGAAAAAGACCTGTTTTGTCACATTTTAGACACAAACAGGCCTTTTTTTGTAGCATAATAATGTTTTGTATGTTAAAGTTTTAGATGTAGTGAAGTTTTATACATAGTTACTTTTGATAGGTAACGGTATGCTTGAATATGAAGATTGAAAATTCTGCTTTTTAATTTCGAGTTAGAGTACTCGTTTTTATACTTACATCTTGGTGTAACTCGCATTTGGTTTGCTCATCTAAGAACAGAGATGAAGGCGCTTGTGGGGACCCTAAATTCATCAGGTCAAGGCACGAACCATTTATGTGCAATTTTGATAGAAAAGGGGAAAAAGAGATGAAGAAGGCAGTTATTTTTGTTGTTTTATTTATGTTGGTTGGGTTTAATTTGGTGTCGGCGATTCCAGTGAGTTCGGCGAATGTGGAACGGGATTTTATTCAGGATGTGGCAGTGAAAAATAGCCAGGGGTCGCAGGAACTTGAAAATGCGCCGCCTGTGGAAGTGTTGTATAATTGGGATTCTGGTGCGGATGGAATGGCAGCGGGGACGGTAATTGGGATTGATATTCCGCGGGAACTGGGTCTTGCTGATCAAACGGTGAATTTGTTGGGTGATGATGAAAGCGTTTACGGGAATGTGACTTTGGATAGTGAGAAGTTGCACGGAGAATTGGAGATTACGAAGGATATTCCGGCTAACTTGACGGGAGGATTTAGTTTTCAGGCGGGGTTAGCGGCGGATGATGCTGTGCTTGCTTTTGACATGGGAAATACGGTGAAGCAGGTCGCGGTGAAATCGGTGGAAAAGGGATTGAAAAGTGCTATTACTGCGCCGATTTTGACGGATGTAGCTTTGACGGACAGTTCTGGGAACGTGTTCACGGAGGAAAACCGGCCGTCTGTTGATTCGGCGGCGCATTTGGCGTTTGAATGGGCTTTGCCAGACGCGTTGAACGTGAAAAATGGGGATACGTATACGTTTAAGCTGCCGGATATTTTCAAATTATACTCGGTGGTGAATGGAACGCTGGGCGATTATGGGACGTTTGTTGCGGGGACGGATGGGACGGTAACGATGACGTTTAATGAAAATGTGGAGACGGATTCTGGCGTCACGGGCACGTTGCAGTTTAATACGCGATTTGATGGGGCTAAGGAGAATACGCTAGCGGAGCAGAAGATTGTGTTCCCAGTTGCGGAGTCACAGAGTTTTGAGGTGCATTTTGTTCCAACTGGTGGCGAGAAGGTGATGTCAAAGTCGGGGACGGTGGATCAGGCGTATGGGCCGAGTCAGATTGACTGGAAGGTACGTGTGAATGAGAAGCAGGATGTGTTGCGGGACGCGGTTTTGAAGGATGCTATTCCGACGGGGCTGAGGTTGGATACGGAGAGTATTGCGGTTTATAAACTGGATGTATTTACGAATGGGGACGTGAAAGTTGGCGGATTGGCTGACAAATCGGAGTATACTATTTCGAAAAATCAGAATAATGAGCTGGAAATTACGTTTGTAGATGGTTCGACTGGGAGTTATGAGGTTCGCTATACGACGCTGATTGAGGATGCGAGTAAGAAGCAGTTTGTGAATACGGCGGAGTTTGTGACATCGGGGAAACCGACGAGCGCGACGGGGACTGTGACGGTGGAACGCGGGGAACATTTGGCGAAGCAGGGTGTTTTTGATGCGAAAACTGGACGGGTGATGTGGACGGTTGGCTTTAATTTTGATAATGCGGATGTAGCGCAAGCAGACGCGGTGCTGCATGATTTGTTTGACGCGACACATCGATTAGTGGACGGCTCGGTCGTTGTGCGGCATGTGAGCGTGGATGGGAATGGTGCGGTGTCGCAGGGTGATGTGCTGGCGGCGACGGATTATTCGGTGATTCCGCAGTCGAGCGCGACGCAAAATGGGTTTGATTTGCATTTTACAGACGGGGTGAAAACGGCGTATCAGGTGACGTATGAGACGGAGCTTGTGGACACGGATGCGGATGTAAGTAGTGTTGTGAATCGTGTTGGGACGGCTGATTCTCCTGAGAAAACGGCGACGGTGAGTACAGCGACGCAAAATATTACGAAACGCTTGGTTGACGCGGATTATCATGCGAAGACGATGAAGTGGGAGCAGCGAATTAATGAGCATAATTATGCGTTAGATAATGCGGTTATTCGGGATAGTTTTGCTTCGGGGGGCTTGGAACTCCTTGATGATACGCTGAAATTGGTGGATCGTGATAATGGAAATGCTGTGCTGGTCGTTGGTGAGGATTATACATGGACGGCGGATGGCGACGGTTTTACGATCACACTTTTGAATAGTTATGCAAAACAGATGACTCATGAGCTTGTGTTGACGTACGATACGAGTTTCCAGCTGGGTGATGCGACGGTTTTCAAAAATGATACGCGTTTAGAATGGAGTAGCACTGGCGGTGGAACGAAGACAAGTACGGATTCCGTGACGACCTATCCGGATTATTATACGCAAAAAAATGGTTTTAAACTTGGAAACTATGATGCGCAAAAAAAAGAAATAACGTGGAAAATCGGCTTTAATTATAATTTGTTAACGATTGCAGAGCCAATTTTGAAGGATGTGATTCCGAGTAATCAGAAGTTAGTAGCGGACTCGGTTGAAGTGCATAAAATGGAGCTGGGCAAGGAGGCGTATAATTATTCAGATGGTGGCGTTGTAAATCCGAGTGAATATACGCTTGATACGAATGATAATACAGTGACGATTACGTTCAAAAATGGTATTTCGGAAGGATATTATGCGACGTTTAAGACTAGTTTGGACGGAAAGTTGGTGTCTTCGTATTATTTGAACGAGGCGACGCTTTCGGATGGGACTAAGTCTGTGGCTGATTTGGATGGTTTTGTCTTGATACCAAATGGGGGCAGTTATGTTGGTAAAACGGGGACGCAAGATGGGGAGAATATTCATTGGAATGCGACGGTGAATGCAGGGCAGTCCACTATATCGAACGCGAAAATCACGGATACGCCGAGCTCGAATCAAGTTTTGCTCCCGGATACGATCAAGGTTTATGGTACGGTAATGGAATCTAGTGGTTATTTTGCGAAAGGTGCGCAGTTAGTTGAGGGCGAGGATTACGCGCTTACGATGCATAGTGACGCCGAAACTGGGAAGCAATCGTTTGAGATTGCGTTTAGTGACACGATTTCGACGGCTTATATGGTTCAGTATGACACATTTATTGACGCGGGGGATGATGAGATTGTCAAAAATGGGATCGGGCTGACTGGTGATAATCTCACGACAGAGCCTACGCAAACTGCGACCGAAGTGAAAGTCCGGTTTTCTGATGGTTCGGGCGGTGCAACGGGTGAGCGCGGGGCTTTGACGCTTCACAAAGCAGACGGTAACTCAAAACGAGCGCTGGCAGGGGCGGAATTCGGCCTGTACAATAAGGACGGTAGTGTGTTGCTTCGAACGGCAACGTCTGATGCAGCTGGTGAAATTTTATTCGGTTCTTTGCGCTACGGGGATTATACGGTGAAAGAGCTGAATGCACCATCTGGTTACTTCAAATCGGCGAGCTCGGAGGCTGGTATTGCAGTGACAGTGAACTCGAAAAATCAGGATTTGACCGTTGAAAATGAAGCTTTTGTTGGCGAGGCAAAACTGACCAAATTTGAAAAAGGAACGACGGAACGCTTGGCGGATGCTACGTTTAGCTTGATGAAGGGTGCGGAGGTCATTCAAACCGATTTAAAAACAGATGAAAATGGCGAAATCGTTGTGCGTGATTTAGAACCAGGAGATTATAGTTTTGTGGAAACAGCTGCGCCACAAGGCTATAAAATAAACGCGGAGCCGCAAGACTTCACGATTGGCGAGAAGCAGAAAGCGCCGGTGAATGTGACTGTGGAGGACGAAGTGATTTTAGGAACGTTGCTTATCACGAAGCAGGATCATACGACAAAAATGCCGTTGTCGGGTGCGATATTTGACTTGCAGGATAGTGATGGAAATACTGTGAAATCAGGGGTTATTAGTGATTTTGAAGGAAAGATAGAGATGGCAAATTTGCCGTTGGGGAACTATAAGCTTGTGGAAACGCAGGCGCCGACGGATTATGTGCGTGGGGATACCGTAATTCCGATTACCATTTCCAAGGCTACAAGCGAGCGAAATCTTTACTACGAAACGGTGGATAATGAGTTGGCAAAAGGTGGCGTCATTTTGACTAAAACGGATAGCGTGAATGCACAGAAACATTTAGCGGGCGCCATTTTTGATTTGAAGGATGTGGATGGGAACGCGATACAAACAAATTTGACGACGGATAAAAATGGCGTGCTTGTGATAGCGGACTTGGAGCCAGGAGATTATTATTTTGTGGAAACAGCTGCGCCACAAGGTTACAAATTAGATGCCACGCCGCTTCCTTTTTCGATCGTGAAATCGCAGCAGGAATTTGTGAATGTCGCGGTGAGCAATGAAATTTTGGCGGGACCAGAGGAATTACCAACGCCGAACGTGCCAGGGGATGAAGTGGAGCCGCCAAGTGGAGAGGCACCGCAAGAAGAAATTCCTCGTGGAGAAACACCGCAAGAAGTTGTAACGCCAAATGGTGGATCGCCGCAGAAAGTGGTTGGGAATCCAGTGGTAACACCGGTTGGTAGTCAAGCGTTACCAACGATTAAAGCGGTAAAACCTGAGGCAACTCAAAGTTTACCAACAACAGGTGACACGCAAAATGAAACGCTGATTTGGCTCGGCTGGGGACTTATATTAATGAGTGGAATCTATTTAAGTAGACGCCAAAAATAAGATTATATACTCTCATGCACTGCAGGTTTATTCTTGTGATGCGTGAGAGTTTTTTGATGTGTCTAAAAAGAAAGGCTTTACATTTCCGCATTGCTTTTATATAATAAAGGTACTTAATTAAGTATTTTAAATAAATCGTGAGCTGGTGAAATTGATGGAAAATAAGCATGTCGTAAAAGAGGCGAATTTGAATAAAGTAAGAGCTGTTTTATTTAAATATGGATCGGCGACAAAAGCGAAATTAGCAAGTGAATCGGATATAAGTACGGTCACGGTCAATGGACTTGTCAAAGAACTTGTGGAGGCTGGAGAGTTTATCGGTGGAGAATTAATTCATCCCAAGATCGGCCGGCCATCTGTGCACTATCATTTTAATTATGATTTTGAGCATTATCTCTTAATTTCTATTCAAGAAACGGCCGGGAAATTGCATATTGTTGCGCAAGTTGTGAATATGCAAGGTAACGTAAAAATAACGCGAGACGTCCTTATGGAAGTCGTTGATATCAGCAGGGTTATCGACGTTGTTACAGAAGTATTGGATCAAAAAATAGCTATCTCAAATATTGCAATTTCGATTCCAGGTAAAAAAATCGGCTCCCAAATTGCGGTTAGTTGGCGCGATGAGCTCAATGGTTGGGATTTAGAAACAGAAATCGGAGAGCGGTTCGGGATTCCCGTCCATGTCGAAAATGACGCGAATCTTGCAACGGTCGGATATTGCAGAGAAATGGATGTTCCTAATCGGGACTATGTTGTTGGCATCTATTATTTGCCGATGAGCATGCCTGGCGCCAGTCTTTTCTACAATAATCATCTTTTTAGAGGACAGGAAGGTTTGGCTGGTGAAATTCGTTATTTGCCGCAGTTTATTGGGCAGGGATTACCTAATTCGTTTGAGGAATCGGCGCGAAATTTGATAGATATTATTTGTATTTACAACAGCCTGCTCGCACCGCACACGTTTGTGATTCATATGGAAGGTTTGAGTAAGTCTGATCTGGAAACATTGATTTTAGAAAATGGCATTTTGGAGCAACAGCCAAATAAACCGAACATTTATTGCGGGGACTCGTTTGATAAGGATGTTATGGCGGGGCTGCAGTGGCTAGCGATGTCGAATGTAGCGTTTATTGATCTTAAATAAGAAGGAGTTGAGCGCGATGAGGGATTTGCTGAGTGTAAAAAAACAACAATTTCGGCGGCAATTTCGAGTGAAATGGTGGTTTTCGACGAATAGTTTGTACTTGTTTGCGCTGAATCGGGATATCGATTACTTTGCGATTGTTCCGATTCGGCGAATTTTAGCGACTTGTGAGGTAGAGGGCGTTGATACTGTGGGTTTTGCGGATGCGGGTTTTAAGTACAGCATTATAAATAAGGATTTAGTAGAAAAATTACGAAATATGGGGGTAGGAGCATGATTAAATTAGTGATTACGGATATGGATGGAACGTTTTTGAACAGTAAGGGAGATTTCAATCGCGAGCTTTATCGTGAGGTGAAACAGTTGATGTTAGACAAAAATGTGGCTTTCGCGCCATGTACTGGCAAGCAATGTGATCGTGTGGAGCAGATTTTTGGCCCAGAGGATAGTCGCGATTTATGGATTTTAGGAGATAGTGCATCCCGAATTAAGCGTAATGGTGAATTTGTTTATGAGTCGCTTATTAAAAATGAGATGGGGCTTGCGATTATTGCAAAACTAGAAGCGATTCGTTTGGATTATGTGATTATTGCATGTACGTCGGCGGGCGCGATTGTGAAGGATACGATCGATGAGGCTATATTTAATAAAATGAAAAATTCGTATTCGGAGTTGCGCAAAGTTGCGGATTTTAACGATATTGACCTTGATTTTGTTAAAATTACCGTTTATGATGCAAAAGAGGATTGTTTTAACACGCGTGATCAGTTGGCGGAGTTTTTCGATAAGGCGCATATTGTCGCTTCGGAGGCGGCTTGGATCGATATTACGGATGTGGGCGTTCACAAAGGAACAACGGTGGCGCGACTTCAGGAAATACTGGGTGTGACGCATGACGAGACGATGGTATTTGGTGATGGTCTGAACGATTTGGAGCTCATGGAGGCTGGATTGTATAGTTTTGCGATGCGAAATGGTTTTCAAGAGACGAAGGATGCGGCGAATTATATTGTGAGATCGAATGACGAGGACGGCGTACTGCAAACAATCAAGCAGATTTTAGCGTTACAATAAATGGAGATGAAAAAGGAGTTTTTATGGAGAAAAAGTGGTATTATGCGATTTTAGTTATTTTTACGACGTGTGGATTTAGCTTTTCGAGTTGGATTTCGCGAACGCCAGAGTTGCGGGATGCCTTGCATGCGTCGACGGGAACGATGGGAATTATTTTACTCGGATTGTCGATGGGGTCGATTTTAGGGCTCGTGCTTTCGAATATATTTGTCCGAGCGCGTGGCGGGCGATTCGCGATTATAACGAGTGCGTTTTTTATGTTCAGTGGTTTCATCGCGCTTTCGGCAGGGGCGCTGATCGCTAGCCAAATCATGGTTTTCGCAGCGCTGTTCATTTTTGGAATGGGCGCTGGGATGTGTAATGTGGCGATGAATTTAGAAGGAACCGAGATTGAATATCGGATCAAAAAGACCATTTTGCCAGTGTTGCACGCGATGTTCAGTATTGGAACGCTTGCGGGAGCTGGAGTCGGGGTTCTTTTCATCAAGTTCGGGTTATCGGTTAGTCTGCATTTGACGATTGTCGCGTGTTTGTTGTTTGCGACGTTGCTGATTGCGACGCGCTATGTACCGGCGGGGATCGGCAAAGATTCGGTGGCGGATAAGAAAGCGAGCAAGGAAGATACTGCCGCAGACAAGCGATTGTGGTTGAATAAGCGGACTGTGGCGCTTGCGATTATGGCGTTATGCCTCGCGTTTGTTGAAGGATCTGCGAACGATTGGATTCCGCTTGCGATGGTCGATGGCTACAATGTTTCGCACAGTTTTAGTACGGTTATTTATGGCGTGTTCTTGACAGGAATGATTAGCGGACGCCTTGTGAGTGGCAAGTTAATCGACACGTATGGCCGGGTTTTACTGCTGCGTATCGCGGTGGCTTTGGCTGCTATCGGCCTGCTTCTAGTCATCCTGAAAATTTCGGTTGTAGTGTGTGTTACCGCGATTTTCTTATGGGGACTCGGCGCTTCGCTCGGTTTCCCAATGACGATTTCGGCGGCTGGGGACGAGAGCCAGTATGCGGTGAGGCGAGTGAGTTTGGTGACGCTGGCAGGTTACGGAGCATCGCTTGCAGGACCTCCGTTACTTGGATTTCTAGCGAACTATTTTGGTCTGCTGAACGCGTTTATTTTCGTGCTTATCGCGATTTGTGTGGCTGGCTTGTTTACGAGTAATGTTGCGAAAATCCGGCAAACTTCATAATGAAAAAACCGTATCCTAATTTCGTGCTGGATACGGTTTTTGAATGTATTATAAATATTTTTGATGAAATTCTAAATGTTCCTCGATAAAACTCGCGATGAAATAATAGCTGTGATCGTAGCCATCTTGCATGCGTAGCGCCAATGGATAACCTTGCTCATCCGCAATCTCAGCCAATTTCGCTGGCTGCAATTGTCCATCATAGAACGAATCCCCAGTTCCCTGATCAATCAAAATCGGCGTCTGCGTACGGCCGTCATATTCCACCAACAGCTTCGTCGCATCCCATTCCGACCAAGTTTCCCGATCCGCGCCCAAATACGCATCAAACGCTTTCAATCCCCACGGAACCTCCATCGGATTCACAATCGGCGCAAAAGCCGAAATTGAGCAGAAGCGTCCTGAATTGCGCAAACCAATAACCAGCGCGCCATGTCCACCCATCGAATGCCCCATAATCGACTCGGGTCCTGTTAATCCGAACTCGTCCCGCGCAATCGCCGTAAGCTCCGTCACGATATAATCATACATCTTGTAGTTCCGCGCCCAAGGTTCCTCCGTCGCGTTCACATAAAACCCAGCCCCCTGACCCAAATCCCAATCCGCGCTATCCGCAACACCATCCCCGCGAGGACTCGTATCCGGCATCAACATCGCCACACCCAGTTCCGCGGCCTTTTTCTGCGCGCCCGCCTTATGCGTAAAATTATCATCCGTACACGTCAAGCCTGACAGCCACCAAACGAGCGGCGGTGTCTCAAATTCCTCCTTGTTCGGCAAAAACAAGCTAAACGTCATGTCGCAACCAAGAACCGTCGAATAATGCCGATACTTCAACTGAACACCGTCAAAACTCCGATGTTCCTCCAGCAATTCCAGTTTTTCAGTCATACGAAAGCACCGTCCGAATCGATTTACCGTTATGCAACAAGTCAAACGCCTCATTAATGCTCGCAAATGGCAAAGTATGCGTAATAAACGGGTCCAACTGAATCTCGCCCTGCATCGCTTGCTCCACCATGCCCGGCAACTCACTACGCCCCTTCACGCCGCCAAAAGCAGACCCGCGCCACACGCGACCCGTCACAAGTTGGAATGGACGCGTACTAATCTCTTTTCCAGCCGCCGCAACGCCGATAATCACGCTCTCGCCCCAACCTTTATGACAACATTCCAGCGCTGAACGCATCACATCGGTATTCCCGATACACTCAAAACTAAAGTCCACGCCACCATTCGTCATCTCAACAATCACTTCTTGAATCGGCCGCGTATGATCTTTCGGATTCACAAAGTCCGTCGCGCCCATCTCTTTTGCCAGCGTAAATTTATCCGGGTTCGTATCAATCGCGATAATCCGACCAGCCTTAGCCTGCACCGCGCCTTGAATTACGGCCAAACCAATCGCGCCAAGTCCAAACACCGCCACCGTATCGCCGGCTTGAACTTTCGCTGTATTGTGAACCGCGCCAATTCCAGTCGTTACGCCACAACCTAGCAAACACGCTTTTTCAAGCGGCGCCTCCGGGTTAATTTTTGCAAGCGAAATCTCTGGGATAACGGTGTATTCGCTAAACGTGCTCGTGCCCATGTAATGGTAAATCGGCTCACCGTTGTAAGAAAAACGCGTCGTCCCGTCCGGCATAAGCCCCTTACCTTGCGTCTCGCGGACCGCCTGACAAAGATTCGTTTTACCAGACGTACAGTATTCACACTCGCCACATTCGGCTGTATAAAGCGGAATCACATGATCGCCAACCGCCACACTTGTCACTCCTTCGCCAATCTCGATGACAATACCGCCACCCTCATGCCCTAAAACGGCTGGGAAAACGCCTTCAGGATCATCACCAGAAAGCGTATAAGCATCCGTATGACAAACCGCCGTATCTGTAATTTGAACTAAAACTTCCCCTTTTTTCGGAGCCTCTACGTCAATTTCAACGATTTCAAGAGGTTTTCCAGGCGCAAAGGCCACTGCTGCACGTGATTTCATATATAACTTCCTTTCGACATTGCTATTTTTAGCATACAGATTAAGTATACTACAAGGCGTGGCGGGATAACAAAGATGTGGTTCGCTAGGATGTTGTTAAAACAATCACAAAAATGTCAAATTTAAATGAAATCTAGCAAGTATTATTATAGTTTCGGGATTTTGAATAATGAAATAAATGGTAGCATAGTAAGTAAGAAGCAATTTTGCTTCGAAGTAATAAATTTGAAACAAAATTTTAGGGAAAAGAGGGAACAAGAATGAAGAATCGTAAAATCAGAACGATCTTTATGTCTATTTTGTTGCTTGCGGTAGTTACAATTGCGACTACAATGGGGATAAAAGCAGAAGCAGCAAAAATGGAGAAAAAACTATACACGCTGGAGAATCCGACGTGGCTGAGAAATCAGGGGTTTACGAAGGGATTGGATCACGATAAACAAGGGTTAGGCGTGGTACTACCGAAAAACGAGACGATTGAGATTCGCCAAGTCAACACGAATTTCAAAGGGAACGTCACATTAGAACTATTAAATGAAGATCGGTTAGAGGAGAGTGCCACAACAATCGGCAGCTCGTGGGTAACAGTAACAGCTACCACTGACTCGGTGCCATTTGTCAGGACAACATACACGTCAGATCCGAATCCGCCAATCGTCGAATACAAAGTGAGCGATGCGGCTCCGGCATTGCCAACATTTAATCAAGGCGATAACGAGGCAGACTTTTTCAAAAAATGGGACGAAACGAACGCGAGTTTTGGTTTAATCGGCAATAAATACATCCAAATTCTAGTGCCAAAAGGAGACAAGCCGTACCTCAAAAAAATGAGAGACTTCACTTCCATCGATGCGTTACTAGCCTATTATGACAGTGTATTCGAAACTTACAACGAGCTCGCAGGCATATCTTTTACGCCACAAAAAGCGACAGATAAAAACATCGCGAATCGTTATTTTGCAAAAGCAGATAAAAACGGCTACGGCTTGGGATCTTACGGGCAGTATCACACCTCGGACACAAGCGCATCAGTCATTGATTTTTGGTTAACAAAAGGTTGGGGTGGGCTTCATGAAATTGGGCATGGCTACCAAGGTACGTTCATGAACGATGAAACCTTTACGACAGGAGAAGTTTGGAATAACATTTACGCCAACACCATGCAAAAAAAGGCGAATGGGGCAGATTACTATAACGGCTGGCTTTATAATGGCAATATAGCCGCAGTAGAAGCCGCTTTTAATAAACAAGTCTACGTGAACAAAACACCGGCAAACGATTGGAATGTGCACGATAAACTGTATCTTCTGACGCTCATCAAAGACAAGGCAGGAGACAAAGCGTTCCAACATTTCAACCAATCACATCGTACGGCGGTAAATGCGAAAACGCTAGAGGAGAAGCCACGATTCCTAGATTTACTGAATAAATATTTTGGCGAATCGAGTCATTATAACTTCGCAGCCTACTTAGAATTAGTACAAGGTTCGATGTCTCTAAACGGAAAAACAGAAGCGCTCTACTCTGAAAACAAAGCTGTTTATCCATTAGCATCACTCTTTTCCGGTGACAATTTGGCAAAAGCGAGAAAAGACATTGCTTTGGACACCAAATGGGGCTTAGTAAGTAACGCTCAACTGGAAAAATACAAGGTCACAACCACGATGAATATCCAATTGGCCATCGATGATTTCGCGGAAATAAAAGGGAAGGTATTAAAAATCAAGGACGGCGCGGACGTTGTGCGGGAAGTGAAGATTACAACGCCAACCGTGACGCTTAAAAATATGCCAATCGGAATCTATTCTTTAGACATCCCGACTGGAATCACGCGCTCATACGAACCATCAACGAATTATTTGGCTGTATCAGACGCTAGTAATAGCACGACTATCACAATGAACGAGCTACAAACATCAGACATCGCAACACAACAACTGGTTTTTAAAGGCCTAAGTGATAACGTTTTTGCTACAGCATCCGTGGATCCTGAAAAAGGAAATCTGACTTTTGCTGTTACGAAAGCAGATCCACATTTTTATTTTGCAGGCGAATATGTCGCTATCGAAGTAGTCAATGAACTAGGGCAGTCTGTTTTCAAGCGGAGTATAAACGGTGCTAAGACCGAAACTGGGAAAACTCAAATCGCGATTAAACCAGGCTACACAATCAAAGTGATGCACCCAGAGCCAAATCGGTTTGGTATTACCGGAGCACCAGCTAAGCTCACAAACACCTCGCAAAATCAGGTTTTCAAAGTAACGAAATACGGTCTAACAAGTGATGTGACAGGCGTTACAGCACAAGATGCACTAGCAAATTACAAAACGAAATTAGTCACTTTCGCAGCAACAATCAACGACAACGCCATATATAAAAACGAAGACTATATTATCCTAAAAAGCATGTTGAAAAAAGGTATCGCTTACCTGCCAGATACAGACAGCGATAAAGCGGCCTATCAAAAGAAATACGCAGACCTGCTGACACCTAAAAATGAGAACACATCAAATCTATTGAGCGGTGAGCAGTTCCAATTCCAATTGAAGGGCCATAGCGACAGGGAATTTGCTAATATGCGTATCAATCTAGACACAAATAAAGCAACGATTACCCAAAACGCCGGCGAACCTCATTGGTATTTCCTAGACGCATATGCTTCCATCAAAATCAACAAAGCAAACGGGAAAGAAATTTTCAAGAAAGATTTCGTGGGGCGGGGTTCAGTTCCAGCAACGCAAGACAACGTAACCATCGCGGTCGGTGATTTTATAACGGTAACGCACCAAGAATTCGATATACGCCTTTTCTTGAAGAATGAAGAAACGGGAGAAACTTACAGCACGTATAAAACAGCAACATATCTTGTGACGGCGGACGGACTTAAAAAAGTAGACACATCGGAAATCCCGACACCAACGAAAGATCCAAATGAACTAGACGGTCAAAAGTTCCAAGTCGATTTCAAAGGATACAGTGACCGACTTTTCGCAACGATGGCGTTAGATTTACAAAAAGAACAAGCAACCATCACGCAACATGCTGGGCAAGTACATTGGGTCTTCCCAGACGCGTATGCCTCCATCAAGATTTACAATACGCGCGGCAAACAAGTATATGCGAAAGACTTTATCGGGCAGGATGTTGCACCAAGTTCTCTAGATAATGTCAGTATCAGTGAAGGATATTATGTCACGGTTACGCATAAAGAACCTATGCTGAGATTGGCAATCACAAATCCCGATACAAAAGAAGCCTTTGCAGTTAGCGTGAAGGCGACATATAAAGTAACGCCATACGGATTACTAAAAGTAGATGAAAACAGTATTCCAGCGCAAAGTGTAGCCGATCTTGTAGGGAAAAACTTCGCGTATAAATTTCTAGGTTATGCCGATGTAAACTTCGCTAATTTAGCGGTAAATCTTGATACGATGGAACTAACATTCTCGCAAAATAGCGGACAAGCCCATATCTATGTTGACAAAACAAAGCCGTACGCGACGGTAGAAGTAAGAGACGATGATGGTCGTGTGGTTTATAAATATGACGTGTTCGGCAGTGAGAATGTAGCGGCTTTCAAGAAAAACATCAAGCTAGAAACAGGATATTATTTGATTATCACGCATTTAGAGGCCAATGTGAACCGTTTGAAATTGAGTGTAGGCACTGCGGATCAAGGAACTCTGCCAAGTCAGAACGTGTATGAAATTGTGGATAATGGATTAGCTAAGAAGACATTGTCCGATATACCGAAAACGAATTGAGGTTTTAAATAGGATAGGAATGGCGGAGAGCGGAGATGCTTTCCGCCTTTTCCATGTGACAAAATCGTAACGTAGATGTAACCTGGCTAGAGGGAAAAGAATGGGACAATAAGGTATAATTAAATAAAAAAGGAACGAAGGCGGAAACGTTGAAAACAATAACTTGGCGAACAAAAATAGGTTTTCGTTTTACAATCAGCGGTATACTTTTATTCGCACTATTTTTAGTAGGAACGACATTTTACTATAGTGGTTCAGATATGTTTCTATTATTTTATAGGATTGGTGTTGGCGCATGTGTAGCATTGTTTTTGATCGGTTATATTAGTAGCTTTTTAGGTATTATTTCGAAACAGGAGAAGCGTTCAACGGGAATGATTGTGCTGTTTGTAATCGCGTCGCTGATTGTTTTCTGGGTAGGCAGTGTGCTGTATCTAGGATCGACTGGTTTCTATGACTGAATGTGAAGCGGGATTCGAGGGCTAAATCTTGACTCCGCCTTTTTTATCGTTATAATTGGGGACAAATGAGGAAAAATTGAGGGTGACGTGGATGGGAAATGTGGTTTATGTAATGGGTGTCGATATTGGGACGACGAGCACGAAAGCGGTGATTTTTGATGCGAGTGGGGAGCTGGTGGCGCGGGAATCGCGAGGCTATCCATTGGTGACGGACGACTCAGGGATGGCGGAGCAGGAGCCGCGCGTGATTCTGGATGCGGTTGTGGACGCGATTCGGGCTGTGGTTGAGACGGCGGGCGTGGACGCAGAAGCTTTGCGAGCGATTTCGTTTAGCGCAGCGATGCATAGTTTGATTGCGGTGGACGCGGACGGCGAACCTTTGACGAACTGCATCACATGGGCGGATCAGCGCAGCGGCGAGGCTTTGGAACGCCGAAAACGCGATTTTTACTTGCAACAAGTGTATGAAAAAACAGGAACACCGATTCATCCGATGAGCCCTTTTGCCAAACTCTGCTGGTTGCACGATGATTTTCCAGACGTGGTGGCACGGGCGCATCAGTACATCGGGATCAAAAGTTATGTTTTGCACGCGCTGTTTGGCGAATATGTCATTGACGAGGCATCAGCTTCTGCGTCAGGACTCTACAACATGTTGACCCATGACTGGGAGCCGCTCGCGCTTGAAATTACGCAAATCACCGCATCACAATTACCAAAAGTGGTCGCAGAATCGCACTTCTTACAGAGTATCCTACCAGTATGGAAAGAAAAACTCGGCATCATCGCGGAAAATACGATTTTCGTCGTTGGAAGCAGTGATGGCGCGCTTGCCAATGTCGGCATAGGCTCCGTCGGCGAACACGATGTCACGCTCACCGTTGGAACAAGTGGCGCCGTTCGCAAACTCACAAAAACATACCACGTCGACGATTGGCAACGAACCTTTTGCTACGGCGTCGCGAACGGCTACTTCGTACAAGGTGGCGCAGTAAACAATGGCGGTGCCGTCCTCGCCTGGGGATTAGAACAATTCGGCACAGACGCCGAGCGCGCAGCAAACGATTTCACCGGATTCATCAATAGCATCACCCAAACACCACCCGGCGCAAACGGCCTCCTTTTCCAACCCTATTTACTAGGAGAACGCGCGCCCTATTGGACCGACCAAATCCGCGGCAGCTTCGTCGGACTCACCATTAACCACAAACGCGCCCACTTCATCCGAGCCATGTTAGAAGGCATCGCGTTTAATTTAGCACACGTTTACGAAGTGATGAGCGACCCACACGATAAAATTCACGTCACTGGCGGCCTCTCCCAACATCCCGTATGGTGTCAACTCGTCGCCGATGTTTTCGACCGCGAAGTCATCGTGCCCCACACAATCGAAGGCTCAAGTCTAGGCGCCGCAATCATTGCCCTGCATACATTAAAAATTTTGCCAACACTCGAACTCCCGAAAAAAATACCACCAAGGCGCATTTATCAACCAAATCCTGAGAACGTCGCGATTTACAAAGAACTCCAACCGATTTTCCAACAAATCACGACCCAGCTAATGGGAAGTTACGAGCGCCTAATTGACTGGCAAAAAAGCCAAGTAAATGGTAAGATAGAAACAAATAACAGATAAAGCGCGCATCGGAGGCAAAAAAAACGTGGGGTGATTCGAATGAACCGCAAATTAGTATGGACGCTAATCATTTTAGTGGGAATTTGTCTTTTAGGGACATTGATTGCAGTATTAGCAAACTTATTTTATTTCAGCGCATAAAAAACTGGCCTCGGCCAGTTTTTTTGATTCCCAATTTTATTTTACGAATATCGATTTCCATGATATAATGGTGTTGGAAAAAGATATGCATGACGGCACCAAAAGCGAACCCCCAATCTCATGCAGGAGATTGGGGGTTCTTTTGGTCGGATTACCGTCTACTTTTTTGTTTTTTCTTCTTGCTTCGCATCTCCAACCAATAATTGAAGGTAGCAAGGACGCATCCAACAATGATGGGAGCAAGAATTGTAGAAAAGATATACATGATAACACCTCCTTCCTCCAGATGTAACACTCGTCTGGGGGTAGACGGCTTATCAACTATAGCATGGAAACATAGTGTGTTTTCTCGCGTTGAACACAAATTAAAAATCACTGAAAAACAAAATTGTGTACCTCCAATCGAAGTTAAATTTTGAGAATACCGATAATCATGGTAATATAAGTAATGTATTGGTTTGTCGAAAATAATACTTAATTAAAGAGGGGAAACACGTCGATGAAAAATAAAATAGCGTTATTTCTAATGGCAGTTTTGGTTGTATTTTCACCTGTTTCAGCAGGAATTACAGGCGTTTCAAGCATCCAAGCAGAGGCCGCAGTTAAGAACCCAGTCAAAGTATCACTAAGCACAACGACACCAAAACAACGCACGAATGTAACTCTTAATGTATCAGGTGTGCCTAAAAACACAGCCTACACAGGTACAATTTTTTACAAATCGAAAAAAACCTACATCTCTGGTAAAGTTGGCACCGCTAAAAAATTCAACATCAGTACAGCAACAAAAGGCTATAAAGTCAAAGTAGAAATCGTTGTAAAACACAATAAACAAACGTACAAATCATACGCATACTTCACACCGCGGTGATCTGAATAACAAGCCAATATAGATAAAAGCATCACTTGTTAACTCTCTTACTTGAGAAGATACAGGAGGTGTTTTTTCGTGGGAAAAGGAAGTAATTTTGACGAGATTTTCAAAAAATGCTATAATGAGGACAAGAAAAGGAAGTCATGCGCTAACATGACTCCCTAGTAGTAGCTCCGTAAAAAGACGGTGGCTGAATTGAATTGTTATAAAAATAACCATCGACTCTTGCCGAAGTGAGGATGGTTATTTTTTGTGGTCGTTGTTAAGTTTGATCAACACAACTCCATCCAATATAATTAAATTTTTTGGAAACCTATTAACAAAGTATAAAAAGTGCACCAAACTATATAAAGAGACTTTCTATTGTGACAAAGTAGTGAAAAAGCAAAGAATAAAAGGAGCAAAAATTATATAGCGGGTAGAAAACTTAAATAGGATATGGTAGTCTGGAGCTGGAGAATACGCATGTTGGAGATAGACCTAAAGCTATCAAATAAGAGTATATGAGGTGCAGTTAATGGAGCAAGGATCGAAGCAATTGGTGCATGAACTTTATAATAGTCTAGAGCAACCAGATATGAAAGAGGTTAAAGACGCGCTACTCAAAGTCTATGCCAAGTTAAAAGATGAGGATTCTAAAGATAATATAGCGCTTATCGGTCCCTTGGTGAAATTTATTTATTTTACAGCTTTTGCTCAGAAATTGCATTTTAATGAGGAACAAAATAAATTAATTGGAAAGCTAAGCGATATTGGGAAAACTGCTCATCCAGAAGGCTTACTACGGCCAAGCATTCGCCCTTTTTAAAAGAGGTTGATAAAATATAATGATGGATGCATCCAATTGTAGATACAGAAAACAGACGGTGTGAGTAGCAGAACTAAGATTCGCTACTCACACTGTCTGTTTTATATTTTATCGGAAGTATTATTTCAACAAACTCAACAACACAACCCCAACCATAATCAATCCAACTCCCGAAAGAATAAACGTCCACTCGAGTGGGCTCTTTTTATGCTTGAAAATCAGAATCCCACCAATCGTCGCCACAATCACGCAAGCCTGTGAAATCGAGAAACTAGTCGCGACGCCAAGCACGGCAGTCGCCAGAAACATACCAAGATTCGCGATCGACCACGATAATCCAGTCAACAGATTGAACGCCACATTTTTGCGGGAAATGGCAGATTTTTTCGCTAAATTAATGCCAATGGCGCATGTCAGCATTCCGATCGCTTGTGGTAAGATGATAGCGAAACCACTCACATGAAATAGCTGGTTTGTCACGACGTAAAGCGTTAAAAAGAAGGAAGATAGAATAACGATAGCGTAGACATGAATGGAAACTGACTCCTTGATTTGATTCCCACGTTTTTGAAATCCGGTCATTACCACCCCAACCAAAATGATAAGCACTGCAAAAATGCCAATCACAACAGCGCTCGTCGTCTGCCATTCGTGGAAAATGAGGACGGCAAATAGTGTAGCGCCAACAAGTTGTGTCCCATTGGAAATCGGCATCGCCTTGGCGACATTCGACGCGGCGATTCCTTTAAATTGCAGTAATTGGCCAAAACTCCAAAAAATACCCGATACGAAGCTGACAATAAATGAGGCCATCGTGATTTCGGGCGACACAATCCAAAACAAAATAAAAGCGAATACAAGCGCGCTAATCGATGTCCCAAGTAACTGCTCCTCCGGGGTGCTTTTTCGTAAGTTCGCAATGATGGGCATAAAACCCCAACCAAGAACTGGTAATAAGGCAACAAAATAAATCAACATAATAAGCTTCCTCTCATCATTAATAATGCCACTTAAACTTATCATGCGTAGGATGACTCGGCAATATCCCAAAATTACGGTATTCAATGCGGTAATTTTCGTAGTTTTCGGTAAGGTAGCTTTGTAATAGAATAAGGTCTGGGAAAGGAAATATGAAATGAAAGCGGTAACGAAAATGATTGCAAATCGCGAAAAGAATATCATTCAGTTTTTAATGAAAGCAGGCCAGACACGCGTGGGAGATATTGCGGATCACTTAAGTCTCTCTGAAAAAACAGTATCCAATTCATTGAAAGAAATCGATCAGTTCCTAAAAGAATTTGGCATGACGGTCGTGCGTAAACCGAAAGTCGGCGTTTATATTGATGGAGATAGCGAAGGCTTGGCGCAAGTCACTCGTTTTCTAGGCAACCAAGTGAGTCTCGTTCCGTCCACCAAAGAAGAGCGCGTCATCTACATCTTCAGCACGCTACTAAAAGCAAGCGATTACGTGACGATTCAAGAACTTTCCGAAGCGCTTTACATTAGCCGTGGAACGATTGAGAAAGACATGATTGAAGTGACGAAAATGCTTGAGAAAGAGGGCGTCAAACTTTATAAAAAGCCAAGTAAAGGCATGAAGCTTCTCGTTAATGAGCAAGAAAAGCGCACCTTGACCTCGAAATTTATCCGTAATTTCTGGGGCAACAATTGGTATTTGAAACAAGAAGGCGAGAAAGTGCTCCAAGCTTTCGATACGATTCAAGCGGACGTGACTGGAATTTTTCCAAAAGAGGGTCTAAAAGAAATTATTTCGATTGTGCGCGAGTTCAGCGAAACATATGATTTCGCGTTTACCGACTATGCTTTTCAGTCAATCGTGATTCATCTAGCCATTGCGGTGGAACGGATTCGCAAAAAAGAGTATGTACGAGATCAGGTGGACGGTCTCATAAAAGATGCGCTGGATTCCCAACAAAAAAATACCGAAACGCTCGTTGATATGCTTGAAAATCAGCTGGGTATAACGATTCCAGATTTTGAAATTGGCTATATTCAGATTCACCTCGCAGCGGCTTACAATCAACGGAATAACAGTTTTCTCAGTAATCAAGTCCAGCCTCAAGATGATGTATCGGAATTTGTGACGGGATGTTTGGCGGAAACGGAGTATGATCAGGAGCTGCTAGAAGGTTTGGCGACACACATAAAGTCGGCGATTAATCGATTGCAATTCGGCATGAATTTTAAAAATCCGTACCTTAGTAAAATTAAGCAAAACTTCCCGCGGGCATTTGAGGAAGCGCTGTATTTGAAAACGGAGGTGGAGGCGAAATACGAGGTGCAAGTGAATGAAGATGAAACGGCGTATATCGCGCTTCATTTCGAGGCGTATCACGAGCGAATGCGTTTCTTCCCTGATCCAATTCGTGTGGTGCTTGTGTGCAGTACTGGCCTAGGTTCGTCGAGGTTACTTGCCGCCAGAATTAAGAAATATTTCCCGATGATTCAGATTGAAAAAATCCTATCCGTGCAAGCGATGATGGAGTCGAATATCGATGTTGACCTTGTGATTAGCACGATTTATCTCGAACTGGAAACGGTGCCAAGTATTGTGGTGAGCCCGATGATGAGTAAAGATGATTTGCAACAAGTGGAGCGACATATGGAAAAGTTGAAGCGGCAAAAGAAGACCGTGAGCCAGCCATTTTTAGATTTAATCCAGCCAGAACATATTTTGGCAGAGCTTGACGTTACGTCGATGGAGGCGGTGATTACCGAGATTGGTGAGATGCTGATTGCGCGGGATATTGCAAAGCCAGGCATCGTTCAGAGCGCGCTTTTGCGGGAGGAATTGTCGTTCACGTCGTTTGACGAGTTGGCGACGCCGCATGCAGATCCGGCACTGATCAAGGAATCCGCGATTGTTATTGCGACACTTAAGAAACCAGTGAAATGGGGACTTGTGGACGTGGATAAAGTATTTTTCATCGCGCTGACGGAGAATAACGGTTTGAATTTAGACGCGGTATACGAGCAATTTTACAATTATATTGATAATAAAAAGTGGTTGGAAAAGCTGGCGACGCTTCGGACCTCTAAAGAAATATATGAACATTTAATAAAGGATGGGATGTAATGGAAGTAAAGGATATTTTGACAAAGGAACTCGTCGTATTCGATTTAGAAGCGACAACGAAGGAAACAGCGATTCGAGAAATGGCGGAGATTCTGGATTCGAAGGGAATTCTTGCGGACAAAGAGGCCTACATCCAAGCTGTTTTGGATCGGGAAACGCACGCGACGACAGGGATTGGGAATAATATCGCGATTCCGCACGGTAAGAGCGATAGCGTGAAGCATTCGGCGATTGTTTTTGCCCGCACGAAAAACCAGATTGAATGGGAGTCGCTTGATGACGAGCCGGTAAACATGATTTTCCTACTTGCCATCAGCGATTCCGATAAAACCGATGCCCATTTGAAAATTCTAGCTGAAATCGCGACGAAGCTTATGGATGACGATATTGTCGCTGGGTTGAAGGAAACGCGAGATAAAGAAGAAGTAATCCGTATTTTAAACGAAGGAGTGGTAGGAGTATGAAACGTAAAATAATCGCAGTAACCGCATGTGCAACAGGTGTAGCCCACACGTATATGGCAGCACAAGCACTCAAAAAAGGCGCGAAGAAAATGGGCGACTTAATTAAGGTGGAAACGCAAGGCGCGACTGGAATCGAGAATGAACTGACCGAAAAAGACGTAAATATCGGTGAAGTTGTGATTTTTGCAGTGGATACGAAAGTGAGAAATAGCGAGCGTTTTGCCGGGAAAACGATTCTAGAAGTTCCTGTAAGCGCGCCGATTAAAGACGCTGAAAAAGTGATTAACGAAGCACTGAAACTAATCGATGAGAAATAGGGGGAAACGACTATGTTTAGAAAAATTGGGAGCGAGCTTAAAAAACACGTTTTAACAGGTATTTCATATATGATTCCACTCGTTATTGCGGGTGCGGTGATCATGGCGATTGCGCGTGTTGGTGGTTCATTTTACGGAATTACGGACATTTGGGATCCGAAATATGCAGATAGTACGAACGGTATTATTTCGCTGCTGCACAGTTTAGATGGTTTTGGTGGCCTGGCACTTGGCATGATGTTCCCTGTCATTGCAGCGTTTATCGCCTATTCGATTTCGGATAAGCTCGGCATCGCACCAGGACTTGTCGGTGGTTTGTTGGCCCGTGATATTGGCGCAGGATTCCTTGGTGCTCTTGCGGCAGGTTTGATCGCAGGTTACGCATGTCTATTGATCAAGAAACATGTTAAATTACCAAAATCAGCAGCATCGATTGTGCCCGTCTTTTTAGTACCTGTTTTTGGGACGCTCATTACTGTACTCATTATAAATTATGTCGTCGGAATTCCGTTTGCCGACTTGAATAAAGCGCTTGAAACTTGGTTAAACGGCATGTCAGGAACGAACCAAATTTTGATGGCGGCAATTATTGGCGCGATGGTTGGGTTTGACTTAGGCGGACCAGTAAATAAAGCCGCAGTTACGACCGCGATGGCACTTTTGACGAGTGGAATTTATGCTCCGAATACTGCCGCACAAGTCGCGATTATTATTCCCCCACTAGGTCTGGGGTTGGCAACATTGATCGCTAGACGAAAATACAACACCGAAATGCGCGAAGCTGGGAAATCATCATTAATCATGGGACTCGTTGGTATTAGCGAAGGCGCGATTCCGTTCGCTGTAGAATCCCCGCTAAAAGTCATTCCGGCAACCGTGATAGGTTCGGCAATCGGTGGCGCACTCGCAGTAGGACTTGGCGCAATTAACCAAGCACCAATCAGCGGTTTTTATGGCTGGTTCACCGTGCAAAACTGGTGGTTCTACATTTTAGCAATCGCGGTTGGAACGTTCGTCGTAGCAGGAATATCAGTGGCGTTACGTAAAGATAGCGCTGGTCAAGAAGAATCGTATACCATCGAAGAAGAAGATTTTGATGAAGCAGAATGGGAAGCTTAAAAAACGGAGGTAATTATGGTTAAAGCACATATTGTGAATCATACGCATTGGGATCGGGAATGGTATTTCACGTCCGCCGATGCGCTGGTGTTAAGCGAACAACTTTTCACAGAAGTTATCGAGGAATTGCAAAAGCACCCAGAGGCAAATTTCGTATTGGACGGTCAACTCTCGATTTTGGACGATTACGTCGCGCTATATCCTGAAAAAATGACGGATATTAAAAAGCTGATTGCGGACAAACAATTATTTATCGGTCCGTGGTTCACGCAAACAGATGCGTTTTTCGCACACGGTGAATCAATTTTACGGAACGCGATGATTGGTATTTTTGATAGTAAAAAATATGGCGATTACATGAAAATTGGTTATTTGCCAGATACATTCGGATTTAACGCGCAAATGCCGACATTGCTTGCTCAGGCGGGCTTTGATAACATCATTTTCTGGCGCGGGATTCATCTTGGACAACAAGTGAACTCTCCGTATTTTAAATGGCAGGGGCTGGGCAATTCCGCAGAGCTTTATGCGATTAATTTGCCGCAAGGGTATGGAACGGGAATGCTGCTTGAGCCAACGACGGCGTATGTCGATGGGCGTCTTGACCCCGCGATTGATTTCATCAGTAAATACAGCCAGACAAAAGAAGTGCTGATTCCATCTGGAAACGATCAGCTGAACATTATTTTCAATTTTGCCGATAAGCTAGCCGAGATAAACGAGATGGGGGGCCACTCGTACGAACTGAGCACCTATCAAGATTTTATCGAATACGTCAAAACACTGCCTGATTTGGAAACGTTCCGTGGTGAATTCAGAAGTCCCGTTTTAGCCCGCGTGCATAAAACAATCGGATCGAGCCGCATGAATATCAAGCTAAAAAGCGCAGAATTAGAACAAAAATTACTCACCCGTATTGAGCCGCTTCTCGTTATCGCAAAAGCGTCTGGTATCCCGATGAGCGAACGATTACTCATGCATACGTGGAAAAAGCTGCTCGAAGGCCAAGCACATGATAGTTTAGCAGGATGCGTTTCCGATCCAGTTGCCGAGGACATTTTGCATCGGATGAAAGAGGCCGACGAATTATGTGACAGTATCGAAAACACGATTGTTAAGAAAATCGCGGATGATTTAGCGCTGGCGCCGAACGAAATTATCATTTTTAACACAGAATTAAGCGTTTTTGACGGCTATAAAGAAATCCAAGTCGTTACGAAAAACAAGCAGATCTGTTTCCCAGAACATCCAGATGCGACGATTATCAAAGAGCAATATATCGAATCTAGAGAGAATGTTCTGGAAGAAACACCAGCTGGGAATCGATTCATTGAAGAACCTGGTTATTACGTGTTGCAAATTAGGCTAAAAACGCAGCTCCCGGGCCTTGGTTATCGCGTGGTTTGTTTTGAAGAAAGCGATGTAGAACTTGAAGGAATGGTGCACACGAATGAAGCGGAAATTAAGAATGAATTTTATAGTATCGTGTTTAAAAATGGTGACCTCACGTTAGAAACGCCGAACGGAGACAAGAAAACGAACTTTATTCAACTTGAAAATACCGCTAATGCTGGTGATACGTATGATTATTCACCACTTGCTGGCGACATGAAGCGAAACCTCACATTTACAAAAGCGATCATAGAGAAATCGCGCGAAGTGGAGCAACTCATTTTAACAGGAGTAACTATTTTACCGTTTGATTTGGAAGACCGATTAACGGATGGTAAACAAGGCGAGCTTACCGTGAAAATGACCTTGGAGCTTGGAAAAGGTAGCGAGTTGTTGCGTTGTGAGGTAGAGGTCGACAATCAGATTCAAAGTCATCGCTTGCGTCTAAAAGTGAATACGGGTGTCGAGGCAACGGCTAATATGGCGTCGCTACCGTTCGGCTATATCGAGAGAACGCCTGGCGTGCCTGCTAACTGGCAAGAAACGTATAGCGAGATGCCGATCGATATTGAGCCGTTAGAACAAAGTGTCACGCTATCAAATGAGGCTAAGAGTTGTACCATTTTCACTCGAGGAATTAAGGAATATCAACAATTAGACAGCCATTTAGCCTTGACCTTACTCGCGACAACAGGACAACTCGGCAAACCAGACTTAGCCTACCGTCCAGGTCGCGCATCCGGTGATACAACGAAAAAAGGCCATGTTCTGATTCCAACAGAAGGTGCGCAGTTGATTGGTCAACACACATTCTCACTTGCCATCTACTTAGGCGAGAAATCCTTTGATGAGCACGAAACGGCGCTACGGAGCAGAGAATTCAACGAAACGACCATATCCTATCAATGCCAACCTTTCAATCATTTTTTACACCGTTTGGACAATAAAATTCAAAAAACAGAGCGTAAATTAGGATTACCGCGGACACTCGAATTAATAAATGTACCAAAAGAATATCTAGTTTCCGCGTGTTATCCGTCGTATTACCAAGCAGATAAATACATCGTCAGGTTTGAAAACCCAACTAGCGCACCACAAAAACTAGATTTATCATGTATTGCAACTGAAAACATCGAAGTAGTAAACGCGGTAGAAGAAGTGATTGTTGAATCTGAATTTACAATTCCTTCTTACGACGCCATAACGCTACGACTCAAAATTTAAATACGCGTAAACCATGTTTCCACTTGCACTTTTGCTGAAATAAAGGTATATTTATAAGTGAGCCGTTTTTAATAAATGGCAGCCAATTTGTCATGCTAGATGGGGATGTAGCGGAGCCCTGTAACCCACAATCCGCTCTAGTGGGGTTGAATTCCTTATCGAGGCTTTGTACCTGTTTGGTCAGCCCTTTGTAAGTGGTGTTGACGTCTGGGTCTTGCGCAATGGAATCCTATGAACCATGTCAGGTCCGGAAGGAAGCAGCATTAAGTAGTGTCTTCCATGTGCCGTGAGGTCGCCTGGGCTGAGCTAACTGCAGAGGTAACGTAGATGGGTGCATTGCCGGAATAAGGTGCATGGCATTATAATTTTAAATAACTCGAGTCTTCTTTTCTGTCCAGAGAAGGAGGCTTTTTTCATTGACTGCAAAATAAAAGCACAGTACACGATGTTATCACCGAAGCGTGGCGCCACATGTTCATCCCCTAGGCAAAGTCGAGCACTGGAGCGGAACATACTCGAGTACGAGAGCATCAGCGCACAGACTTTAATGACGGAGATGGACATATGCCGCCACGCTTGGTGTATCTAATTTTAGCGATATAGACTATACTAGACAAAAGAGGTGAATGAAATGCCAGTAGAAGACAAAGGTGTGAATTTGCTAGAGTTACGGAAATCTCCGCGAGCACATGTAGAAATACAAGGAGAGATAGAAGACTACGTGACATGGGAAAGAGAAGACAAAATATATTTCGGCCGAATCGAAAAAATGCTGATTAACTCGGCGATTGTATCGATTGACGAAGATCTACAAAAAGAACATAATGCACCAATACGCACAGTTGTAAATTTCAAAAAGTATCGCGTACTTGATTTAGAAAAATAAATTGGGAGGTGTCCATTCATTTTGGGCGCTTTTTTTGGTAAATAAGATATGATAAAATAGAATGTATAAATATCATCACACAAGGAGAACAACGCATGAAACTTACAAAGAAATTCTGGCGAAACGCAGCATTGGTAACCATATGTATCATCGCTATTCCAGCTATTATTTTCAGCGCGAATAAAGCTAATGCCAGCGTAGCCATCGACAAAAAAATTGCAGAATATGGCATCCTAAAAGGAGATATTGTCGATATCAACAAACTTGGCTATGATTTCAAAAACGGCGGTTATAGCAGAATTATCACGACCAAAAGAGACATGGCAAAGTGGAAAGCCTATCTTGAGAATCCGAAGCACAAAGAAGAGAATTACTACTATGGTGCGGACGAAAATGACGAGTTAATTCGTAAAAAGAAGAACACGACAGATCCAAAAGATACGGATTGGTATTATATTTTCACTTACGATCAAGGGGAAGTAACTGTTGACATGAGCGTTTTCGGCAACTGGATTGATCCAGATGGAACGGAATTAGAAGAATACCGCGCCCTAATGTCCTATCCTAAACCTAACTAATAATCCTTGTAAAATTCCTCTATCCTTTTTACTATAAAATTGGTATACTTATAAAAAGGGAGTGATAATGTGAAAAGAAAAGCATATCGTAATTCACCAGCATTTGTTATGTTAGCATGGGGTTCATTCTTGGCGTTCTTAGCGCTTACAATTATTGGACTAGCCACGTTAAAAGAGCCACTAATGGTCAAAGGCTATTATTTGATGGGATCGATCGGCTTGATTTCATCTGCTTTTACAGTAGCTAAAGTCGTGCGTGATAACCAGGAAGATGAAGAACGTTACAATCAGATGTTCCGCGCGAAAGATGTGGAGAACATCGAGGAATAATGGAATCAAAAAATGGTTCTATCATCAATGTGGAGTAGATTTTTCTTGCCCCAATGTTGATGGTAGAACCATTCTTTTTAATTATAAATCGGCTAATACCTCGATATTTAGTTACAAAACGAGGTATTTCTTTATTCTGTATCCTTGGATTCGTTTTTCTGATCATCGGACTTCTTTTTCGTCGGCAAAATAATTTCTTTATCGCCAGGAAGGACGATCGTATAATCATTTTTCTTCACGAGTTTACCGTTGTCGAAGTCTGGGAAATCTGCTTTTTGTGCCATACTATGACCTCCATTTCTCTCTCATTATACTACAAATCTCATTTTCTTTCCTTATATGCTTGTAAAAAAGCCGTGTAAATGGGATAATTTTAGAGAAGCAAAGTTGCTACGGAATAAAGTTATGAAGGAGCGTAAGTCCATTGAAAATTACGAAAAAACTCGCGATCTCGCAAAAAGAGTGTTTTGATACCATTATGAACTCAGTTGTCCACGACGTTAAAGAAGCAACAGGGAAGAAACCGCTTGTACAGAAGTTGGAAGGCCTGAAATTTAAGCGCAAAATGGCGAATGGCTCCGAAGCGGTCATGATAATCACGAAATGTACGCCACCCGAAATATACGAATTCCAAACGAAAACACACGTCAACACCCACACGACAAGCTATACAGTCACGGCGATCACCGAGCACACATGCGAAGTAGTGTATGACGAAACGGTCGAAGCAGAAACAGCAATGGCGCGCTGGAACAACATCCTCGTCGGCGGCTTGCTAGGGTTCACCCGCAAAAAAAGAATCACCCGCATGCTAGACGGAATCGAAGCCCTAGTCATCCAACAACACAAAGAACTAGTAACAAAAATCTCCAAATAAGCATAAAATGAAAATTCAGCCACCGCAAAACTCAAAGTAAAAGTCTACCGAAAACCCGCCCAAGCTTTCAGCGGAGTGCGCAAGTGCTCAGTTTCTAGGCAAAGGCGAGTACCGACGCGGAATGTACGATTGTACACGAGCATCGGAACGGAGCCTTTAACGACGAAAATGAGTACTTGCGCGCTCCGCTGAGAAAGGAGTTAGTATGGCATATCAGGCACTATACCGCGTCTTTAGACCACAAAGCTTTCAAGATGTGGTGGGACAAGAACACGTAACACGAACATTAAAAAACGCAATCGTTCAAAATAAAACATCGCATGCTTACCTTTTCTCTGGACCTCGTGGAACGGGGAAAACGAGTGCTGCGAAAATTTTTGCTAAGGCGATAAACTGTCCGAATAGCGTGGACGGCGAACCGTGTAATAATTGCGAAATTTGCCAAGGTACAACAGACGGATCAATCCCTGATGTTCTCGAAATCGATGCGGCATCGAACAACGGTGTTGAAGAAATTCGCGATATCCGTGAAAAGGTCAAATACGCACCAACGATCGCCAAATATAAAGTGTATATTATCGATGAAGTGCACATGCTTTCAACAGGAGCTTTCAACGCGCTCTTAAAAACGTTAGAAGAACCGCCGAAGCATGTCATCTTTATTTTGGCGACAACCGAACCACATAAATTACCGCTGACCATTATTTCGCGCGTACAGCGATTTGATTTTAAGCGAATCACAACGCAAGACATTATCGGTCGGTTGGCATTCATTTTAGACGAAGAAAAAATCGGCTATGATCCAAAGGCACTCGATATCGTGGCCCGCGCAGCAGAAGGCGGGATGCGGGATGCGCTTAGCTTGCTCGACCAAGTTATATCGTACGGGACACAAGAAGTTACCGTTGCGGATGCACTCGAAATCACTGGTTCTGTAGCGCAAGGAATGCTCACCGAACTGGTTCAAGCAGTCATCAATTCCGATGCAAAAATGGCGTTAGAAAAGTTATCAGGTTTACTCGCAGAAGGGAAAGATCCAGTTCGCTTAGTAGAAGATCTGCTCGTCTTTTTCCGCGATGTGTTGCTATTCCAAAAGGCACCAGATTTAACGGATGCTATGGAGCGCGCGGTCATTGACGAAGCATTTCAAACACTAGCGACGTCGGCCGATGCGAATAAAATTTATCAATATGTAACGATTTTAAACGATGCAGGACAGCAGATGCGCTTTTCTAATCATCCAGGAATCTACATTGAGGTGGCTCTTGTACAACTGATTCAAGTTGGCGGAGGTGCACCAGTCGTTGCCACATCAAGCGCCACGACGGCACCAAGTCAAGATGTTGCCGAACTTGTAAACAAAGTGGAACGTCTCGAACAAGAACTAAACGACTTGAAACGCCAGATCGCAAACGGCGCGACAGCATCAAATGGAGCAAGCGCTCAAATCGCCGCTCCACGTAAAAAACAAGCGATCTCAGGAAATAAGCAATTTAAAGCACCAGTTGGCCGCATTAATTCCGTGCTAAGCGCCGCGAAAAAACAAGATTTACAGTTAATTCGTAGCTGTTGGAGCGACCTAATTTCGATGCTAATGGCCTCGCAAGCCGCACTTTTAAACGAAGCAGAGCCTGTAGCTGCCTCTAGCGACACTTTTGTGTTAAAATTTAAGCATGAGATTCATTGTCAAATGGCGATGGACAATCCCAATTTTGTAGAAACAGTAACGAACGGCATTTCGCGGCTGACGAAGAATAATTATTCCTTCATCGGCATTCCCGAAGACCAATGGGGCGAAATCCGCGAGAACTTCCTGAAAAATGCGGATAACACAGAAGCGGAAGACGGTGGTCAAAAACCAGCAGAACCCGCGGAAGATCCGATTATCAGTGAAGCTGCGAAACTAGTTGGAGAAGGCTTGCTTGAAATTAAAGAATAAAAAACTAAGATAAGAAAGAGGAGATTTATAATGCGTGGAATGGGAAATATGCAAGGTATGATGAAACAAATGCAAAAAATGCAAAAAGAAATGGCGAAAGCACAAGCAGAACTAGAATTAAGAACATTCACAGGAACAGCAGGCGGCGGCATGGTAACCGTTGAAATGACAGGGAAACGCCTAGTAACAGACGTAATCGTGAAAGAAGAAGTAGTAGATCCAGAAGACATCGAAATGCTACAAGACCTTGTTTTAGCAGCAACAAACGACGCCCTAAAACAAGTAGAAGACACAACAGCCTCCACAATGGGCCAATTCACTCAGGGAATGAACCTACCTGGAATGTAATTAAAAATTAGATGAAAAATGTGCATTAAAAGTATTTGACCTAAAGAAAACAATGAGCTGGCCTAAGAACGTGCCATATTTTTGATGTAGGACGAATACTTCGCAATGCACCAAATCGAGCGAAAGCGTTTGTATTCAGGGAGTTTGGTGGAAGCCGGAGAGCTGCGTGTACGATTGTACATGAGAACCGGAAGTCCGCCAAACTCCCTGAATGCGAGCGCTTGCCGCCGATTTACCCGAGGTAAGGAGGAATCCCCAGATGCATTATCCAGAGCCGATAACGAAACTAATGGACAGCTTTATGAAATTGCCAGGGATCGGACCGAAAACGGCGGCGCGGCTGGCTTTTTTTACGTTGGACATGAAAGAAGAAGATGTACTAGATTTTGCGAAAGCGCTCGTGGATGCGAAACGTAACTTGAGTTTTTGCTCAGTTTGTGGGCATATTACAGATAAAGATCCGTGTTATATTTGTACGGATATGTCGCGTGACCGCAGTATTATTTGCGTCGTGCAAGAAGCGAAAGACGTCATTGCAATGGAAAAAATGCGTGATTTCCGCGGCTTATATCACGTACTTCACGGTACGATTTCACCGATGGATGGGATTGGACCTGAGGATATTAATATTCCTGATTTGCTGAAACGCCTGCAAGATGACACGATTCAAGAAGTCGTTTTAGCGACGAATCCAAACGTAGAAGGCGAAGCGACCGCAATGTATATCTCAAGATTGCTGAAACCATCAGGAATTAAAGTGACGCGAATTGCGCATGGTCTTCCAGTCGGTGGCGATTTAGAATATGCAGATGAAGTAACGTTGTCCAAAGCGCTTGAAGGGCGACGCGAAATTTAAAAATGAGGTGAGCGAAAATGGAATCCAGAAGTGACAAAAAAGCAAAAACTTCACGTAAAAAGAAACAAAAGATTGGAAAACTGCATAAATCATATGATGCGTATTTACTTGAATTGATTGAGGTAACACAAGAAAAGTGGAATCAGCACAAGAATATTGCGCGGAAAAGTTTCGGTTATAATACAGAAACAGAATATGAATTAAAGAAAGCAGAAGCCAAATATTTTTACCTTTTTCGCGAAGCAAGGCATCGTAACATAACAAACTCGCCGAAATAAGTAATAGTCTGGGACATAACCCAGATAAATCGGCGACAAGCGCTCGCATTGTTGGGGCTGTTCGAAATAACATGAGGTACAGCCCCAATATGCCTATGAGCAACGCGAATGGGCGGTCATTCGGGGTTTGTGGAACAAGGAGATAGTGCTACTTCTTTAAGGTTCTGCTGCACAAGAGCAGTTTCGCTTAACTTCTCACATGGTCGGGGATACAACTCCCTCTCTGTTTTCAGTCATCATGTACAAGTCGTACACTCCGCTTCCGGCTTCCACCAAATCCCCTAAATACAAACGCTTTCGCTCGATTTGTGTAAAGCAAAATTTTTCGTCCTACCCGAAGTAAATGGCTGGGCGGTTTTTCCTTGTCTCGAGTTTGTCTTGGACTCGTTGCTATGCTTAAAAAGGGGTGAAGGGGAATGAAGAAAAAGCGTAGGTGGACCGGGGTTATCATCGCTGTTCTAGTGATAGCAATGCTTTTATTCGCGGGATTCAGAACGACTTTGCTTGATCCGATCGGTTTCCACGCGGCACATGCGCTAAAAATCGAAACGAAAGCAAACACCGATGACGAACCGATTGTCTTCATTCACGGATACGACGGCTCGAATTGGACCTTTTTCACAACGACCGTTCGTTATAGTTTCAGCGATTTTGCAACGCGATCTTTAACATTGCTTGTCCGCGAAAATGGAGATGTAGAGGCTTCGGGTGTGTACGATAGGGCGATGAAGCGACCGATGATTCGCGTTAATTTTGAAAATCCACGTTCGATTATTCCTGATAATGCAGCGTGGTTCGCCAAAGCGATGGACCTACTAAAAACAAAGTACGGTATCGAAAAAGTAGATGTTGTCGCGCATTCTTATGGTGGCCTCACGTTTGTTAATTATCTACAGAAATATAATTATAAATCGAATAGTTATCCAAAAGTGACTACATTTACTGCTATAGGTACTCCGTTTAATGGTTCTGTCGTGTCGAGCGACGGCAAAACAGCTTATGATCTAACTAAAACCGGTCCGAAAAAGGAATCCGTGTACTTTCAAGAAATGATGAAACGACAGGCGAAAATTCCGTCAGATCTCGAGGTTCTAAATATCGTTGGAGATCTTGATGACGGTAGCCGAAGTGATGGCCCGGTAGCTGTTGATAGTGCCAAAAGTGCCGCTTTCCTATTTAACAAAAATGACTATCGAGAAGTACTTTTTACGGGGAGATTCGCACAACATAGTTGGCTTCATGCTAATATTGGCGTCGATCAAGAAATAAAAGCATTTATTGAGAATACAAACTAAGAAATAAGTTGATTAGAGTATTAAAATAGTTAATTTGAATAAGAAAGTATTTTCTGATAAATCATTTGACTAAATCCTAGAAATAGGATAGAATTAATATTGGCTCTATAAGTAAGCTTATGTGTGCGGCTTGCTTAGAGTGCCATCATCCCACACAGATGGGCCTGCAAGTGCTAGTTGTAGGTTCGTCTGTGTTTTTTTGATATCCTAAACTTGCTTTATCGAAATAGTAGGCGTATACTTATTAAATCGTAATGATTACTATTTATATCGAGGAGGAAAGTAAATGGCTAAGAAATCCAAAATAGCAAAAGCTGCAAAACAACGCCAACTAATTGCGCAATACGCGGAATTACGAAGTGAATTAAAGGCCAGCGGAAATATAGAAGCCTTAAGTAAACTACCAAAAGATTCGAACCCCAATCGCTATAAGAATCGTGATTTGATTGATGGCAGACCTAGAGCTTACATGCGTAAGTTTGGAATGTCACGGATTACATTTCGCGAATATGCTCATAAAGGACAGATACCCGGCGTGAAAAAAGCAAGCTGGTGAACAAGAAAAATGGCGCAGACTACTGAAAATTAGAGTAGTTCGCGCCATTTTTTATTTTACAATAATCGTTTTTAAATTCGCGTTAATCACGTCGATGCTTTCGTCCATTTGGAGCTGAGCTGCGGTTACGTAGGCACCTTCCAAAATCGGAACATCAAACAGAAGAATTTCCTTATCCGAGATTTCCATCACCGTTTCGATATTCATTTTTGCGCTACCAAGATCGTAAAAAGCATAGATATGATCAGCTTCATTCGTCTCAAAAGCGATACTTACTTTCTCAAAACTCGTACCAATTTCCCCATCATCAGTTCCACCAGCATGCGTGATCGCAACGTCCTGCGCGACTTCTTTGATGATTTGGTGAACACCGTACGCAACATCAGCGGAATGGGAGATGATCACGATACCATATTTTTTCGTCATTTATTTGTCCTCCTGTGCAAGGAAAGCGCGGAAAAGTAGCGCGGATGAGTAGGCGCCAGGATCAAGATGGCCGACAGAACGATCGCCAAGATATGCGGCACGGCCTTTTGTTGCTTTCAAGTCTTTCGTTTTTTGAAGGGCCGCTTCGATGACATCGCTCGTCAGATCATCTTGGCGCAGTGCGTTAATCACAGGCTCCCATACGTCGATCATCGTTTTTTCGCCAGCATGAGATTTGCCGCGGTGTTCGATGCCAGCCAGCCCTGCTTCAAGTGCTTCGATCAGATCCGTTTCGCTCAGTGGATCGGTTTCCACAGCCTTACTCATCGCAAGAAAAGCACTACCATATAGCGGACCAGATGCGCCGCCAACCTTGCTAAGAATCGTCATGCCCGCCGTTTTGAATGCATCTTTCACACTCTCAGGTTCCTTCTCAGCAAGCGCTTTTTTGAGCTCCGTGAGGCCACGCGCCATATTAATACCATGATCACCGTCGCCAATCGCCTGATCCAAATCGCTCAATAATTGCTTATTCTCAATAACGCTATCACTAAAATCAGTCAGCCACTTTATCGCCCATTTATTATTATAAGTCATCGTCATTCCTCCTATTTCCACGCGCTAGTTTCGACCGGGAAGTTCAACATATTCAGCCATTTTTCATCCGTTAATTTTAAAACTGTCAAGGATAATCCGCTCATATCAAGCGATGTCATGAAGTCACCAACCATCGTTTTGGCAATCGGAATACCGTGCGCCGCGACGACATTATGCACATCGTTTGTGAAAATATACTGCTCCATAAGTGGCGTCGCGCCCATCCCATTGACGAGGACGACGATCTTATCCTCCGTGCCAAGTCTCAGTTCTGCGTTAATCCGTGCAAAAAGTAAATTTGCGAGTTCATGCGAAGTCATCACTTTTTCGCGACTAGATCCAGGCTCACCGTGAATCCCAACGCCAACTTCAATCTCATCTTCAGGAAGCTCAAAGCCACGATGCCCAACTTCGGGAACAGTTCCAGCAGACAAAGCCGCGCCAATCGTTTTGACAGAAGCCACGACTTTTTCACCAAGCGCTTGGAGCTCAGGGAGGGATGCACCGGCCTCTGCTGCTGCGCCAACGATTTTGTGAACCAGAACAGTTCCTGCCACGCCACGTCGCCCAGTGGTAAACGAGCTATCCTCTACGGCGATATCATCATTGACGAGGACCGACGCGACTTCAATATCTTCCGCCTCCGCAAGTTCCGCCGCCATTTCGAAATTCATCACATCACCCGTATAATTTTTCACGATCAGGAGAACGCCTTTTCCTTGGTCAGCCGCTTTAATACCTTCTAAAATTTGATCCGGAGTTGGCGATGTGAAAACGTCACCACAAACAGCGGCGCTAAGCATCCCACGACCAACATAACCCGCATGCGCAGGCTCGTGACCAGAACCGCCGCCGCTAACGAGGCCGACTTTTAAAGGACGCACATCGTTACGAGCAATCACGCGCGTGCCCTCCACCCGATAAATAAGATCGCCATGCGTTTTGACGAGACCTTCCACCATTTGCTCCACGGCTTGATCTACTTCATTTAGAATTTTTTTCATTTGAAATATCTCCTCCTTGATTTTAGTTTCTATATATAAAATTCCCTTGATGGTGGGAGGTTAAACGTTATGATACAATGTATGGGAAGAAGATTGGAGAGATTAGCATGCAAAAAAAGATGCCGGTAGTAGATGCTTTGCGGAACCACGCGGGAAACCGTTCGCTACATGTTCCCGGTCATAAAAATGGATTGCTGTTCCCCGAAAAATATCGCGAGGTTTTGCGTCATGATTTGACCGAGGTTTCAGGGTTGGACGATCTGCACCACCCAGAAGGCGCGATTCTTGAGGCACAACAGTTACTCGCGACGTGTTACGATTCTGATCAAAGTTACATGTTAGTGAACGGGTCCACTGTCGGCAATTTGGCGATGATTCTAGGAACTTGTAAGCGCGGCGATACGGTCATAGTCTCGCGTGATTGCCATAAATCAGTAATGCACGCGCTAGATTTGGCGGGCGTCCACGCGATTTATTTGGCGACGCAAAAGGAATCACAGACAGGGACGGCGAACGGTATCGAAGCCGCGCTACTACGCGAAGCCTTGCAAATGGAGACAATTCGCGCCGTCGTGTTTACCTATCCAAGCTACTACGGTTTTGGTTTTGACCTCGCAACTTGCATCGCGACATGCCGAGAATTTGGCGCACTCGTACTCGTGGACGAGGCGCACGGAGCTCATTTTGAAGCGGACAAGTCATTATTCCCAGCCTCAGCAATCGAGCTCGGCGCTGATGTTGTCGTCCATTCCGCGCATAAAACCCTACCAGCCTTAACGATGGGATCCTATTTACATATACCAAAATGGCGCGACGAATTAGCCGAGATCCCGCGCTATCTGCAAATGTTGCAATCAAGCAGCCCGTCCTATTTAATCATGGCCTCACTCGATTACGCGCGTCATTACGTGGCCAATTACACGGAAAAAGATGCCGAAGCGTTTCAAAAAATGCGAGCAGATTGGCTTCAGTGGTTACGCGAAAACGAGCTCACCGTCATCACGCCCGATGATCCACTAAAATTCATCGTTCGCAAAGACGGTTTATCAGGCTTCGCGCTACAAGAAATCTTCGAACAGATTGGATATTTTCCAGAGCTCGCCGATGCCAATAATGTATTATTAATATTGCCTCTAATCAAAAATGGCATGGAATTTCTACCACCCAAAGTCTCGTTAAGCTTTGATGCTAATGACTTTGTCGAATTACCAGCACCGAACTTAATCACAAAAATTTCAGCTCGCGACATAACTCGCCCAACCCGTTTTGAAACACTCGAAAATGCAATCGGCAAAACAGCAGCGGAAATGGTCATTCCCTATCCCCCGGGAATCCCAATTATTTTAATCGGTGAAAAAATAACAACAGCCCATATCGAAATACTTTTGTCAGTTAAAAAACACCACTACCAAGGCGGTGAAAAGCTCCACAAAGACAAGCTGAAAATTTTCATATAAATATAAGCGTTTTGCGCCAGTTCATGGTATGCTTAGAACTAAGAAAACGAATAAGGATGGTAACAAAAATGAGCGGTATTTTTATCACGTTAGAAGGTCCAGACGGATCGGGAAAAACAACGGTCGGCACACGTTTAGCAGAGCGTTTAGAAGAAGCAGGAATCCAGTTTGTAAAAACAAGAGAACCCGGAGGCAGCAAGATTTCAGATGTCGTACGAGAAATTTTCCTGAACGATCTCGACAGCAGAATGGACGCAAAAACCGAAGCTTTACTCATTGCAGGCGCGAGACGGCAGCACGTCGTAGAACTTATCCGCCCAGCATTGGCAGAAGGAAATGTAGTTTTGTGCGATCGCTTTATCGATAGTTCACTTGCCTATCAAGGTGTTGGACGCGATATCGGGATTGACGAAGTTTTGAAAATAAATCAGTTTGCCGTGGAAGATACAATGCCAGATGTAACGTTTTATCTAGATGTTCCAGCAGACGTCGGTTTGGCAAGGATAGCCGCGAACAAAGGCCGTGAAGTCAACCGTTTAGACATGGAAGATGTGACATTCCATAACAAAGTACAAGCTGGCTATGAGACCGTTCGCGACATGTTCCCAGAACGTATTGAAATCATTGATGCCACGCGAACCATTGAAGAAATCGTCGCAGATATTTTCGAGCGAATCCAAGCAAAAATAAGCTAACATCAAGTGTTATATATGTAGAAAAAACGCTTCGCCAACGAGGTTTTATTAGTAAAGCTTTCTAAAATTTTCTGATATAATAAAGAAAAAACATGTATAAGGGGATGTAAGACATGAAACTAATTTATGCAATCGTTCAAGACCAAGACAGCAACCGCCTATCCGACGCGCTAACAGATGCCAATTTCCGCGCAACGAAACTAGCTTCAACCGGAGGATTTTTAAAAGCAGGAAACACGACATTTATTATCGGAGTAGAAGATGACCAAGTAAAAGCTGCACTCGATATTATCCGTAACAATTGCAAGGCACGCGAACAAATCATGAGCCCCTCAGCCTCACTTGGCGTAACCGTAGACACGTACGTTCCATACCCAATCGAAGTCCAAGTTGGCGGCGCGACAGTGTTTGTAATGCCGGTGGAGCAATTTGAGCAGTTCTGACTGAAGAGCGGAAACAGCCCGTTAGCCTCGACAGAATTTGTTAGGGGGCGTAGTGAAAAACCTTTTTTGTTTTTTGCGGAGGCACCGAAAATTCCGAGAGGCTGGCTGTTGAAGCTAGATCCGAAGGCGCTGAGCATAAACTAATACCAGAATCCGAGACCATACCTTCTCTAAATTCCAGAACTTCAATAAAAAACAAAGCTCTAATTCAGCAAAAGACGCTGGCTGTTGGCGCTGAATATCAAAAAAGGTTGAGCTAGAAATTCCTAGCTCAACCTTTTTTATCCGACAACAACAACGCCAACCGCAACTTCAGCGAAAAATCCGCATGCGTAATCGGATGATCGAGCAACGCCGCACATTTCGCAATCCTATACTTCACCGTATTCCGATGAATATAAAGCTGTTTCGCCGTCTCCGTAATCTCACATTGACAACTCAAATACACCTGCAACGTCCGCCGCAACTCCTGATGCATCTCATTTTGCGGGTAGGCCAGCGTCTTCAACGTGAACAAACAAAAATGCTGAATCTGCTCCACCGGAATAAACTGCATCAACTCCATAATTCCCTTCGACTCATAAAAATGCACAAACGAATGATAGTGATCCTTCTCGCTTTGCCGATACGTATCCACAGCCTCCATATAAGAATAATGAATCGAAGCCGTCTCATACACCTCATTGCCCGCCGCAAAAGAAATCGAAATCGGGAACAACCGATCAAGCGCCGTCTGAATCGCCACCAGCCGTTCTTTCAAGTCCGCTTCATGCTGCTGCAACAAAATAATAAACTTATCCTCCGTCGGGTGCGGAAAAATCAAAGCGCTCTCAAAATTCCGGTGCAATTCCCGCTCCAACCACTCGTACGTCAGCGAATAAACCTCTTCCTGCAACGTCAAATTCTTCAGCGCCATCGAACTCTCATCAATCCCAGCGACTAAACACCGATAATAATCAGAAGGCAACAGCCCATAACTTTTCCCATAATCCAGCAAGTTCCGCGTATATTCCGCATCATCCTCACCTTTTTCCAACAACTTTGTAAAAAATTTACCGCGCAACGTCCGATTACTCTCCGCCAACTTCTGATTCTTATAAATCGTAAACGAAATAATCGTGTTCGCCTGCTCAATCGCGAGCTGCGAGAACGGATACGGAATCTGATCCGCCTTCAAAATCACCAGGAAATACGGATAATACGTCGTCACTTTCACTGGGAAAACCGAAATCAACAACGTATCATCTTCCAACAAAAACGTCATTTCACTCGAAAGCTCCGGCGTTTTTTTTAATTTCTCATGAATATCATCAAGCGTTGTGGCATAACTCGGCTGTTTAAAATGCTGCGTACTCGCCACAACCTCCAAAAACGGATTAATGAGCACCACCGGCCGCTTCAAAATACCACCCAAATTCTGAATCAACGACTGAAGAGACGCACCCTTGATCATCATTTTTGAAAACTTCTGTTGAATATCAATCGCATAATGGAATTTCTCCGTCTGATGGTCCCAAATATAAGATAATAATTGATGCGAAATCGTGCCCAGCGTCACCGTCAGCGGAATCTTCAAAATCGGGAACTTCAAGCGGTTCGCCGTCGCGATCACCATCGGATCAAGCGTATCAATAAAACGCCCCAACTTAATCCCGAGCCCTGCAGCAGGCAAACGATGCAAATCTTCAATCAATTTACAAAGCGCCTCTGGATCATCCTGAAAAGCCATCGCAGTCGTGAGCAAAAACGTATTTTTAGGCAAATAAGCGACAATATCAGGCGTTTCCGATATCTCAATCGTATCCACCAAATTCTCCAAATCAGCCTCGGCATTTATCACTTCAATATTAGAAAATCGTGGCGTTAATAGTAGTTCAGACATTGTTGTCATAGAAAAACCCCCTTGTTTGGCAGGCACGAAAGCGCACCACACCAAAGTTTAACGTTCGATAAAAACTACTGTACTCCCTATCATTGTACTATATCCAGGCAACATTTGTCGTCCAATAACGTTGTCTACTATGAACAAAACAACATCGCCTTTTCATGCTTTATGACTAATGTTTCCTGTTTGGAATTATCTTAAAATAAAATTAGAAGCATAGCTATTGTGGCGGTCGGTCAATGGAGAGTGTATGATGAATTCCCAAGTAATGTTGTGAATAAATATACATAAACGATCGGCCGCTCTTTTTCAATCATGGAGGAGGAACCTATTATGGTAAAAGAATTACAAGCATCGATTCGAACAATTATGACTCCCGGCCCAGTAGAAGCCGAACCACGCGTGTTGCGAGCAATGAGCACACCAATTTTAGGACAATACGATCCAGAATTTTTCGCAATGATGAACGACGTAACGAACCTTTTAAAAATGCCTTTCCAAACAGAAAACGAGTGGGCGCTCGCCGTTGATGGCACTGCCCGCGCGGGACTTGAAGCAGCCGTTTGTGGGATTATCGAACCTGGCGACAAAGTACTTGTCCCATCATTTGGCCGTTTTGGCTACTTAATGGCAGAACTAGCCCAGCGCGCAGGAGCAGAAGTCAAAATCATCGAGCAAGAATGGGGCACCGTTTTCGAACCTAAAGCAGTTATCGACGAAATCAAAGCCTACAATCCAAAAATGTTGATCATGGTTCACGGTGAAACATCCACGGGCCAAATGCAAGACCTAAAAGAAATCGGCCTATTTTGTAAAGAAAACGACGTCCTATTCATGGTTGATGCCGTAGCTACATTTACCGGTGCAGACTTCCAAACAGACGCGTGGGGAGTGGACATTGCCGTTGCTGGAACCCAGAAATGCCTCAGCGTCCCAACAGGAATGGCACCAGTAACCTACAACGCAAAAGTCGAGAAAATCCTCGCATCCCGTTACCAAGTCGAACTCGGATTAACAAAAGACATCCGAAACGACCGCTTCATTTCGAGTAACTACTTAGACCTCAGCCAAATTCAGCAGTACTGGGGACCAAAGCATATCAATCACCACACAGAAATGACAACGATGATTTATGCGCTACGTGAGGGCTTAAGAATCGTTCACGAAGAAGGCCTGGAAAACCGTTTTGCCCGTCACCGCAAGCACGAAAAAGCAATGATGACCGGTTTGAATGCAATGGGCTTAACGCTATTCGGCGATATGGCGACGAAAATGCCGACCGTAACCTGCGTGAATATCCCAGAAGGCGTTGACGGAGAAGCCGTTCGTGCGACATTACTGCACCATTACGGCGTCGAAATCGCGAGTTCATTCGGTTTCCTTGCTGGCAAGATTTGGCGCATCGGAAACATGGGCTTTAGCAGCCGCAAAGAGAATGTTCTGCATACACTGAACGCTCTAGAAGCCTCGATCACATTCCACGGCGGCAAAATCGCAAAAGGCGAAGCAGCACAAGCCGCGTTGAAATTTTATAGCGAGAATTAAATACGATGAAGAATCCCTGCTTGCGAGAGTAGGGATTTTTATTATGTAGTCATAAATCTTTAACCTAAGCGCTAACTTACAGCCTATATCGTACATTCTTTAGACATATTTAAAATGATCGTATAAAGCAGTTTAATTCAATAGCATAGGTAAATAAAATCACATTCTAAATAAAAAAGGGATTTAAAGCCGTTATATCCAATATCAGCCATTTTTGCTATTGTGTAGCGAATTTCACTCTAATATAATTGGAAATAGATAGAAAAGTAGTAAAGAGGAGTGAAGGAATGAACAAAAATCACAAATGGCTGAAAATCACAATGTGCAGTTTAACACTGGCATTGGTAGTAGCGCCGCTTTCCGTTTTTGGAGAAGATAAGGAAGCGCTAACAGGAGAATTGCTAGAAACATCCGAATCTAAAAAAGTAAACGCAGAGAAGTTAACAACCCCCGACCCATCCGAAAAAAAATCTTTTAGAGAGTGGTTTCCTGCAGATTTCCGGCTTGCTCTTGCGGCTGCACAGGCACTAGATTCCTATACGTCATGGGATGTGAGTTATGAGAAATTATCGACTATCACTGGGTTGCGTATTTTGGCAGATAGTAATATAGATTTTGAAGGGATTGAGAATTTACCTAATTTGGAGTCAATTGATTTTAGTGGGAGTACAGGTATTACTGATCTGAGTTCTTTAGAGAAAATACCAGGGTTATACGGTTTGGATTTAGATGGCTGTGGGATAACTTCGCTCGATTTTTTGAAGTATCTTCCGAAATTAGAATATCTCGATATCAGAAATAATGCTATTCAAGATCTAAGCCTTTTAAAAGAAGTACCAGAACTAATTTTTTTGGATTTTCAAAATATCCAAACAACTGACTTCTCACCGATAGGAGATTTGACGAAATTAACATGGCTATTGGGTGACAAAAATCAAATAACAACGCTGGATTTTATGAAAGAATTATCGCAATTAGAGCATGTCACGCTGAATAAGAACAAGATTGAGGATGTAACACCATTGAAAGGTCTTGTGAAGTTGGATTATTTGCAGATGGAGGATAATCAGATACAGGACGTGACGCCTTTGAGTGGATTGCCGAAGTTACGAACTTTGGAGCTATTAAGGAATCAGATAACGGATATGATGCCCTTAGCGGCAGTGACATCACTGGAAAGACTAGAAGTAGGGATAAACCAGATTACATCTGTAGGCTCGCTAACAAGTCTCAATAAGCTGAAATACTTAGGTGTTGGTGCAAATAAACTCACTGATGCTAGTTTTGTCAATGTATTGCCAGATAATGTGGAAATATGGGTGCAGAATAATGAGATTACAAATATAAGTAATGTAGCACGATTTGAAGAACGGCAGAATCTGAATATACAAAGTCAATATATAACACTCCCTATGCAGTACTCGAACCAAGAGGGGATGCTGAAAGTTCATAATCCAATTATAGATGACAGGAACATGAGTGTAACCAATATCAAACCATGGTCTCACCCTAATGTTCCAAGTTATTATGATGCCATGAAGAATCAAGTGGTTTTTAATGAGTTAACGGGAGCAGAGAAAGTCGATTTCTCTTTTGTTGATAGCACGGAGCGCTTTTCAGGAACGGTATTTGTATCTTATACCTTTGTTTTGAATCAGACAGTTACTTTTGATTCCGATGAAGCATCATCACAAACACCAACTCAGAGTATATTTCCGGGAGAAAGTGTAGTAGAACCAACAAATCCGACAAAATTAGGGTATGATTTTTTAGGTTGGTTTGTGGGGGAAGGCGTTTCTTCACGATTATGGAATTTCGAACAAGATACGATGCCAAATGAATCACTAATTTTGCATTCAAACTGGAAGAAATCTGTTTATACAGTAACCTATGAAGGAAATGGAGCAGATGCGACGAGTAAATTACCTGAAGTAACCCCTTTCAGTATAGATAATTCACCCGTTTTGATTGCGCATGGAGAGGACATGCAACGAAAAGGATATACATTTATAGCTTGGAATACGGCGGCGGATGGTTCGGGAATCAGCTATTTGTCAGGAGAAAGTTATGATACTCTAGAGAATTTGGTGTTATATGCGACATGGGAGAAGGAAATACCAAGCATTATTGTGCCCCCAGTGAAGCCAATAAATCCAATAAAACCTCCATTTCCAGGACGTCCTGTGACTCCTATTGTACCGATTACAGTGAAACCAATAGAGGAGGATTCGGAAAAACCTAGTACGCCTAGTACAACAGCAGGTCCCGACATATCCAAATCATCAGGAAGCACGACAGTTAAATTACCATTTACAGGTGATAGTAGAAATTTATTTATGTGGTATTCAGGAGTATTCAGTGTCTTAGGTGCTACGGTATATCTAGTACGAAGAAAGAAAAATTAGGTGAGTTCAGCACAGTCGCTATGACGACTGTGCTCTCAAATAAAGTAGGAAGAAGAAATGAATGAGCAAAAAATAAGAGAATGAGATGGAGGAAGAAGAAATGGCAATTAAAGAAATGATTGAACTGATTAATCGTGACAACTACGTGGAAGGATATGCTACCGATAATCAACAATTATGGAATACGCGCATACAAGCGTTGGAAGCAACAGGAGAGGATATTCTTATCGAGGTATTACCAGGAACCTACTTTGTTAAAGGGTCACTTCGCCTCATTTCTAAAGCAACGATTCAAACGACAATGGATTCTAAGCTTAACCCGACTAAAGAAAAAGCAATATTTATTTTTGGCTTAGGTACAGATGGAGAAGCTGGATTTAGTAATTTACCAACGTCGGAAAATCCGAATTATCTCCATGATGTATGTATTCAAGATGTTAGATTTGAATTCATGATAAAAGCAGGAAATGAAGGTATCAGTTTGACCCTCGACTACACTAAACTCAATTTCCTAGCATCCCCATCACTACTAACCATCACTGGCCCATACGTAGGAAATTATACGCCATACAAAGGAATGCGAAACATCTCTATTCGTAACGTAGAAGTAGATGGAAAAAGCGTTGGGAAAAACGGCTTTAATTTTGGTGGAATTGAAAATTTACGTGTGATAGATTGTGATATAAAAAACATAGGTTATTTAAGCGGTATTTCGCTGGAATTTTGCCACGATGTTATTCTGGAGGGGAATCAGACTACCAATACAGGGCGTGCAGGCATCCAAATATACCGAGGTAACGAAAAAGTGAGTGTGATAAACAATAAAGTGACCGATTGGATGCAACGGTATGGCGTTTACCATTACTATTCTGTCAATGATCCTAAAAATAGCACGGAGATGTTCGACGGTGGTATAGATAGTTATGGACCAAATAACACAGAACTAGTTATTACAGGGAATCACGTTACGGCGGGCTGGGATGAGGTTGAACGTGTGAACAATGCTGTTCCGAAAGAAAATCCGTGTAATCCTAATATTATTGCATTACACGGGAATACAGCGGTTAATCCGGTAGATGTAAACACAAGGAAGAACAGGCCACTACCTACAACCCCTCACACCCTGTATCTACCCTACCGACTCAGCGGTGCCAGCAATGTTCGGTTACAAGGAAATACAGCGAAAGTTCGAAGTGTCCATATTTTTGGCTTCCTTTTCGCCGCACAGCGTGAAGTATCCAAGAATCCAACTGAGAAGGCTATTGGAGAAGTATCCGATGTAGTCGTGACAGAAAATATGCTCGAATTAGAAGGTGAAATTCGTCTTCCATTACGGACTATCACAGTGAAAAAGCGGAACAATGTGGAGCGTAATGATGATGGAACGAGTGTGACTCACACGCGAGGCATTGGTTTAGAAATTTTGGATAATGATTTCTATATGAAAGGGATTATAAACGGAAGTGGGCAAACTGGTGTGGTGAGCTCATTCACAACGAAACCACGCTTTATGACGATTCGATTAGGGGAAGAAAATGGGCGTACTGTTATGTCAGAAGAGGTCGTTTTGCATAATAATCGGATTTATCATCAGCCGTTGGAAGGTTATTACCCAGAGAAATGGGCGCAACCGGATTTGTTGCTTGTGGCGAGCCCTGAAAATATAGGAGATACCGTCATTAAGCATGTGGCGGTCAACAATAATAGATTAACTACGCACAAAAAAGAAACCGCTTTCGAAACTGTTTTGAATGAACGAATTGAGGTGCTGCATAAATCATTATTTGTAGAAAAAGTGGTTTACGATGATGTAACGCCAAGTCAAGATTATCAAAGTCAGTGTTTTCTACCCATTTGTACAGTCGAGTTACATAAGGGGAATGTGAAAATCGATGAAGCTAGCGTTAATAGTCAAGGCACCTTTCTTTTCTCAAATATCGCCACTAAACTGGTGGAGAGAACAGCAACATACTCTTTCATTGGGAAGGATATTCGTGGAAATCAAGTGGAACAAGTGGCGATTACGTTCCTTTCAGACGTATCTATCACAACGGATACGGATTATACAATTCACGATACGCAGATTACCGGGACATACGGTACTGAGATCTACGCCATCAAGCTACAAACAACTGGCATGACAAAAAATGCAACGCTGGATGGAACCGGTCGGTATGCGATCTCTGTGGAAGATATGATGATTAGCCCAGGCGATATTCTGGAACTGATTGCGATAGATCGCCAAGGTGTGGAACGATATCGATTACCCGTGCGTGTATTGGAGGCACCTCTCGATTATACATTGACAGGAAGCGATTATACATTAGGAACGGACCAGATTACGGGTACGTTTGGGCGAGACATCCGAGTGGTTTCTGCGGTGATTAGAAATATCGAGGTACCAGTCACAATTACAGGGATTAATACCTTCCAAGTCACGGGGCTTGCCGCCAAAAATATTCGCTGGGAAGATACGTTTATTCTTCGTGGAAAAGGTGTGGACGATGAAATATGTCAGGAGATAGAGATCCAATATCTAGATTATGGTATGACGGTCGTAACATATGTGATTGCCTATCCTGAACGCGCTTTAACAGGCACGCACGGTCATTCTATTGCAGGGGTATCATTATGGATAGATGGAAAAGAAATGCTTGATATACCTATGGATGGGAATGGTAACTACACCTTAAAAGATACAACAATACTTCTAACTAGTGTGTCTAAAGAGGTAGAAATCGTCGGGAGAAATGAGTGGGGGCAAGAGGCAAGTCGCATTCCAGTTATTATGAGTAGCCTCTTCCAAGTGACAGCGCAGGACTATACGATTGGAGAAACCGCTACGTTCGCTGGGACGTATAGTGATAGCGTGTTCAAAGTTCGTTTATGGGTGAATGGTGAGGTTGTCGAGCAAGCAGCGACAGATGGAAATGGAAATTATACCTTTGCAAAAGCATCGACTTTTATTAAAACGGTGAATGATATAGTGGAAATTGTGGGTGTAAACAAGGTTTATCAAGAACGGGTGCGGCTGTTAGTACGTGTGAATGCACCGAAAGATTACAGTTTAACGACTAGCTCTTTTGTAATTAATCAAAGCAAGATATTAACAGGAACTTTTGGTAAAGATATTCAAGGGGTACGTCTATGTGTGAATGGTGTGAACAAGACCAGTGCGACGCTTAGTACTGATGGAAGTTATCGTTTTGAGAATGCTGCGCAACATATAACGAACGCAACACTGAAAGTCGAAGTGCAGGGCGTGGATGGCGCGTTTGTCGAGCGAAAACGAATCCCTGTCGCGGTGACGGTATGGAAGGATTATGATTTGAAAGTAGAGACCTATCCTGTAGAATATCCGCAATTGTTGGGCACGTACGGTAAAGATATCGTAACAGTTCAATTGTGGGTCAACGGTGTGAATAAAGGACAGGCAACGAACATAGCGAATCAGGTTGGAAAATATAGTTTTATGGAGATGCGAAAATATGGTATTGCAACAGCGAGTAAAGTGGAAGTGAGAGGATTAGACGCAACGAAAAAAGTACAAGTTATAACCCCAGTTGTCGTCAAACCAGCCTTACAAGCGACATTAACCGCGCCAGCAAATTATAAATTAGGGACGAAAGAAATTGCAGGGGCGTGTGGGAAAGATATAGCTTATGTGCGTTTTTCAGTGAATGCTGTGGTCAAACAACAAGCGACGATTGATCGCGTAACGAATAAATATAAAGTGACCTATGCGAACAATTTCATTTCTGCGACGACTAATAAAGTGGAAATCATTGGTCTGGATAAGGCGTATGTGGAGATGCGTCGCGTATCAATACCTGTGATTAAATAAGCGTATAGCAATGTTATAATACCAAATAAAAATAGCAACTTGGATTTTTCAACATGAATCCAAGTTGCTATTTTTAATCCAATGCATCCAAAAGCAGCATCAATATAATAAAACACATACCTGCAATCAGCACGATTTTAAACGGAGAAATCTGCTTGTTGGCGGGTTTATCTGTTTTCGTTTCCACCTGAACCTGAGGTGGATCTGGTTGTGGCATCGATTTTTGAATAATGGGTTGTTGCACGCGCTTAGGAACCACAACAGCTTCCTGCACATATTGATCGATGATATCAGTAGGGTCTCCTAGCAAAGCAATGGCATCGACTTCCGAAATCCCGTTCTCCAAACTTACCGCGATGTGTTCGTCCAAATCTTTGATAATACTGGCACGCTCGTCTTCAGGGAGAGAACGCAGACCATGATGCAACGTTTCAAAAAAATCGGTTCTATTCATTTGGTTTGATCTCCTTTCGTAAAGCTGCGATACTTGCCGTGAATTCATCCCATTCTTGTAATGTCTCTTTCAAAAAAATCCGACCTTGATGCGTGATATGATAGTATTTCCGTTGTGGCCCAGTTGGTGATTCTACTGTATACGTCGCGCAATAACCATCTTTCACAAGCCGACGCAAAAGTGGATACAACGTACTTTCCGTGATAGGTATATGTTTTTTTATTTGTTGTGTTAAATCATAGCCATAAAAATCATCCGTCTGCAAAATGTAAAGCACACACATGTCTAGCGCACCTTTTCGAAACTGCGTAGTTACGCTCATATTCGGCCTCCAATAAATCATAATTTAGCTACTACAAGTATAACAGCAACACGCGAAAAATAAAACAGGCTCTGCGAAAATACACAGAGCCTGCTGAAAAAACTTTATTGAACGGTTTCTTTTGCGTTTTGTAGAACGAACGAGCCTTCATGTGTATCACGAACACCGTGTTCCTTGTCATAAATCACGGAACCGCGTAGTACCGTTGCCACGACTTGTGCGCCGATTGTGCGACCGATGTACGGGCTAACTTTATGACGGTACTCCAAGTCCTCAGCGGCAAGCGTGTACGGGGCATTTGGCTGAATCAATGCGAAATCGGCATCTTTGCCAATCGCGATATGTCCTTTATCCGCTAGTTTATAAAGATCCGCTGGGTTTGAGGCAATCAGTTTCGCGAATTGAGTCAATGCCATACCACGTTTTTGAACCGCTTCATCAAACATGATATCCACATTATTTTGCAATCCAGAAATCCCGCCCCAAGCTGTAAACGCATTGCCAATTTTCATATCTGGAGGGCAAGGCGAGTGATCCGAAGTTACGAAATCAATTTCACCCGCAAAAAGTTTCTCCCAAAGCCGATCTTGATTCGCTTTATCGCGTAACGGTGGGGCACATTTAGCTAGGCTACCAATCTCTTCAAACTGCTCCTCATCAATCGCGAAATAATGCGTACAAGATTCACATGTCACTTTCTGACCTTCATTACGTGCACGAGTTACTTCTTCGACGCCTTCTGGAGTACTCAAATGACAGATATGAATCTGACAACCAGCAACTTTAGCAAGATAGATGGCGCGCCGCACTGCTTCAACTTCTGTGAAAACAGGGCGTGATGCCACATAATCTTTCGCCGATGTTTTGCCTTCTGCTTGTGCCACTTTACCTAATTCATCGCAGATCAGCGCATTTTCAGCATGGATTGCTAAAATTTTGCCCATCTTCGCGATTTTTTGCATACCAACAAAGAATGAATAATCATCAACATTACGGAAATCATTATCGACACCATCAAAGCCACACGTTGCAAGGAAGCATTTATAAGCCGCGACGCCATCTTCGTTTAACTCATGAAGACGATCCAAGTTGTGTGGAACAAGGCCTCCAAAAAGCGCTACATCCACGCTAAGTTTCCCTTTTGCAGCATCAAATTTAAGATTTAGAGATTCACGATCAATTGTTGCCGGTAGTTGATTGAGCGGCATCTCGATGAATGACGTTACGCCACCTTTTGCAGCAGCTTTTGTCCCTGTTTCATAGCCTTCCCATTCTGTACGACCTGGCTCAGAAATATGCACATGCGCATCAACCATACCAGGAGAAACCACCAAACCGCTAGCATCGATGACCTTCTTCGCCTCGCCTAGATCAGCGCCGATTGCCACGATTTTTCCATTCATTACCGCCACATCTGTCACTACCGCTTCTGTGTCCAAAATCACTGTACCATTTTTGATAATTAAATCATAACTCATTTCCTTCAACTCCTATTTTTTTAATCGTAACTTCTGGTATTTCATCATAGAACGATGGATTTTTCTTGCGATGTAGCGTGGCAAATAGAGCATACGCGCCAAAAGCTACGATCACACCGACGAACCATGAAAGTCTGGAAACTGGCTCCAAGACAGGGATAAACTTACCGCTCAGCGATATAACCACGGCAACAATCGTTACAACAAACGCTAGCGAATTAAAACCATTTTTGTAATAAGAAAAGTGGCCTGGCTCCGTGTAGAGGCTATCCAGATTGATCTGACGCTTCATAATAATGAAATAATGCGCCAACATTACGCCGATAACAGGGCCAAGAATACCACCGATAATATCAAGAAATAAATAAATACTTGCCTGATTCTCCATCAATTTCCACGGACAAATCAGGACACTAATAATACTCGCAATCATAACACCGTGCTTATACGTCAACTTCTTCGGAAAAATCGCAGCAATCTGATATCCCGCTGGAATAATATTTCCCGTCGCATTCGTTGAAATCGTCGTCATCAGAATAACCAAGACGGCGAAAATCGATGCAAACAAGCTATCCCATTTTTGCACAATATCGAGTACATTCCAAGTTTCCGTACCATAATGAATACTCGCGCCCGCTAAAATACAAACACTAGCCAAAGCGAATAAAATATACGCTACCACAAGCCCGAACGTTTGCCCAGATGCTTGCGCTTTAAAACTTTTAGCATTTTGCGTAAAATCGGAAGCACTAACAGCCGGCGCCGCCCAAACCGCAACAACGGCGTTAATCACCACGAGGAATAGGAAAATCGAGTTTCCACCAGTTTGCACATTAGAGGGAACATAGCTGACGATATTGCCGAAACCAGCTAAATAAATCGCCCAAATCGCCATGCCGCCAAAGACGATGTAAATACAAGGATTCAAAATCGCGGTAAATTTATTCAAAACGCCGCCACCACCAAATCCAATCGCCACATTCACTGCCCAGAAAATGAGAAAGGCGATCAAACCAGGGACGGTGATTCCTAAAATATTAATCCCGCTACCAATCTCCAAAAAGCCAGGCCAAATTTTACCGATTAAAATCAGAAAGGCGAGCGAACCTGCGTAACATTGTAAGCCGAACCACATAATCGCTGCCACACATCCCCGCAAAATACCAGGGAAAAGCGCACCACGAACCCCATAAGAAGCCCGTAAAATCATCGCGAAAGGAACGCCGTATTTCGAACCAGCCGAACCATTCAAGACCATGACCGCTGCAATAATAAATGCGCTTACAATAATCGCCGCCATAATGCTAACCGTGGACAATCCGAGGATCAGAAACCCTCCAACCGCCACATAGTTAGGAACGTTATGTACAGAACCCATCCACAATGTGAAATAGTTAAACGTACCCCATGTTCGTTTGTTCTCTGTTTTTGGCAATAAATCATCGCTATAACCACGAGACCTATACTTCTCTAGCTGTGAATCACTCACTTGAACCATAATTATCCTCCTTTATCGTAATTTCTAAGCTTAAAATAAGCGAATAACCTTGAAAAGAAAGCGCTTTAAATATATTCTTGAGACAAATCGTGTCAGCTCTGTGTTCTAAATATAGCATGCTCCGAAATCAATTACCTTAGGCGTTTCATCTAAACTTTAGAAATTGTTTGTTCGTTTTAGACAAAGTGAAGCAACGCACATAAAAAAGGCGATAACACTAGGGTAATCTAAGAAAAAATGCTAAAATGAAAGGGTAGTAAAACTTGTTCGAAGTAAGGAGCATGATAACCGTGGCTAATTATATTAATGAAAAGCGTCGTCAAATAGATTTTGATCCGTATACATTGCCCATCATTGCCCTACCAGAAGTGATCGCAACCTCGTTTGATCCGATTGGGAAAACACCGATTATGATTCGCATTGCCGATAAAGATAAAGCGTTTGCACCTCTAAAAGATCCCGGTAAATATCAAGGCGTTTTAGAAGTGAATTTCAATGATATCAATGAAGAAGACGATTATTGGGGACTGAGTAAAAAAGAATCCGATGACATGATCCTGTTTAACAAAAAGCACGCCGAAATTATTCATGATTTTGTGGACCAATTTGATGATATCAGCCAAATCGTCGTACATTGTAATGCAGGCGTCAGTCGAAGTAGTGCTGTAGCGATGCAACTCGCTGAATATACCAATGATCCAGATACATACACCAAGCTGCGGGAAATCAAGCGTTACCTGCCAAATACCCGCGTGTTGGCTATTATGCGCGGCGAAGAGTTTTAACACATTTTTTAGCAAAAGTAGCGCCACAACCTTGCCCGTCATGTTATAATGTAGAGAAATGATTGGAGGGGTTTTTCGTGGGACGACAAGCAGATCTATTATCGATGCAACCGATCGCTATGCAATTATTCATAAAAAGCATTCAAATGGACCGCTTGGCACATGGTTATTTACTAGAAGGCGCGCGTGGAACTGGTAAGAAGCGCACTGCTAAATGGCTTGCTCAGACCCGCTTTTGCTTAGAAAAAAGTGATGATGAAATGGCTTGCGGAACTTGTAATAACTGCCTGCGAATCGATAGCGATAACCACCCCGATGTTCATTGGCTAGAACCAGATGGCAACAGTATCAAAATTGATCAAGTACGAGAATTAAAGCAGGAACTTTCTAAGCGTGGTATGGAGTCAGATCGTAAAGTTCTGATTATCGATAGCGCAGACAAGATGACGGTTCAATCTGCCAATTCTTTGCTTAAATTTATAGAAGAACCAGATGGCGGGATGTTGATTCTTTTTCTGACCGCAAATCCACAGCAAATTTTGCCGACAATTCAGTCTAGACTTCAACCAGTGAGCTTCCGAGCTTTGCCGTTTGAAGCATTTGTAGTAGACTTAGTTGCGCAAGGAATTTTAGAACAAAAAGCACGTGTGTTGGCAAGTCTCGCTGGAAATGCCGAACAAGCACTTGCATGGAATGAAGACGAGTGGTTTGCCGAGGCGCGCAACGTGACAATCAAGCTATACGAAGGGTTACACCACCAAGGCGTCGATCCGATTTTACTAATTCACGAGTCGTGGATGCCGATATTTAAAGATAAAACACAGTTGCACTTAGGCTTAGAAATGTTGCTACTCCTATATCGCGATCGCCTGCACTTATCACTAAATGATGAGTACCAACCGATCTGCATGGAGCAAGAAGCGATGTTAAAACAAGGAATATTACGCAAGTCACTAACCGACACGACTGCTGAAATGGAAATCATATTAGAAGCAAAGCGCAAACTCGATTCCAATATGAACACCCAGTTATTAATGGAGCAACTCGTACTCAAAATTCAAGGGAGGTAGTCCAATTGCCAAAAGTTGTAGGCGTCCGTTTCAAGGAAGCCGGTAAAATATATTATTTTTCGCCCGAGAAACTCAAGATTATAGAGGGACAAGGCGTTATCGTCGAAAATGCACAGGGAATAGAGTTTGGGAAAGCTGTTATTGGACCACGAGAAGTCGATGATGAAGACGTTGTTATGCCTTTAAAACGAGTATTACGCGTTGCAACCGACGCTGATTATAAATGTGTCGCAGAAAATGCAGCTTCCTGTGAGCGAGCGTTTTTACTATGCGATGAGAAGATTCACGAACACAAAATCGAGATGAATCTGGTAGACGTTGATTATACATTTGATCGCAATAAAATTATTTTCTATTTCACCGCAGAAGGTCGCGTCGATTTTCGTGAACTAGTGAAGGATTTAGCAGCTATTTTCCGTACGCGGATCGAATTACGCCAAATCGGAGTACGTGATGAAGCGAAATTGCTAGGTGGAATTGGTCCATGTGGCCGTATGCTCTGCTGTTCCACGTTTTTAGGTGATTTTGAACCAGTTTCCATCAAGATGGCAAAAGATCAGAACCTATCGCTTAATCCGACGAAGATTTCCGGACTTTGCGGTCGTTTAATGTGTTGTTTGAAATATGAGAATGATGAATATGAAACGGCGAAAAAAGAGATGCCTGATGTTGGTCAACACGTTGTCACCCCTGATGGTAAAGCACGCGTTGTAGGCATCAACTTACTCGGCCGAATTATGCAAGTTAGATTACCAGATCAAGACGCGGTCATTGAATATGCATTAGAAGAATTACGTCCATTTAATGCCTTTTCAAAAGAACCGGCGAAGTCTTGAGGTGAAAACTATGGACAAAAAAGCACTTTTTGATTCCGTCAGTAATATGGAAGAGCAGATTGGCGAGTTATACCAACAACTTGGTGATTTGAAGCAGAACCTAGGCGACATGCTAGAAGAAAATAACCGCCTGAATTTAGAAAATGAGCATTTGCGTCGTCGGTTAGAAGAGCTTGATGGAAAGCAACACGTCAGCCAGATTCCAGCTGAGAAAGCGCTGGGAGCTATGGCACCGGCCCGAAAAGAAGCGATGCGTCAAATGATCGAAGTCGGAGAAGGTTATGATAATCTAGTCAAACTGTATAAAGAAGGTTTCCATATTTGTAACGTGCATTTTGGAAGCCCGCGCGGAAACGATGAAGATTGCCTTTTCTGCATGTCGTTATTAAATAAGAAGTAAAACGCGGCTTTCTCTTCTACAAGAGAGGGCCTTTTTTTAAGGAGAGATTTTTATGTTAGTCGGAGACGAGAGGTTAGATCATTTATTAGCGGAGAATTTGCGGATTATCCAAAGCCCAACGGTGTTTTCCTTTTCGTTAGATGCAGTTTTGCTCGCTAGATTCAGCTATATTCCATACCAAAAAGGGCGTGTCATCGATCTGTGTAGCGGTAACGGCATTATTCCGCTTTTGATTAGTCCGCGAACAAAAGTACCAATCATCGGTGTCGAGATTCAAGAACGACTTGCAGATATGGCACGACGCAGCGTTTCGTACAACGAGCTTACAGATCAGATTGAAATTATGCAACAAGATTTGCGCGATATTGTGCCGATACTTGGAAAAGGAAAAAACAGCTTTGTCACCTGCAACCCGCCCTATTTTGCGCTAGAATCGACCAGTATTAAAAATGAAAATGAGCACTTGCGAATCGCGCGTCATGAGGTCCATTGCACATTGCGCGATACGATTCAAGTCGCAGCAGATTTGCTCAAACAAGGCGGAAAGGCGAGCTTTGTTCACCGTCCAGAACGTTTACTTGAAATTATTGATATCATGCGTGAATACGGCCTTGAACCAAAACGAATCCAATTTGTGCATCCGCGTGTCGAACGAGAAGCAAACACGATTTTGATTGAAGGAATAAAAGGTGCGAAACCAGGCGTGAAATACTTACCGCCAATCATTGTACACGACGCGGTTGGCGAATACACAGCCCAAGTGAGGGAGTTACTTTATGGCAAAGAGTGAAACGCATTATTTTTATGTATTAGAGTGCAAAGATGGCTCCTATTATGGCGGTTACACAACAGATGTTACGCGCCGGGAAGCCGAACATAACGCTGGAATCCGCTGTAAATATACACGAAATAGGCGTCCAGTCCGAGTGATCCATTCCGAATGTTTCGAAACCAGATCCGAGGCGACCAAAGCCGAATCAGCCTTTAAAAAATTAGTACGCAAAGAAAAAGATACCTACCTAGAAAAAAATAAGGAGTGAAATACCATATGAAAAGCCAGAAAAGTTTTGCCGAAACAATTGATGCAAAAGGGATCCTATACTTAGTTCCAACACCGATCGGTAATCTAGAAGACATCACGATGCGAGCAGTTCGGATTTTGAAAGAAGTGGATTTAATCGCAGCGGAAGACACGCGGAACACGATCAAGCTACTAAATCATTTCGAGATACATACAAAAATGGTGAGCTATCACGAACATAATAAAATCAACCGCCAAGACGAGCTCATCGAAAAATTACAGTCAGGAACAACGATCGCCGTCGTGAGTGACGCAGGAATGCCCTCGATATCCGATCCAGGCTACGAACTAGTCGGCGCGGCAATTGAAGCCGGAATCACCGTCGTGCCACTACCAGGCGCAAACGCAGCCCTAACAGCCCTGATCGCGTCCGGCCTTGCGCCACAACCATTTTATTTTTACGGTTTTCTCCCAAGAGGCAATAAAGACCGCGAGACGGCTCTAAACGCGCTAAATCGTCATGAAGAAACGTGGATCATTTACGAATCCCCACACCGCTTAAAAGAGGTTCTAAAAGCGATGAACAAAGTACTCGGAAGCACCCGCAAAATTGTATTATGCCGTGAGCTAACGAAGAAATACGAAGAGTTTTTGCGAGGAACGGTGGAAGAAGCACTAGAATGGGCGAAAGAAACCGAAATTCGCGGTGAATTTTGCGTTATTGTCGAAGGAAATCAAGAAGCTCCAAGCGAAGACGAAGAAGTTTGGTGGGCGACAATGCCAATCAAAGAGCACGTCGAAAAAGTGATGGATGAAGAATCCGTGTCATCCAAAGAAGCCATCAAGCAAGTCATGAAAACCCGTCAACTACCAAAACGCGAAGTTTACCAAGCATATCACGAACTATAATGAAAAAGACTCGTCATCGCGCGGGTCTTTTTTTGTGAAAAAATGTCTATCCTTGCTATAATAATAGTAGTAGAAAAAGGAGGAATCCCAAATGACGAAACTACCCAATATCGGTAAGCCAGCAACAAACGCGTTGCAACTTCTAGACATAAATACGCTCGAACAAGTAGTCGAATACGACGAAAAAACGCTGCTAAAACTGCACGGCGTTGGACCAAAAGCGATTCGGATTTTAAAGGAAGCCTTGTCGGAGAATGGTTTAACATTTACAGGAAATCCAACAAAAAGCGCCTCATCAGGAGTGGGATTCGCGGTATTCTGTGATTTCGACTGCGACAACGCACCAAAAAAACGCATTATCCGAGACTATCTTGTAGCGTCCGCATCAGGTGACAGAGCCGCACTCGAAAGCGTATTAGAAGAGTCGTTCGTGTGGACAGTACCCGGCGAATTCGAAATCAAGGGCCGCGATAAATTCATCGCAGAACTAGTGGCAAACCTCCAAGCAGTCAGCATACTCGAAGTCCAGTCGCTCCTAAGCCACGGCAAAGAAGGCTCCGCCCACGGAACCGTCACAAATAAAAAAGGCAAACACGTCTACTTCTCCGACATCTTCACCTTCCAAAGCAACAAACCAGACGCCAAAATCTCAAAATTAACCTCATTCGTGGTGATAGAAAACTAAACTAAGATTTATTAAGTCTTTAAGTCTTTAAGTCTTTAAGTCTTTAAGTCTTTAAGTCTTTAAGTCTTTAAGTCTTTAAGTCTTTAAGTCTTTAAGTCTTTAAGTCTTTAAGTCTTTAAGTCTTTAGATTTTTATTCTTTATTCTTTATTCTTTATTCTTTTTGCGTATCATCTACATTCTGCTTTAAATAAATCGAGCGAAAGCGTTTGCATTCCATCCATTCGGTGGGACCCGGAAGCGGAGCGTACTCGTGTACGTGATGACTGAAAACAGGGAGGGGGTAGTTTCCCCGACCATGTAAGAAGTTATGCGAAGCGTAGCGTAGAAGAACTGGAAGTCCGCCGAATAATAATGGATTACATGCTCGCTTCACTCTCATGCATATTGAGATTGTAACTCATTTCATTTCGAACAGTCACAACAATGCGAACGCTTGCCGCCGATTTACCCATAAGTAGGCTCAAGCCAACAAAGGATTAACAACTCACTACGTTCGCTCTTATATTTGGGTTCTAACTCAGCAAAGTACGCTTCGTAAGAACCCAAACAAAAAAGCATCCTATTTGAGGCTAGCACGCTTTCAAATAGGATACTTTCTTTAGTTGTAGTCTTAGATATCATCGCCGAATTGACGACGGATGTCAGCTACTAATTTCTCAGCTCCATCACGGCTAAGTGTTAATTTACCGTCAACAACTTGCTTGTTTTGATCGGAAAATTCACCAGTGATGTCACAAAGGTTGCTAGCTGTATATTTCTTTAGGATAATTTCATCTTCATTGATGTAAATTTCTAAAGCATCTTTAACAGCAACGCCTAGGTTACGACGAATTTCAACTGGGATTACGATACGTCCTAGTTCGTCAATTTTTCTTACCATACCTGTAGATTTCATATTCTTACCTCCTAACTCTTTGGTCTATTATCTATAATACCAAGAATTTCCTAAAAAAGCTAGATGAAAATATCAATAAATACAAAAAAAATGATTATTGTTCTGAAAAAAGGGTATAAACCTAGTTGGGACGCTATTTATAAAGAAAAAGTTGCGCAATTACAAATATTGTTTTTAAGGGCAGTTGTAGCGCATATGGATTCGAAAGGAGTTTTTTGGATGGAAATATTAATTGCACTCATTCCAGCAGTGATGTGGGGGATCATGCCACTCGTTGTTTCAAAAATCGGAGGAAAACCACATCAACAAACGCTTGGCGTAACATTTGGTGCGCTGATCTTTGCAATAGGGATGTATTTTTATTCTACACCTGCGTTTACTATGACTATATTATTAGTTAGTTTCGTCTCAGGTGTTTTCTGGACAGTGGGACAACTGAATCAATTCAAAGCATTCACACATATCGGCGTTTCGAAAGCAATGCCGCTATCAACTGGGATGCAACTCGTAGGAACCTCACTATTCGGAGTTTTCGTTTTCCAAGAATGGGGAACAACCGCAAAATTAGTATTAGGTTTTTCAGCGCTCGCCTTTATCATTGTGGGTATTTCGCTGACATCCTATCAACAACATAAATCGCAAAATAGCAATATGAAGCAAGGAATGTTCGCGCTTATTATCTCATCACTTGGTTACGTGGCTTACGTCGTTATTTTAAAAGCCTTCGATATCAGCGGTTGGGAAGCGATCTTGCCGCAAGCTGTGGGTATGGTCGTTGCAGCGCTCGTGTTCTCACTTAAAGAGCGTCACGATTACTTCACAAGAGAAACATGGCTCAGCGTTATTCCAGGCGTCATTTGGAGTATTGGTAACTTAGCCTTACTTATTTCCAACACGGTCATCGGTGTAGCAATCAGTTTCTCGCTATCACAAATGGGTGTTGTCATCTCGACACTAGGCGGCATTTTACTCCTAGGCGAGAAAAAGACTAAACGGGAACTTATTCTCGTAATTATCGGTATTATTTTAGTCAGCGCCGGTGGATTTATGATTGGATTTACGAAATAAAATAGAAACGAGCAGAATCTACACAGGTTCTGCTTATTTTTTTATCTTTTTAAGGCTGGCGGTGTTTCGTTTTAGATAGAAAATGATATAATAGAAGGTAATTGCGAATTTAACAACGTAAAAATTTCGGCGGAAGAATGGGAGAGGATTAGATTGCCAAAAGAGAATAATACATTTTATATTACAACTCCGATTTATTATCCAAGTGGGAAAGCGCATATTGGACACGCATATACAACAGTTGCTGGAGATGCGATGGCGAGATACAAGCGCCTGCGCGGGTTTGATGTCTTTTATTTAACAGGAACAGATGAGCACGGTCAAAAAATACAGCAAAAAGCAGAAGAACAAAAGATCTCTCCGCAAAGCTATGTAGATGATATCGCAGCTGGATTCCAAGATTTATGGAAAAAACTTGAGATTACAAATACCGATTTCATTCGGACAACAGAACCACGTCATAAAGATGGCGTCGCGACTATTTTTCAACAATTGCTCGATCAAGGTGATATTTACCTCGGTCAATACGAAGGTTGGTATTCCGTTTCTGATG